>JAUWNU010000113.1 GCA_030612505.1 Methanomassiliicoccales archaeon
AGCGAACTCGGAACCGTGATAAGAACATCAAGAAAATAATGTGCTGGCATACAGTCTGCAACAATGAAATAGAGCGACAGCTATGAATCTATTCTTTGTCAATCTTTACTTCGATAGCCTTTTATAGCACGCTGCTCGAAGTTGATTATTTATGATTATCAATAAACATTCAATATCCTTTTATTGCTGTACCTTGCTGAACGCCAGGTCATTTATGGAACGGTAGTTTACTTTTTATAGAAAGCAAAACATCAACCCCCAATGCCTAGCGGAATCGCATTACACACCGAAGATAGAATTTTACTATATTTGTCAAACTTTGGCAGCCTGGATGATGTTTATGAAGCAGAATCAGACCTCACCCAGAAGGAAATAGCCATTAATGTGAAGGTGCAGAGAAAGCATGTCTCCAGATACTTAAAAAAGCTCATGGAAGATGGCATGATCGACGAGAAAGTCTGCCATGTCAGGGGTGCCAAGCAAAGAATGAGATGCTATTCTCTAACTGGCCCAGGTAAGGCAAAGGCAAAGGAAATAGCCCAGCATGTTGGAAGCCAGAAGGTAATGGTCAAGATAAATGACAAGACCCAGGAAATGCTGGTCTCTGAAATTGACGGGGCAACTTCTGTTCACCTGACCCTTTCAGATATTGTGGCAGAGGCAATGGATGCTGTTGATGTTTTGCTAATGAAGAATCTGGAATCTATTGAGGAAAATCGAAGGCGCATGATGGATGAAAAGACACACAGGGCAGAGGTATATCGCAATGCACTGGGCGTTGCCTGGCGCAATGGTATTTTGACAACATCAGAAAAACATCTTATTGATGCATTAAAAGACCATCTGGGCGTTAGTGACGAGGAACATAAATCCATGGAAACCAAAATCATTAATGATATTCCCAAGCAGGATGCACACGTTGACCTTTATGAAGAAATTCTGAATATGCTGGCCAACAAGCCAACGCCTCGAGAAGAGCAGATTTTGGAACTACTCAGGGGACGTTTAGGGCAGGATTGAGCATCTCATATTTGAATAAGGCCAAACAATTTTTATGTTATTGAACAATGCCCTGGCGAGTTGATTTCATGGCCAGGGAATACAAGGCACCGCGGGGCAATAAATTACATTGCAAGAATTGGCGAATAGAGGCAATCTACAGGATGCTGCATAATAATCTGGAAAATGCTGAGAGGCCAGATGACCTCATAATCTACGGCGGCACAGGAAAGGCAGCCAGGAATTGGGATTGCTTTGACACAATCAAAACCAGCCTTGAAAACCTGGAGATTGACGAGACATTGCTGATTCAATCCGGCAAGCCAGTTGGTGTTTTCAAAACTTTTGAGAACTCGCCTAGGGTGCTAATCTGCAATTCAAATCTAGTTGGCAACTGGTCCAATTGGGAACATTTTAACAAACTTGAAGCTCAGGGCCTAATGATGTACGGCCAGATGACTGCTGGCTCGTGGTGCTATATCGGAACCCAGGGAATTATTCAGGGAACCTATGAAACTTTCGCGGCACTGGCACAGGAACATTTTGATGATGGAAGTCTGAAGGGCAAATTCTGCCTGACAGGAGGAATGGGCGGTATGAGTGGCGCCCAACCTTTATCAATAAAAATGGCCGGTGGAATCGGCCTTGTGGTTGAGGTTGACCCAAAGCGCATACAACGCAGACTGGATGCTGGATTCTGCGATTACATGACCCAGGACCTTGATGAGGCTCTTGAGATGGTTAAAAAAGCAATCTCAGAAAACAATCCAATATCAATTGGCCTTGTTGGCAACTGTGCTGATGTGTTTCCAGAGATTCTCAATCGCGGCATAATTCCTGATGTGGTTACCGATCAAACTTCAGCCCATGATGAGCTAAATGGCTATGTTCCAAAGGGATTTTTCGGCTCAAATCTAGATGAATGCGATAAGCTTCGAACTTCAAGCCCAGAAAAATATATTAGCCAGTCCCTGAAGTCAATGGAAGAGCATTGCCGGGCAATGGTTGGATTCCAGGAGAAAGGCGCTATTGTATTTGATTATGGGAACAATCTTCGGGGCCAGGCTGAGAAATCTGGTTTCAAGGATGCATTTGCCTACCCGGGATTCGTGCTGGCCTATGTGCGCCCGCTATTTTGCCAGGGCCGGGGGCCCTTCCGCTGGATAGCACAGTCTGGAAATCCAGAGGATATTCTGGCAACCGATAAAGCAATAATTGAGATGTTTCCAGAGAACAAATTACTAATGAACTGGATTGAGCTTGCTGAGAAATATTTACCATGGGAAGGCCTGCCAGCAAGGGTATGCTGGCTTGGCTATGGAGAAAGGCATAAATTCGCCAAGAAAATGAATGAGATGGTCAGGAATGGCGAAATAGGCCCAATTGCCATAACCAGAGATCATTTAGATTCTGGTTCAGTGGCATCCCCATACCGTGAGACCGAAGGAATGAAGGACGGCACAGATGCTGTTGCAGATTGGCCACTTCTAAATGCCTTGCTAAATTGCGCTTCCGGCGCAGATATGGTGGCACTTCACAATGGCGGCGGCGTGGGCATCGGCCTTAGCCAGCATTCGGGAATGATGGTTGTTCTGGACGGTTCCCAGCTTACCGATGAGCGTATTGAGAGGGTATTCAAGAGCGACCCTGGAACTGGGGTCATGAGGCATGCAGATGCTGGATACGACATTGCAATAAAGACTGCCAAGGAAAAGGGCCTGAAACTTCCAATGCTTCGGTAATGGGTAGCCAGTATTTTTTTTGTATTATATGGTAACCTTATTATACGGGTTGTTGTTTCATTGCTTTCCACTGCCAGAGGCAAATGCGCCTGGGGCAGTCGACTGCCAGCGCAGTGTATTTCATTGCCAGGTTAATAATTAGGAAGGATAAATATGAAGCTTCCAAGAAAAGTGAGCATGTATTGCCCCAAGTGCAAAAAACACACCAGGCACGATGTCGAGAGGGTAAAGAAGAAGAGGGCCAGCGAACTTAAGTGGGGGCAGAGGCGTTTCAGAAAAGTAACAGCAGGATACGGAGGTTTCCCAAGACCAAAACCAGAAGGCCGGGAAAAACCAACAAGACGTGTTTGGCTGAAATACAAATGCCCTGATTGCAAGTCCTATGTCCAGCCAGCTGCCCAGAGATCAAAGAAATTCGAGCTTACGGAGGAATAGTTATGGCCAAATCAACAGAAATTGTAGATGCCAAATTCGTGGAAGTCAAATGTCCTGACTGTAGCAATAAGCAAATTTTATTCGTCAAGGCAGCAACACGTGTGCCATGTCAGGCATGTGGATCAACCCTGGCTACGCCTACTGGAGGCAAGTGTTCCATCAAAGGCGAGATAGTCGAGGTTGTAGAATAATGTCCGATGATTTTTTCCCCGAGGAAGGAGATTTAGTAGTCTGCACAGTAAAGAGCGTGCGGAATTTTGGTGCCTTTGTTGAATTAGAGGAATATCCAAACAAGGAAGGCTTCATCCATGTTGCTGAAATAGCAACAGGCTGGGTCAAGCGCATGAGCGATTATGTTCGCGATGGCCAGCGTATTGTTTGTAAAGTCATGAAGATTGAGAAATCCAAGGGCCATATAGACTTGAGTTTGAAGAAGGTCAATGCTCACCAGAAGCGAGAGAAAATTCAAGACTGGAAGAATGAGCAGAAGGCCGTTAAATTAATTGAGATAGTGTCTGAACGTCTGGACATAACTGTGGAAGAGTTTCGGAAAAAACATAGTCCGAAGATCATGGAAGAATTCGGAGGCCATTATATTGCATTCGAGGAAGCCGCAGCCGAGGGCCAGCTTCCAAAGAAGTTCAAGGGCAAGTGGACTGAAGAGTTTGTGAAGGTTGCCCAGGAAAATGTGACAATTTCAATGGCCAGAATCGACGGCGTCATAGAGATAACTTGTAATGGTCCCGAAGGTATCGAGGAGATTAAGAAGGCGTTAATGGCTGCAGAAAATCTCACCTCTGGAGATGCCCAGGTTACGATCCAATATCTTGGAGCGCCCAAGTATCGGATAATTGTTCAGGAAGAAGAATTTAAAGCTGCAGAAGAACTCATACGCAAGGCCGCTAACAAGGCAATTTCCGAAATAGAGAAAGTTGGCGGTGCAGGCAAGTTCGAGCGAGGTTCTTAAATGTCTCAGAGAATGGCCAGGTGCATGGGCTGCGGTTCATACACCCTGAAGGAGACTTGCCAAACTTGCAAGGAAAATACAATAACACCACATCCTCCAAAATTTTCACCTGAAGATCGTTATGGAAAATATCGCCGTCAATTGAAGGCATTAGCAAGGGAGGAGAAGTAACATGGAAGATATTATTGTCAAGTATTATGAAGAGCCAAAGCTGAAGAACCCAGTTCTAGTAGAGGGATTGCCAGGAGTTGGAAATGTAGGTAAGCTGGCAGCAGAACACCTGGCTGATAAATTGAAGGCAAAGAAGTTCGCCAGCATATTCTCAAAACATTTCCCGCCTCAGATACTCATTGGCGAGGATGGTGTGGTTCGGCTTGTATCAAATGACCTTTACTATCATAAATCTAAGACTGGACAAGACCTAATCATACTCTCAGGCGATTATCAGGGAACATCTCAGGAAGGCCAGTATGACCTTTCCTATGAGGTTCTGGATATACTGGAAAAGTATGGTGGAAAAACAGTTTACACCCTAGGCGGCTGGAGCGTGGGTAAAATTGTCACTGAACCCAGGGTTCTGGGCGCGGCAACCTCCCCGGAATTTGTGGAGAAGCTTAAAGCTGCAGGTGTTGAATTCTCCAAGGATGAGCCAGCCGGCGGAATAGTAGGTGCCGCAGGCCTTTTACTGGGACTTGGTCAAATAAGAGACATGGATGCTGCCTGCCTAATGGGCGAAACCTCAGGATATTTCTCGGATCCAAGGAGTGCCCAGACAGTTCTGGCTGCACTTGGAAAATTGCTTGATGTGGAAATTGATTTCACAGAACTCGAAGAGCATGCAAAAGAAATTGATGACCTAACTTCAAAGCTCAATGAGATGAAGCCAGTAGTGGAGCCGTCAGGCGATGAACTGAAGTATATTGGCTAATTATTGCTAATAAAGGGTCTAAGCTTTCATACAAAAGTAATAGGGTCTATGCTTGATTATCGTTAATTAGGGTCTATGTTTGGTTATCGTTAGAGAGGGTCTATGTTTAGTTATCGTTATGTGAGGGTCTATGCTTAATTATCGCTAATAAAGGGTCTATGTTTGGTTATCGTTAGAGAGGGTCTGTGTTTGTATACAAAAGTAATAGGGTCTTTGTTTAATTATCGTTATTAAGGGTCTAGGGTTGTTTGGCTGGAGACCCAAAACAATAGATGAGCTGGTTTTTGATTCACCGGCCTCATTAATTTTCCTAGACCCTAGACCCTGAACCCTAGCCCCTGTATCGAGTTCCTATATCTTCCTCTATCTGGTCAATATACTCAGAAATGTCTATTCCATATTGCCTGGCCACAATAAGTGCGGCAACCTCAACAGCAATATTCATGCGGTCCTGGGTTTGGTTCACTGCAGAAATAACATCCTTGCTTGGTATGTCCTTTTCAGTCGAGATCTGGTCAATAATTTTTAGGAAAATGCCTTTTGGCTTAACAGAGGACTGGAGCAGCTCTACTGCAGGAGCATAACCCTTAGGAATATCCACGCCCTTGTAATCGAATGTTGGTTTTACTTTATCACCATCCAGTGCCAGTAATTCGCTATCCATGCTGATATCAAGGAATTTTTGAGCTTCCTTTGGAGTAAACCATCGTAAATCCAGCGATGCAGCAAAAACAAACTCTTTCTCAGTTAATGATGATTTTCCTTTTTTCCGGAAAAGCTGTGCCAGTGCTACTTCAATTTCGCTCAATTATAGCCACCTCCTGCTCTTCATCAGGCATCTCTGGAGCATTAATCTTCTCTATGCTTCTGAAATCCCTGATTAGACCAGCCACGCCTGCCTCTTCCAGAAATGAATAATCATCAGGAATCACATGGGCTGATACATAGACGTTTTTAAAAAGCTTTGTCAAACCTGCTATGACATTCAAGTCCACAGGCGTTTTATTTCGATGACTTCCCAGGTCCATAAATATCATGGTGTCAAGATCTTTAAATTTTCTAACGGCCTCAGCCAGTTGCTCAATATTCATTTTAGAAACATCATAATCCGGGCTTATAATTCCATCATCATAATCAATTGAGAATATTATCTTATCAGAAAGTTCGGCAGCCTCCTCCAGCACATCCAGGCTATGAAGTGATTTAGTGCCTATAACCACATATTCAGCATCATTGACAAAAAGGTCCATCATATCATGAACATCTTCTGTGCCGGCGTCCAGCCAGATATCCTTGTAAGCGGCAATTTTTTTAATTGTTCCCAGGTTTGGGGAACTGCGTTCCATACCATCAATGTCAAATAAAAAAATCTCATCACCAGGAAGTTCCTGAACAACATTAACCGGGCTTCTCAATAACCCCTCCTGGGTACGAAGATACTCGTATCTACCGTGCTCAACCACAGCTATATGTTTGTGCATGATGGATATGGCTGGAATGAACTTCATGAGGCAGCTGATGTGGCTCAACATAATAAATTATTCTAAAAAAATTAAAGGGGGAACAGGCCAAGGCCCATTCCATTAGTATAAATTTATTAAAAAATCTATTCTGCATTAATTATCTGGCAAAGGCTTGTGACCTCTCGGTCGCCTACCAGTATCTGGCCTATTTTGTCTACATTTGCTATGAGGCTTACGAACTCTCTACCGTCTTGGGACTTGTAGCGTTCAGCCTTTGCAAAAGCTTCAGCGTCGATGCTCAAATTCAGAGCGCCGCCACTTCGGCTCTTTCTCACATAGCCAACAAGCTGTGATTTTGCCATTTTTTTCACCTCCGTTTCTTTGTTATGCCACCGGCAACGGGGGCTCGGCAGCAACTCAACTATGTGTGGAACATATATAAGGCTGAACAGGGGGTCACCGAAACTGAAACATTTTTATTCCCAACTATTAAATATATTAATTTATATGTCTGTCTTGGGACGCACTTGCGCATCTTCTGGATGCACAGAATGAATAAGATAATTTGAAACAATTTGCATGAGTGCACTGTTGTGATGTCCACTGGACATCCGAGGATGGGAAATGGAAGTAGATGCTCTCAGCTTCCTGGCAGATATTGCCTTGATGATGATCATGGCCCTTATTCTGGGCTACGCAGCCAATAGATTAGGACAGCCAGCCATGCTGGGTTATCTTTTTGCAGGTATGATTATCGGCCCATACAGCTGGAGCCAGCTCATCAATAATATGGAGGAGATAGAGGCACTGGCCATGGTTGGTGTATCACTATTGCTTTTCATGGTAGGTCTTGAGTTCAGCCCGAAAAAATTGAAGGATGTTTGGCGCCCTTCAGCTATTAGCGGCACCTTCGAAATGCTCATTATGTTCCTTTTAGGG
>JAUWNU010000138.1 GCA_030612505.1 Methanomassiliicoccales archaeon
AAAGCCAGCTTTCTAGACCCTCACTAACGATAACCAAATATAGACCCTATTGTAACGATAACTAAACACAGACCCTCACTAACTATAACCAAACAAAGACCCTCATTAACGATTAACCAAATATAGACCCTATTGTAGCGATAACTAAACAGAGACCCTCACTAACGATAACCAAACATAGACCCTTAACTTTTGAATGTAAGCTAGACCCTAAAATAAAATCAATATACAATTTTGGGGAAAAGGAATGATTGGGCATTAGCCCAATCATCATTTTAGAAACTATTAATTGTGAAAACTAAACTAATATCTCTTTGGTGGTCCGTGCTTTGAATAGCAGTCCTTGCAATATACAGGCCTGTCTCCATCTGGCTTGAAGGGAACTTCTGCTTCATTGCCACAGTCAGAGCACTTTATTTTATGCATCTCGCGATCGTACATAATTATATCTCCTTGTTTATGGTTTGCTGGTTATCCAGGCAAATCCAAGCCACCTTACCAATGGCATATACTTAATGATATGCGCTAATATAAATCAAAATTCTTCTATGATCTGAACAATTTGCTGGCTAGCCTTACCATCACCATAAATTTCAGGGCGCTCACCGGAAGGCGCAAAATTGGCCACAGCATCTTTTATCTTTTCAGGGTTCGCCCCTGTCAGGACATTCCACCCTAAATCAATGGTCTCAACCCATTCCGTTTCTTCTCGAAGTGTAATACAAGGGGTTCCGAAGAAATATGCCTCTTTCTGCATGCCGCCTGAATCAGTTAACAATTTACTGGCATTCTTTACCAATGCCAATGATTCGACATAATTCACTGGCTTGATTAATTGGATGCCCTCAGGAAGCTGGATGCTCCTGTCTTTCATGATGTTCACGGTTCTTGGGTGGGCCGGAAATATAATATTCTGGCCTTCCAGAGCTGCAAAAATATTCTTCAGATTTTGAGTATTATCTGTATTAGATGGCCGGTGCACAGTTAGCATAAGATAATCCTTTGACTCAAGATCATTTCTTTCAAGAATATCAGTTTCAAGCTGGCTGTATTCAAGTGCGGCATCATACATCACATCCCCAACAATATGAATTCCCTGGTAAATTCCCTCTTTCTTCAGGTTGTCAATGGCTGCCTGGGTCGGGCAAAATAATAGTGATGAAATATGGTCGGTAAGCTTACGGTTTATCTCTTCTGGCATGGCCAGATTGAATGAACGGAGTCCCGCTTCAACATGGGCAATAGGCACATGCAGTTTTGCGGCGGCCAGTGCTCCAGCCAGTGTGCTATTAGTATCACCATAAACAAGCAGCCAATCAGGCTTTTCATCAAGCAGAACTTTCTCAATGCCTTCCAGCATCTGGGCTTTCTGCCAACCATGGGGTCCAGAACCCACCTCCAAATTATACTCTGGCGGTGGTATTTTCATTATGTCAAAAAAGACCTTGGACATGGTATCATCATAATGCTGGCCAGTATGCAATAATATTTCTTCGTGCTTTCGCGCTCGCAGGGCCCTTGAAACAACACTAGCTTTAACAAATTGAGGTCTAGCACCTACCACAGTGAGGAACTTCAAGTTATTCCTCCTTGCATAAACAATCCCGGAGCATATAATCTTCAATAATATCCCTGGCAGCTTCCCTTCTCTCCTGATGGGCCTGGAGGAATGTTGTTACTTTCTCAGTTAGATACTGCTTGCAATAACCACAAAGAAGTTCACCGGAAAGGCACTGGCTCTTTCTCTCTGCCAGCTTATCCTCATCTTCCTCAAAAATGTAATACAGATACTGGAACACCGAGCAGATTTCCGGGTTTCCGCCTTGTTCTTTCTGCTCCTCCACGCTGGCACATCCCCCGGTGAATGCATTGCCAATCTTTTTCTTAATTTCCTTTGGTGTGTCAATGGTGAAAATGCTGGTATTGGGCAGCGAGGCACTCATCTTATCCGAACCAGCTAGACTCGGAAGCATCTTGCAGTGAATAAGAGCTGGCTTGTAGAAACCAATTCCTTCTGCAATGTCCCTGGTAACACGGAAATGCGGGTCCTGGTCAATTGCACATGGTATGAGGCATCTAATGTTTTGACCTTTCAGAACACTTGGCAGGAATGAGGTGGCTGCCTGCATGCTTGTGAACCAGATGGCCCCTATGTTAGTGCTATTGTCAAATCCGAACACCGCCTTTGCAGTGCTGAAAGTTACTTTCTTTGAAACTCTGATGGCAATATTGTACATTTGATTGGCATATTCCGTGTCCAGGAATATGTGTGTCTTATCCTTGTCAAAACCCATAGCTATGATGTCCAGTGCATTTTCGTAGGCAAAGTGCTTGGTGTCCTCTAGAGTCAAATCAGGCCCAAACAGGAATTTTTCATCATCTGTTAGTTGGAAGTACAGCTCAACGCCAAATTTATCCTGAATATACTTCGTAAAAATCCAGGGCATGAGATGGCCCAGATGTGTATGGCCAGAGGGACCACGACCAGTGTACAGAACAAAACCTTTTCCTGTCTCGAAGTCCTTGAATATCTTGTCCATGTCCCTGTGCGAGTAGAAAATGCCGCGCTTGAGCATGGTATGAAGTTCGCCAGTATGTTCGGTGAACTTGCCGATTATGGCCTCATCCACCTTTTGCGTTCCAAAGGTCTGGATAAGACGCTCATAATCAATGTCGCCCTTGACCTCCCATGGTGTCACTACGAAATCATCTGGCATATTTTCTTCTCCAGTTATGGCCATATATCAATATCATATAAATTTAGCTGTGTGTGAGGGCCCCCACTAGAATAATTTTATAATGTTCCTTGACCTATTGTCCAATATGAACTTTCAGGAGGAAATGCTGGAAAAATTTAGAACATCACGCAATATTGTAGTGGTGACTGGCTCGGGTATTTCTGCCGAGTCAGGAGTTCCAACCTTTAGGGGTGCTGATGGTCTATGGAAAAAATATCGGGCCGAAGAATTGGCTACACCCAGGGCCTTCAATTCAAATCCCGAGTTAGTATGGGAATGGTATGACTGGCGCAGGCAGCTAATAGGCAAGGTTGAGCCAAATTCGGGCCATGAGATTATTGCCAGGATGGAGGATTACTATCAAGAATTTCTTCTAATAACCCAGAATGTTGACGGGCTTCACAGAAAGGCCGGCTCCAATAATATGGTAGAAATTCACGGCAATATCTGGAGAGTGAGGTGTACCCATGAGGAAACTATTACCTATCTTGAGGAAAATCCTATTGGCAAACTACCCCCCATGTGCGAGTGCGGGGCCCTGCTGAGACCTGATGTGGTGTGGTTCGGAGAATCACTTCCCATTGAAGGACTGGTGAAAGCAGAAAAGGCCATCAGAGAATGCGATATCCTGCTGGTGGTGGGAACCTCTGGCTATGTTTATCCAGTGGCATCCTTCCCAATGGCAGCAAAGGCAGCCGGGGCCATGGTGGTGGAGATTAATATTGAGAGAACGCCAATATCCCTGGTAGCAGATTTTACGCTTCTGGGCAAGGCTGGCGATATTCTGCCGGAGCTTTGGAACCGTAATCCAAAGAAATAAAAAAGTCCGATTACGGCATTTTTTGATTGAATATGTGATAAATTGCTCAATCAGGGCGAATACTATTGAACGTTAAATTTATTTATCGTATTCACCAATTGCTTTTACATCATTTCGAGTAGTATGGCACTAAATTTGCTAACAAATTTTTTCGTACCATGGTCGAATGCGCCGTTAGTTAGCGTTGTGAGCTGCATTCAACAACTGCAATCAGGTAATGAATTATTCTTGTTCTTTCCTGTTATACAAAATCGTTATCATCAACAATGCTATTGCAGAAACAAGGAAAATTACAATCCCAATCCAGCCCACATCATTAGACGCTGGCTGTTGTACTATTTCTGGTTCTTCTGCTGTTGTAAATTGCCATGTGTAATCATTTCCCAGAGTATTGCCCGCCAGGTCTTTTGCTCCTGTATTAATCGCAACGGAATAAGTAGTGTTGTAGGAAAGATTGCCCACAATCGATAAAATCAGAGTTTGATCATTAGTCCACGAACTGCTAAAGGAAATATCTGGCGAAATTGATATTGCATTTTCTACAGAAGTCTTATTCATATCTTCCCTAAAGACAATAGAAATGCTCGTTGAGATAGAAATGTCATCGCCTGTTGGAGTTACAAACAATATTATTGGGTGTATAATATCAAGCGGTGTGAAATCCCTCAAATATACAGAATGAACTCCGTTTACTGCATAGTTACCATAGATGTCGAATGCCTGGATATAATATTCTTCGAACGAATTTGTCGATACTTCATACCAGAAACCGCTATTCATAGTTACCTGAGTATAGCTGGATTTGCTTTCAATTGTCTTATAAAACAAATACACAGCGGTCTCATTCACCCCACCCAAATCAGTAACCTGGCAAGTGATATTAACCAACTCCCCAACGACAGCACTTTCAACAGGAGTATGAACAATAACTGGCGCGGTAGTATCCTCAATGTCAAATTCATAAATCATAGTGGTATTCTTCTGTTGCAAATCATCTGTCGCATTGATCTGATACCTTACTTCATTTTCACTCATCTGGCCAGGAATCGAATATTCCCAATCATTACCATTTTTACTCATATAATTCTCATGCCAGATATCATCAACACCTTGCCACCAAAGGACGGCGTTCGTTACTGTTCCATCATCTGTGATTGTGGCGTTTATTCTGATTTCATCACCCAATTCCTGCGGTTCAGAAATGTTCGTGTGGACAATCTCTGGCGAGGGATTTATTTCAGTTGTAAATGAGACGATATAAGCGGTGTTATTGGCATTTCCTGGTGCTGAATCATCCTTCTAGCCAGCTTGAACAGTTATCTCTACAACATCTCCCCTCTGCCTGGGGTTATGGATGCCAGTGAGAGTTGCCTTTGTTTCGTTCCAGAACCA
>JAUWNU010000053.1 GCA_030612505.1 Methanomassiliicoccales archaeon
AAACAGGTATTGAACATCAACCCTGGCACAGTAATGCTGGGGTACATGCTTCACAAACTTGGCGTGGACATGGAGTTCAAGATATCTGTGTACATGGGCAATGATAATCCTTATGCAGTGTTCTGGACCCTCATGGCGGCACGTTTGCTCTCCAGGCCGGACGGTACAACACCGCTTATTGGCTTCAATTATTCAAACTCAGTGAACAATGCAACAATCGAGTCCAGCATGAAAATACGCAAGGCCTTCGGTTTAGAGGACAATGTTAGATTCGAACATCATATTACAGAGACATACAAGAGCATAGTTATCCAGCCATACAATCGCCGTGATGAGCTTCTGGAACTCCAGGTGCCCAATCTCAGCGCAAAGCACGAGGGTGGAGAGATAGCAGTGGAGCAATCAAGGGAACATCCTTCAGACATTGCAGAATACTTCCTTCCAAGGGCAGATGTTGAAGCAAATAATATGATGCCTTTACTGACACAGAACTATCTGGACAAGCACGAGGCTCTGAATATAACGGCAAGGGAACTCACAAAGCAGGGACAGTCGTTTATTGCTGCGAGAAATCTGCATTAAACTCTGACAATCCCAACCTAGCCAGAGTCTCCTCGGTAGGTTTTCCATCACTATCCCAGCCCCGATGCTTGAAATAATCCTGAACCTGGGATTCGAAGAATTCTCTGGATATTTTCTTACCTTTCATTAGGCCGGAGCAGCTTTCTTCTTCATAGAATCTATCTGGTAAAATATCATCTGCATGGGTTCTGCCAGTTCGTAGATTGTACAGTCGGGAAAGACTCTGAATCCTCTCTCCCATGGCCAGTAATTTCTCAGGGGTATAATCGCCGCCGGTTGCTGCGTTCAGGAATGGTGCCAGTCTGTCCAGTCCGTAAGGTAAAAAGTCGCATATAATAATTGAATTGCGAATATTTCCATCATCATGACCTGCTGAAATGTAGGGTACCAGTGTGTCAATCTCCAGATTGCCGTTCATTTCGTCGGAAATCGGCCAGAACCTTGTATGACTGGCAAAATCTGCTGTTGCCAGATTAAGAGCATGGGAGTAACACCCCAAGGGATTAACACCGGAAAGCTCCATTCCAGCTATCTGGATTGCGAAGTATCTTGAATCCTGTCCAATGACCCAGGAAGCGGCCCTTGTGCCCTCGGCCAGTGTGTCACCGATGCCCTCCTCACGGAAGGCGATCTTCTTGATTAATCCCAGAACCGTATCCTTGGAACCGAACTTGATCCAGTTATTGTCCTCAGGTGATAAGAGGCCTTTCTCGGCAGCCTCCATTGCAAACGAGATTGTTCCGCCGCAGGAAATTGTGTCCAGTCCAAAATCATCGCACATGGAATTTGCCTCTGTCACTGCCTTTGCATCTGCAAGTTCGCATCCCGAGCCAAGGTATGCTGCTGTTTCATACTCCGGGCCTTCAAAATCCCCGCCGTCATATGTTACGCGTTTGGAGCACTGGATAATGCAATTGAAACATCCGCAGGTTTCCCATTTCAGCTCATCTTTCATTGTTTCTGAGGTCAAAGACTCATAATCATCCCACTGGCCGTATTTGAAATTGTGTGTCGGCAGAAAACCGCCAATCTCCTGGCCCATGCGAATCCACATTGGAGTTCCTATGTCATACCTTAACTTGCGATTCGGATGTGCCAAAACATCCTTTGCCAGCTCCTTTGTCAGGCTGCGGAATTCCTCCGGGTCATGAAGCTGAACTTTCTCCTTTCCCTCAATAACCAGTGCCTTGAGGTTCTTGGAGCCCATGACCGCTCCTGCGCCCCCGCGGCCAAATTGCCTGTATTTATCTGTGGAAATACAGGCGAACCGCACCTTATTTTCCCCGGCCTGGCCAATGCATGCAACTCTGGATTCAGGATGCTTTTCAAGTAAAGCATCTTCTGTATCATAGCACCCCTTGCCCCACAAATCTTCTGCATCCAGTATCTTGACCTCGTCAGGAGAAATATGAATGTATTTTGGCTTCTGTGCAAAGTTCTTGATGATAATATAATCATACCCAGAGCCCCTAATCGCAGTTCCAAAATGGCCTCCTGCATGTGAGTCAAGAAAACAGCCGGTCAGCGGCGAACGTGTTACCAGGCATGAACGATTGGAAGTTGTAATTGATGTGCCAGTAAGCGGGCCAGTGAGAAAGATCATTGGATTTCCAGGGTCAAATGCCGACAGAGATGTATCATGTTTGCAGAGCAATGCAAGGCCTAGTCCCTTTCCTCCTAGAAATTTATCAATCAATTCCCAGTCTGGCTCACCTATGGTGACTTGCTCGGTTAGGAGGTCTATCTCCAGATATTTGCCGTGATATCCGCCTCTCAATCCTACATCTCCTTGTGAATATTGAGCACGTCAATCATTATGGCAAAGCCAGTCTCTATCTTTCCGGCTCCTGAGCCCAGAATGGTGATATCGCCTGATAAATCGGTTTTGAAAGTTAATGCATTAATTGCTCCGCCAACACCGGCCAGGGGGTCGCTGAGCGGCAGTTTTTCCGGCTTGACGCTTGCGATTATTTTTCCGTCAACAAGTTTTGTTGAACCTATGAGCTTGTACCGCATTCCTTCGGCCTTTGCCTTTTGCACGTCCTCTATGGTTATGCCAGATATTCCCACGCGCTCTGCATCGTCGATCCCGATATTTCCGCCCAGAACCACATTGGACAGGATGATTACTTTAGCCAGCGCATCAAATCCCTCAACATCCGCAGTTGGGTCAGCCTCTGCGTAGCCCAATTTCTGAGCAAGGGCCAGTGCATCATCATAGGCCATATTTTCATCTTCCATCTTTGTCAGCATGAAGTTTGTTGTGCCGTTTAGAATGCCCTTAATTTCTTTTACATCATTGACAGCCAGGCAATAGTCCAGTAAATCGAATATCGGGGTTCCGGACATTACCACCCCCTCGTATTTCAGCTGTGCATTATTTTGCTCTGCCATTTCATGCAATTCCTTGAAATGCAATGTTACTGGCCCTTTATTGGTGGTGGCTATGCTCATGCCTTTCTTCAGCGCCTCCCGCATGTGAGATGTTGCCGGCTCACCGGTCTTAATGTCAGTATAAGTAACCTCAACCATGATATCAGCATCTGTTTGCTGGATAGTGCCGATTGAATCCACTCCTGTTATAGCACCAGGAGCTGAAAACTCATCAATTTTCTTGCCGGATTTCACATGTTCCAGAAATGCTGGGATATCTATGCCATCCGGCACCATGACCGAGCCCTTGAGCATATCTGAAACTCCAACCAGTTTTGGCTCAAATCCATATTTCCTGCTAAGTAATTCTTTCTTGTCAACCAGTATCTCAAGGAAACCCTGGCCAACCACTCCACACCCAATCATTACTATTTTTCTCTGCATGAGATTCACCTTGTCCAGTGGTAATGATAGAATATATTTAACTGTATCCAAAATTGATATTTTCATGCGAAGGTTTTATATCCATGAGGTAGTTATATTTCTATCTCGTAAGAGAACGGAGTACTGGACACATGGAAAATGACCTATGCGATATTCCCACCGATGAGTGGATTAAGTCCCTTAAATTCGAGACCACTGACCAGGTCAAGATACCGCCAAAGCAGGCGGACCAAGTTATAGGCCAGGACGATGCAGTATATGTTATTAAAAAAGCGGCGGAGCAGAAACGCCATGTGCTTTTGATAGGCGATCCCGGCACCGGAAAGTCCATGCTGGCAAACTCAATGGTGGATTATTTACCCAAGGGAGAGCTGGAAGATGTTATCGCATACCCGAATCCCGAGGATCAAAACGAGCCAATAATCAAGATAGTGCCTGCTGGAAAGGGCAAGGAGATAGTCAAGGCCCAGAAGGCAGAGGCCATGCAGAGGCAGAACCAGAAGCTTCAAACAATGTTCACCATTGTATTTTTAATCGTAGGATTCGCAATCATCATGTTCGTCATTGACCCGGAGCATAATCCAATGTGGATATTCTTTGGAATACTGGCAGCAGTTTTCATTTACATGGCTACCCGAATGCCTGGAGGCCAACGTCAGGACGCTGGAGCCGTTCCAAAGCTCCTTATGAGCCATCAGACAGGAGATTCACCGCCTTTCATTGATGCAACTGGTGCCCATGCTGGCGCATTACTTGGGGATGTTAAGCATGACCCGTTCCAGAGCGGCGGATTGGAAACCCCGCAGCATGACCGTGTTGAGGTGGGAGCAATTCACAAGGCAAATAAGGGTATTCTTTTTGTTGATGAGATTAACATGCTCAAGATGGAGAGCCAGCAGAGCCTCCTTACTGCACTTCAAGAGGGCAAGTTCCCAATAGTTGGCCAGAGCGAGAGAAGCTCCGGTGCAATGGTTAAGAGTCAGCCAGTACCCTGCAGCTTTGTGCTTGTTGCAGCCGGAAACCTTGATTCTATTTACGGCGCAAGGGACGAGAATGGCATACAGCATGGTGGAATGCACCCTGCTCTAAGGTCCAGAATACGCGGCTATGGTTATGAAACATACATGAAAACAACCATGCCAGATACTGCGGAGAACCGGAAAAAATTAATCAGATTCGTGGCCCAGGAAGTGAAGAAGGATAAAAAGATACCACACTTCACCAAGGAAGCCGTAGCCGAGTTAATTCGTGAGTCACAGAGGCGTGCTGGTCGAAAGGGCCATCTTACGCTCAGACTCAGAGAACTAGGCGGCCTTGTCAGAGTGTCTGGTGACATTGCCAAGGAGAAAGATTTACCATTTGTCACCAGGGCAGAAGTTCTGGCAGCAAAGCGCGTGGCTAGATCTCTTGAACAGCAGATAGCAGACCGTTATGTTGAACAGAACAAGGAATATGCAACACTCCTAACTGAAGGAACTGCAATTGGTCTTGTAAATGGCTTGGCAGTGTTCCAGGGTGATAGTTCCCTGGCTGAATATTCTGGGATTGTCCTTCCAATAGCTGCCGAGGTTACCCCAGCCCATAAAAAGCACGGTGGTACCATAATCGCCACTGGCCGTTTGGGAGAGATGGCCAAAGAGGCAGTTCAGAACGTATCCGCGCTTATCAAGAAAATGACTGGTGAGGATATATCCAATCATGATATTCACGTTCAATTTGTCGAGAGCCGTTCTGGAACCGAGGGGGATTCCGCATCCATATCCGTGGCAACAGCAGTTTTCTCGGCCCTTGAGAATGTGCCTGTGGACCAGAGCGTTGCAATGACTGGCTCACTCAGTGTAAGAGGCAAAGTGCTTCCGGTTGGCGGTGTAACTGCCAAGATTGAAGGTGCTGCAGAAATGGGCCTGAAGAAGGTTATTATTCCCAAAGCTAATATGAGGGACGTGATCCTTGACGACAAATATATTGGTAAGATAGAAATTATACCGGTGGAGACCCTGAGCGAGGTACTGGAATATTCTCTGGTGAAGGGCCCCAAGAAGGAAGGTCTCCTGAAGAAGTTGGCTGCCATAATGCCTAAGACCGTAACACCTCCTGTTCCTGCCAAGGAGATTACACCGGCTTGAGGGATTATATGAGAGGTTTGTTTATAGGCAGATTTCAACCATTTCACAAAGGACATCTTGAGGTTATCAAGGAATTGACTAGTAAGGTCGATAAACTCATTATCTGCATTGGCAGCGCCCAGGAAAGCCATATCTATGAAGACCCATTTACAGCCGGCGAGCGGCATCTTATGATTTCAGAGAGTTTGAACCAAGCTGGAATAGGCAATTATTATCTTATTCCCATTGTGGATCTCAATCGATTCTCGATATGGGTGGCTCATGTTAAGAGCCTTGTACCGCCCTTTGATGCCATTTACACCAATAATGACCTTACTGCCCGTCTTTTCCGTGAAGCTGGAATAGAAGTGCGTAAACCACATCTCTACGACCGGAATAAGTATTCCGGCAAAGGTGTTCGCAAGGTTATGGCAGATGATGGTGACTGGCAGAGCCTTGTCCCTGAGGGTGCAATCAAGGTTATTCAAGAAATCGATGGAGTAAGGCGAGTCAAGGAATTGGCAGGTGAAGTAGAATGAGCCCAGCTAAAAAAGATAGGCGAAGTCCTGTCGACCCTGTCAAAGAAAATAAACATACTGCAATGAACTATGCTGAAGAGCTGGGAAGCATGCTTTCAGCCAATGGCCAGACACTTGCAGTTGCAGAATCCTGTACCGGCGGTTTGCTGGGGCACACAATAACCAATGTTCCTGGTTCCTCTCTTTACTTTTTGGGGGGAATAGTAGCATACTCAGATACCATAAAAATGGAATTTCTGGAAATCGCGCTGTCCACAATAAAGAAACATGGCGCTGTCAGCGAAAAGACAGCACTGGTCATGGCCTCATCGGTCATGGAGCTTTTTGATGCAGGTATTGGCATTGTCATCACCGGAATCATGGGTCCAGGCGGTGGAAGTCCTGATAAGCCAGTTGGAACGGTCATTATTGCAGTTGCCAGTGAATCCGATGAGATTGTCAAGGAATCTCATTTCAAAGGCACAAGAGAAGAAATAAAAGAGGCTAGTGTCAGGGCAGCACTGAAATTGGCAGTCAATTTTCTAAAGAGTTAGCTTTTAGGGTCTATGTTTGGTTAACACTGATAGAGGGTCTGTGCTTAATTAATGTTAAAGAGGGTCTGTGCTTAATTAACGTTAAAGAGGGTCTATGTTTGGCTAACACTGATAGAGGGTCTAGGAGATGCTGGCTTTTTGAACGCCAGCATTATTCTGTTTTCCATACACCCTAGACCCAAACGTAATCCAAACATATTGCAAATACCCTAGTCCCTATCTATTTTGTATACAAACTCAGACCCTGTACCCTTCTGCTATCAGATTGGGTCTGATAGCGGTAGACCCTGCGGAAAAACTCTTATATGTTGCCCTGGTTTTTCCGCCTGTTATCATGGAAGTGGAATGGAAAGTAGACCCTGCAATCCAGAATGAAGGCTGGAGCCGAATAAGGGCCATCACTGGAGATGTATCTGGCATGGCTAAATCCGCAGACTTAATCATAGATTTAGGCGGCGGAACCGGCTGGTTTGGGCTTCATTTGGCCAGCAAACATCCTGGAGCGGAAGTAATTTCAGTGGATATTACACCCAGATTGGGCAAAGAGGGAGTCATCCATGTCAAGGGAAGTGCATTGGTTGTTCCTCTGAAGAACGGACAGGCAGACCTAGTGGGTGCAAATGCCATTCTGCATCATGTTCCTGAACACCTGGATAAATGTATTTCCGAAATATCACGATTACTCAAACCAGGAGGATTATTTTTAACTCAAGAACCATTGGCAGACAACCCTGTGGCCAGCTGGACCCGCGGCTTTGTAACAACCACTGCACATGAAGAGGGGGAACGCCCATTATCCTACAAGACCATGGAAGATGCCATTAAAAAACAGGGACTGGTGGTGGAAAAAACTGAGTTTTTCTTTTTAACATCTTATCTGATGCCACATCTGGTTCCGAGACTGCCAATGAAAGGTTTATTTCGTAAAATCGGTTTATTCATGACCCGGCTTGACCGCAAGATACTGGCCAACTTCCCGAAATGCAGGAAGTATGCGGCTTATGTTAGTATTGTTGCCAGGAAACAATAGGTGATTTGGTATGCAGGGCAGCAAGATAAACACCTGCATCCTTTTTATCCAACACATAGGATTTACTTAGATGCCATGGTGGTTTCCATTTCTTAAGCCCTCTAGAAACTTCAAATCCAATTTGCTTTTTCCCATCCAGACATATTGCATCAACTTCTGTGTGATTGCGCCAGTAATAGACAGGTGAATGTCTGGCAAGATGAGATGCAACAATACCTTCAAGCATCCATTCTTTAGTAATATCCAGTCTGGCATAATCTCCAAGAACTCTATAAATTAATGGATCAATAAAATGAATTTTTTTATTCTTTCTATATTCGATTCTTCCATCTGCTGAAAGATGATTGAGAACTATCAATGCATACATATTTTCAAGAACTTCAACATATGATTGTACTGTGTGTGGAGAATTTATGCTAATTTGTTTTGATATTGAGTTCCAACTTATTGTTGTTCCAGCGGCTCTAATCAAATAGGATATTATTTCCTTCATGTGTCGGTCACTCTTTCCTGCCCTGTTCCAATCTCCACGAAGCCAGTCAAGATATGTCTTTGATGTTATATTGGAAACTTTTCCAGTACTGGAAAAATCAATCACAGACCTGGGGAAACCTCCTACATCAAGATAGTCTTCAAGTAATGTGTCCAATCTTTTCCTGAAAAAAGAGTTGGCTCTCATGTTTTTGTTTATGCCTGTAACTTCTCCGGACTTTACTTCCAAATTACCTATAACTTTGGCAAACTGTGAAAAATCCAATGGAAGTAGTACATGGTCTTTCCCATGGCCCCTTCGTCCAGGGAACAGTTCCTTTTGTTTGAGAATATCAACACTGGCTGAACCAGTTATTATTAAATTGTCTTTCTGTAAAACACCGGCATCAATGCGTGCTTTCACTGCACGCCACCATTCATTGACATATGTAATCTCATCCAGCAAGATTGTGCTGCTCTTTACGCCCCATGCCTTCCGTGAAGATATGTAATTGTCAAGAACTTCCCCTAGTTCTGTGTGAGTTTCTAATTCATCACATGAATAATAGAACACCGATTTTGGGCCATTGGTCTCGACAAGCTGATTGGCCAGTATTTTGATTGCTGTAGTTTTTCCAACCTGTCTGGGCCCAGTAATGAAGTGTAAAGAGAAGGGTTTCAATGCAATATTATCGATTAACTCAGGCATCCATTTTACCTGGGAGTTTTTCCAATTCTCATAATATTCATCCGGCTCTCCATACCACCAAGGATTGTATCGCTCCATGGATGAATATAAAACCAGATAGTACTAATACTTTTGCATTAGGATTGCAAATACCTATTTAAATGATTTGTAATTTGATTGCTAATACATTATATCATTGCCGTAAATTTTTTCAAGAAATATGCTACTTATGTTAGCATTGTTGCTAGGAAGCAATAGTGAATACTTACTCTTCAAACATATCATAAGTAGAAGAATACCATAAACCATTTATCTGATAGCACAGACTTCTAAATTCATCATCGAATTGAGTCTCTCCGTTATTCATTGTTAGATTTGCACACACATTACAATAGGCCTGAATTGTTACATCATATGCATATTCATCATCTGCTATTTGTTCTAGACATGTTTGAATTTGAGTTTCATTCATGTCCTCTGGATATGTAACTTCTATTGAGTTGATTGTGCCATTTATATCTTTAATCCATGTTAGGAAGTTTTCGTCATTAAGATATGAATCATATTGTGTTCCGAAATAAACCATTCGGCAACTAAGAATCATTTCTACATCATTATTATTAAACCCGGCCATCCATTTTTCAAGCATTTCCTCTGGGGTTCCCTGGCTGTACCTAGGGCCAGTATCAATTGGAGCTAACAATATTGCTGCTATTACCACTACCGTAATAATACCCATAATTAATGTCCATTTATGCTCTTTAATTCTTTCCATTTCTCTCATAATGTAATTGACATAATGATATAAATTGTTTTGCTGGGCATTCCATGGGAACCCCCGGGGACGGTCTGTCGTATAATTCACAGATTGAACAATCCAAATAAATCGTTGAACACAACTTCAATCATATCTAAGCAGCGTGTTCGACAATGGCATGATAACTGTATCTAGCTAAATTAATGCCATACTGCTTACAGTAATAACCAAACAATCGGCGAATCTAACTCTAACTAAATATTTATGACAGATTCCCCAATTCTGAAAAAACTGTAAACTTATATCAACAATGTGGTTTTTTCAGGCGAACTCCATACCAGCATAATTCTTGTCTGGTTTCTTGCCGCCAACATTAATCTGCGGCATCTGGATAGGCGGTGGAAGCCTCATGTCCCTTGCCAATACCACGCCCTGCATTATGCAATTGCGCATTATTAGATTAAGGACCTCATTGGCCACCGGGTCTGGTAATTTCTTATCCTTGGCCCATGTCTGTGCCAGGCCGGATTCCCCCTCGAATATCAGGAAACCTTCCAGCTTGATGGATGCGACTGCGCCCATGCCAGTATAATTAACTGCGAATCTGAAGATCATTTCAGTCTGGCCTTCATCCCGCTCTATTACCTGGGTAATTTCATGATTAACATTAATCTGGATATTCTTGTGCTGCTCGGTGGACCTGGAGAATCTCCGGGCATCAATTGTTGAAAACTCGAAATTTTTAACTGGCATCTTGCTTACCTGTCTCTATTGTCTTCTTGACATTTGGCCTTTCCTTGTAGAATATTTTTGAGCCGCAGGATGTACACTGGATACCCACTGTGTTGATGTCTCCCCTTATTCTCTCCTTACACTTGGCACATCTGTACATATTATTCCTCCGATGGAGTTATTTCATCTTCTTCTGGTTCCTCAGTAATGACCTCTTTCTCGTCTTCTGTGGAAGATATTTTCTGGTCTTCTGTTGGAGCAATTGTCTCTTCCTCGGTAATGACTGGCTCTTCATGCTCTGGCTCCGGAGCTTTTGGCTCCTGGGTAATGCCAGAATCTGCAAGTGAGTCTTTAAGGTCAGTTGAATCTTCCCTCTTGAACCTGTCAAGCTGGCTCTTTGCCTCTTCTCTCTTGTAGCTCCTTGTGCGTATGGAATACGCTGAAGCAGCAAATTTCAACTTGCAGTGATTGCATCTCCAGATACCAGATGCCACACGTTTTACAGCGTCGGCCTGACACTCTGGACAGCGCTGGGGCTTTATCTTATGCCTGCTGACGCTCTTAATTTGCTTTCTTATCTTGACTCCGTATCTTGGTCCGTATTTACCTGTGATTCCTGCTTTCTTAGTGCCACTTGCCATTAAGTTCACACACCTGTTGATTTTTGGAGGCTGGCTCGTATGTTTTGAGTAAGCTCCTGAGCTATATCTAATGCTCTGATGACTTCGTCGTAAGTAAGTGCCCCTTTTAAACCTTTCTGCATGGCTCTGATGTCCCCATTATCATCAATGGAAATCGTAAGCCTGGCATATGCGGCATTCTCTTCTGTGAATGTTGGGTCAGCCATGAGATTATTCTTAATCTTCACCACAGTCGCAGTAAGGGGCCATAGAGTTACCGGAAGTTTGTAATCATCCCCCAGCTCATTTGCAGCCGCTGGAACCATGGTATTATGCAATGCCAGCACACCAGCCATTGTTGCAGCATCAAAGAGATTCCCGTCATAATTCAGTACCTGAATATCCAGGAAGACTAACCAAACTTTCTCCCCTGGAACAATGCAGAAAGAATACATATCCATCATTCCGCTTTCCCTGATACCGCGGTCAACAACCCTTGCAATCTCCACGGCTTCCATGGAAGGTGCGCCACCCTCAAATGCAGGATGTGCCATGGGTTTTAGCTCGCAGCCAGTCATTAAAACTCCCTGGTCTTGTTTATCTGGATATGGCGTGCCAATTTGCAGCTTTATTCCCACTATGACCTCGGTTTTTCCAAGGGACAGCCTTACACTGCCGTCTGCGGTGCCGATGATGCCAGTCTCAAAGTTAATCTCCCGCATATCTGACAGGCCGCGCCCATCCTCCCTGGTTCCTTCATCAGCCAGCTTATTGATGAATTCTTTCTTAATCTCAGGAATGATTGTTTTCTTCATTGTTCTGCCTCCTGCTCATTTGTATTCACAGAGGATTGCGGAGTATATTTTCGCTTTAGCGCGTCTTGCTGGATTACATGAATTTCCTTGCATGCATCTATTGCCATTTTCATTGCCATTTCTAATTCTTTCCGGGTAAAGTGCCCATCCATCTGCAGCAAAACGATTTCTCCGGTTCTGGGAACATAGGCCAGGGGCAGATCTGCTTGACCTTTATTGTCCTCCAGCTTTCCCACATCAAGTACCAGTTGGCCGTCTGCCTTTCCTGCGGCAACTGATGGAACAAGGTCTATCATGGGTATGCCAGCATCTGCAACTGCAACTGATGCTGCAGTTAGACCTGCACAGCGGGTTCCGGCATCTGCCTCAAGAACCTCGATATAAACATCAATGCTTGAGCGGGGATACTGACCAGTGAGAATAACTCGCTCCAGGGCTTCGGCGGTAATCTTGGAGATCTCGGTTGCCCGGCGGTTTGGACCAGGTCGGATTCTGTCGTCTCCAGCAAAGGCTGCCATATTATAGCTGACCTGAACAATTGCCTTTGCAGTATCCTGCAGGTACTTTGGCTGTACTTCTCTGGGTCCATAAACAGCAGCTATTATCTTGTTATTGCCCCATTCCACATATGCGGAACCGTCAGCATTGTCCAGCACTCCAGCCTCAATTTTTATTGGCCGCAGCTCATCTGGCTTTCTTCCATCTAGTCTCAATCCATCATCATCAATCAATTTAATTTCAGTCAAACAAATCATCTCCTAAAAATCCTGGTGCTCTGGCTCTTCATTCTCTGGTGAAGGCGCTGCCTCTGGTTCCTCGACCAAAGGCAGTGCTGTGTCTACCTCTTCTGCTTCATAAACTCCCAAAAACTCTCGTATTTTCTCAGTAAGGCCTTGTATCTGGGCATTCTTGTCAATAATATTAATGGCCTGCGAGGCCTTTGCAATGCCCTCTAGTTCGCCATCTATCCAAATTACACCATTCTGGCCTATGAAAATTCTGCATCCAGTGTTTTCCTTTAAAATAGAAATCATTGAGCCGCCCTTGCCAATGACCCTTGGGACCTTGGTATGGTCAACTGTCATTATCTGGCCGCTGGAAAGCTTGCGAAGTCCATGTTCCTTCATTGTCAGATTCACGCGTTTAATTTCATCAACATGGTTTATTTTTGCCAGAATAACATCACCCACATTCAGGTACTGGCTGGTTGTCCCGTAATCCACCTTCCATTGAGTTTCATTACCATGAAGCATCGAATTATAGGGACAGTTGATGTTCACAAACCAGCTATTTGGGCCGATATCCTTGACAATGCCTATTACCGAGTCGCCCTGTCTTGGCAAATACTTGCCTGCAAAGGGCTGCACATTGATGTATCCTGACCTTTCATTTACTATGCCCAGCTGTGATGCATAGATCTTTCCGTCGCTTGCATAAGTGCCCATTCCAGGCCTATGGCTGAGATCGCCAATCTCCTGTCCCGGAACTACCAGAACTTTTTCATTTTCAATTTGAGACATAATTTCACAACCTAAATCCGCACTATAGTACCCGCACGGCCGCCTGCTTTACAGGCGTATTATTGCTATCTCCTAATAGACTACCTTAAAACAATAACTTATTTGAGTATTTTGGTCTCTGCGCTGCCCTTGGTTTTTTCATTAAGTTTCCGGACAAGCTCATCCTGAATGCCTGCAGGTATCTCCACCATGCCCATCCAGGAACCGTCTGAGCCCCATTCCTCACTTATTATCTTGCCAGCACCCTTGATGTCACCATAACATCGCCCATAATCTATTCCCTCAAGTTTAATGGCCAGCTTCAGCTTTTCGAAGCTGATGGGAATGATTGGCCTGAGAAGTTCCACAACTTCATGAACCTGAACTGATGCCGGTTTCATTGGGTCAATATGAATGCCAGCCTCGGCCATTGCACTCTCGATTCTCTGGGGCGGATGTGGTGTTTTTGTCTGGGGATTCATTGCCTCCCTCACAATGGTGGCAATGACTTGTTTGCGTTTCTCATCCTGCATCTGGCGTCTTTGTTCTGTGGTGAGCTGAACATTGCCATTTTTCATAATATCAATAGCAATATCTTTAACATTTTCTGTGGCAAATACTTCGTTCATATCATCTGTTGATGCTCGTTCACCCTTTCTGGCATCTGTGAAAACTACCTCGGAAGGCATATGCTCCAGGATGTCGCTCCATTCATCGGATTTGCCATCATTAACATAGTCTGCTTCAAGAATAATTTCGAAATCATGGCCGTGGCTCTCAAATCTGGCAATTACCATACCATCCATGAGATCATCAGTATGTTCTTTTTGATAGTCCTTGGCCATGTTTTCTCCTACAGTTTTGCAATGTATTTATCGATGGCAGCTGGCCCTAGTTTCTCGAACTTCTTGCCCTTCTTGATTATTCCAATTTCCACACTATCACCGGAAATTGGGTCATCGCTGCTCATCTTGAGTCCCTTGAGGCCAAGTAGAAGTGCATCGTCCATGGTCATATTATCTTTGAATTTATCTTCGAATAGCTCGATGACCTGGCTTCTGCCTGAACCAATGCAGCCTGCCTTGTAAGAGCTCAATGCGCCGCTTGGGTCTGTCTCGTACAGATGAATTCCCTGGCTGTCCACTCCACCAACTAGAAGTGCTGTTCCGAATGGTCGTACACCGCCATACTGGGTATAGTTCTGTTTGTAGTCACAAATCTTCTTTACCAAAAGATCTGTGGTAATCTTTTCCTCATAAGTGACCTTGTTAATTTGTGCGACAACTCTGGCATAGTCCACCAAAGTTCTGGCATCAGCCACAAGTCCGGAAGTTGCACAGCCAAGATGGTCGTCTATCTGGAATATCTTCTCCACAGAATTGTACTCCACCAGTCTGCTCCTTACCTTCTTGTCGGCCATGAGAATAACGCCGTCCTTGAATTTCAATCCTACTGTTGTTGTGCCCCTGCCAACTGCTACCCTGGCATACTCTACCTGGAACAATCTTCCGTCAGGGGAAAACACTGTAATCGCCCTATCATAGGCCATCTGTCCTGCTTGCATTTAGCTGCCTCCTTGGGGGGTGATATGATGAACGATATTAAAGCTTTGTCGAATGTTTTAT
>JAUWNU010000168.1 GCA_030612505.1 Methanomassiliicoccales archaeon
ATTTTCCGAAGACTGGCAGGTATTTTAGCAGGTCTAAATTCCAAATCAAGAATATAGAGCACATGACATCCACGAATATCACAATTCCCACTATCAGGATGACATCCATAACTATCTGGCCTGTACCGTGGAGGCTCAGCAGAGAAATAACAGCCACAGGAATTAACACCTCACGGCCGAATGGTGAAATGAAGTAGCTGAGAAGCAGTAGCCCGAAAATGGTGAACATGTCCGGTTCCAATCCAAGCCAAATTAAAATTATGAATATTGCACTGACGATTATTGGAATGAAGAAAAGGCCTAATCGATTCCAGAAATATCGCCATTTTTCTTCCATTTTTACTCCTTCAATACACTGGCAAGAGCTTCAAAAGCTCTTCCACGATGCGATATCTGGTTTTTTGATTCAAGGTCCAGCTCAGCAAATGTCTGGCTGTGCTCATCAGGCATGAAAATCGGGTCATATCCGAATCCTCCAGAGCCGCGTTTCTCATGGATGATACTTCCCTGAGAGTTTCCAGTTTTGAGGATTATCTGGCCATCAGCATCAACATACCCGGCGCAGCATCGGAACTCTGCCCTGCGATTGTCTAAATCTTCCATCTGCTTTAAAATACCCTTGCATCCCAGAGTTTTAAACACATAGGCAGAATAAACCCCTGGGAAGCCAGCCAGTGCCTCAATAAATAGGCCGGAATCATCAATTATTATCGGTAATTTATGGCGTTCCCAGAGCCATTTAAGGCCGCCGGTAACAACTTCTTCCAGAGTATCGGCCTGAATCTCCGGGTACTCATCTGCAAGTTGTTCAACCTCAAAGCCCAGCGGGGCAAATTTCGCCTGCACTTCTCTGAGCTTGCCAGCATTACCGGTTGCAAAAAGGATCTTCATTATTGATATC
This sequence comes from Methanomassiliicoccales archaeon, assembly GCA_030612505.1. Taxonomy (GTDB): domain Archaea; phylum Thermoplasmatota; class Thermoplasmata; order SG8-5; family SG8-5; genus JAGLQM01. Next base: position 902 of record JAUWNU010000168.1, read on the forward strand.
TCCCGCGCTTCTCAATGTCCTCAACAACCTTAAGGATTTTCTTTCCCTCGGGATACTCGGCAACATAAGCATTGGCCATTATCTCATACAGGCCAGGATGCTGGGAATGGGCACTGCTCAAAGCTTCCTTCAGCAGATGCATGTCCACGCCTTTTTTTTCGGGCTCATTGCTCTTCTCCCCCAGGCCAAAGTCGATGAAGCATGGCTCATTTTCAATGAAGATCATATTGGAGGTTGTCAAGTCCCCGTGAATTAAATTGGCTTTGTGCAATCTACCGATTCTTTCGCCAATTAGGGCGGCCAGTTGTTCTCTATCAGGCGATTCATCAAACACTTTTTTGGCAGTAGGTCCCTCAATGAACTCCATGGTTATTGCGCTTTTTTCCAGATCAATGTCATAAATTAATGGGGTGCGAACACCAACTTTTCTTGCCTGGCTAATTAATTGGGCCTCCGCTTTTAATCGGCTATTGCGCAGACGAATATCAAGCTCCTTGGGACGATAGGCCTTGCTCACTCTTTCCTTGATAATAACTTCACGGCCATGCCACTGGCTTCTGCGGATTATGGCTTCTGCACCCTGGGCGATAATCATGAACAGGAAATCTATTCTGTGTTATAATAGATTTCCATCAGGGGCTATGCTTAATTAACGCTAATAAAGGGGCTAGGGTCTCTGTTTGGTTATCGTTAGTGAGGGTCTGTGCTTGGTTATCGTTAGTGAGGGTCTGTGTTTGGTTATTGTTAGTGAGGGTCTATGGTTGGTTATTGTTACTGAAGGTGTATGTTTGGTTTTTTTTACACAGGGTGTATCTTTGGTTTTTGTGAACAAA
>JAUWNU010000015.1 GCA_030612505.1 Methanomassiliicoccales archaeon
TCTTGAGATGAATTATTACACAGCACGTGGAAAGCAATAAAAACCATTCATCCAATGGTAAATGGAAGAGATGTCAGATCGCTCTGATGCTTCCTGAACTGTTCACAACCATGTAAATATCCGGATGCATCCGCGTGCTAAATTCATTATGATTTTTCCTCTAGAATCTTCCGAATCAATTGTACTTTACGCAAAACGATATGAGGCCCTGACTATTATTAATAAATTGAGGATTGATTAGCATTATTGATAATAAATAAAAAAAGAAAGAATGGGGAATTAATCCCCATTTACTTGTGAACAGTTATTTCATTCCATTCTCTGTTTAATTCGTTCACGTCTTTGCTGAGCCTGACCTCTGCCCCTACCTCTTCAATGTGGTCAGTTCTCACTCTGACGCAGTCTATTTTTTCCAGTGATTGACTCTTTTTTACGCTGGGTTCAAGCTCAATCAGTAATGTTGGGAACTCGCCGTGGTTTGTCGTTGTTCTGAAATCCTTGACAGTGCCTATTCGGTTCCTGTCCTTGTCAATTACCGACATCTCAACAAGGTCGTTCGGGCTGAAGCTCTTTTTGTTCACAGTGACTTTGTTGCAGAACTGCGAGTTCAGTTCCTCAATGGTTTGACTCAATCTTACAGAGTCCTTGTCGATATCAATGTCGTCTGTGCTAAGTGGAAGGTGGTGCCAGCGACCAAACTCGGTCTTTTGAGTATGCCTTGGGTCAACTTCCACATGGAGGGTGCTGTACCTCCCAGTTCTCAGTTCCTGTTCAACATCTGTAATTCGTCCGATCTCTCTGTTATCTCTGTCCAGGACAAGCCTGTTCCTCAGTTCGTTTGGTTTTATTTCCATATTTTTCATTTTATATCCTCCTTAGGATTTAGTCCACAATGCCGTAGACAGAAGGGCAAGCGATTGAATAAGTATATATTTCATAACATAAGATTATCATTTTTGATTATCATTTTTGATTTTTAGAGGAAAATAGAATTCGCAGGTGTGTGGCCTGGTAGTTTACATCATTATCGAAATTGATAATCCGAGCATATTGTTAATATCCAGCATAATCTATTTCTCAGCGAGACTGAGTGATTTGAACATGGTGCATTCCGAAGAGAGCGGCATAAAGAAATCCGGCGGCGCCGGCTACGCGCGGGACCATGCAATTTCCAAAACCATGGAAGGGTATAAAATCCTGACGATGTCCCTCCTCCTGGCCTGCTGTTGCATCATCACCCTTTATTTTCATAATATACTTAATATTGAAACGGTATTCACCCATTTCTTCTACATCCCCATCATCCTGGCGGCCATATGGTGGAGAAGGAGAGGGATTCTTGTGGCCGTGTTCCTGGCGCTGTTCCTGTTATTCACCCATAACACTGCCGGCGCTCACGGGGGCATCAGCGATATCCTGCGCGCGCTCATGTTCGTGATTGTTTCCATCACAGCCGCCGAACTGAGGGGACATATCGACGCGGCGGAGGAACTGAAGAGGGAAAGCGAGGAGGAATATCGCCTGATAACAGAGAGCTCCAATGTTCTCATTGGCAAACTTGACCTTGATGGTAACTATATGTATGTTAGCCCATCACACCAGCAACTTGGTTACACAGCAGAAGACCTTCTCGGCAAGTCGGGTTTCGACCTTGTGCACCCTGATGATGTTGAGTATCTAGCTGAAACCCTTGCAGAAAGCCTGCAAGACCCGGAAGGTGTTCCTTCAAAGACCCTTGAGTTCAGGATTAAGGACAAAACCGGCAACTGGCACTATTTGGAGTGCACTGCCAACTTCATTTTCAAAGAATCAGGCAGGCCAGAATCGATATTGCTGATTTCTAAAGACATCACAGAGCGAAAGAAGGTAGAATTGCGCCAGACCATCGCCTACAATATAACTGACGCGACAAACAGGAGCACTGGCCTTGAAGAGCTTTTGAAATACATCCACCTGGAGATTGACAAAATCATAGTTGCGAGGAATTTCTACATTGCGCTGTATGATGCAGATAGTGATTTCATTACGTTCCCTTATTTTGTTGACGAAACTGAGTCAGAGGATTCCTCTGTCCCAAGGCGAAAATTCGGCAATGGTCTTACCGAGTATGTGATCAAACACGGGAGCGCATTTCTGGTCCGCGATGATGATATCAAACAACTGGTAGAGAGCGGTGATATCGAACTCATCGGGGAACTTCCATTGGTTTGGCTTGGGGTGCCGTTGAAAAGCAAGGATAAAATCATTGGCGTGGTAACCGTTCAAAGTTACATGAGTTCTACCGTCTACACACATGATGAATTGGAATTTCTGGAATTAATCTCGTCTCAGATAACCCGTGCTATAGAGCGCAAGCAAGCTGAAAAGAAACTAAAGCAAACAATGGACGAACTGACACGTTCCAATGTCGAACTACAAGATTTCGCTTACGTGGCATCTCACGACCTGCAGGAACCCTTGCGTATGATATCGAGTTATCTGCAACTTCTAGAGCGGCGTTATGCAGGTAAACTAGATTCCGATGCAGATGATTTCATAAATTATGCTGTTGACGGGGCTAACCGTATGCAGACGATGATTAATGATTTGCTGACCTATTCTCGTGTTTGTACACGCGGTAAAGACTTCAGCCCGACAAATTCCGAGGAGGTTTTGGAGACAAGTATTACCAACCTTCAGTTGGCTATTGAAGATAGTAACGCAGATGTGACTCACGATTCTCTACCTACCATAATTGCAGATGAATCACAATTAATTCAGTTGTTCCAGAATATTATAGGCAACGCCGTCAAGTTCCACGGCGAGGAAAAACCAAGAACTCACATATCTGCCGAGGAAAAAGATGATGAATGGCTGTTCTCAGTTAAGGATAATGGAATTGGCATGAATCCTGATGATCACGAGAGGATATTCAAGATATTCAACTGCCTCCATAATAAATCAGAGTATCCCGGCACAGGTATCGGACTATCGGTTTGCAAGAAAATCGTGGAGCGGCATGGCGGCCGCATCTGGGTGGAGTCTGAGCTTGGAAAGGGCTCTACGTTCTATTTCACTATCCCTAAGAAAAGAAATGTACAACCAGTAGGGAGACGTATTCCGGCAGTGACCCTGCACCCTGCAAGAGGAACATATATCACCTCAGCGGCCACATCAGGGTAAGGCTAGAGACCGGAAAGGAGTCTACATTCTACTTCATAACCCTTATGAAATAGGGTGGATAAACACATAATCAAATGGATTTATGATGCTTCCGTTTCGTTCATCTTTATCAGTCTTGATAGCCGCAGCTTTATGACTTAAATAACCAGAGGTCTATCTATTTTTACAATACATAGAAGGTGAATAAAAATGAATTCAAGAAATATAGGTAAACCTGTAGAAATTCTCCTAGTAGAAGACAATCCAGGCGATGTACGCTTGACACAAGAGGCATTCAAAGAGGGCAAGCTGCGCAATCGCTTGAGCGTGGTAGGAGATGGTGTGGAAGCCATGGCCTTCCTGCGCAGGGAAGGCCAGTATGCAGATGCACCTCGACCAGATATCATCCTACTCGACCTGAACATGCCGAAAAAGGACGGGCGCGAGACGCTAGCTGATATCAAAGAGGACCCTGAGCTGAAATGCATTCCCGTGGTGATACTCACAACTTCAGAGGCTGAAGAAGACATACTCAAGACTTATGATCTTCATGCGAACTGCTACATCACCAAGCCTGTCGGCCTGGACAAATTCATTGAAATCGTGAAGTACATCAAGGATTTCTGGCTCAGCATCGTAAAATTACCGACTGGTGTATGAAATGGAACAAGAACATATCAAAATCTTGCTAATCGAAGATAATGCTGGCGATGCGAGACTAATACGTGAATTCCTCGTTGAGGAGAGGTATGTTAATATAGAATGGGTCGAACGGCTCTCGGCAGGACTGGACCACCTTGACAGGGAAAAAATCGACGCACTTCTGTTAGACCTTTCATTGCCGGACTCTCAGGGGCTTGAAACATTTGCCAGGATACGCCATCAAAATCCGGAAGTCCCGGTTCTGATTCTGACAGGACTGGACGATAAAGATCTGGCACTTGAAGCCGTACGAAAGGGGGCACAGGACTATCTGGTCAAGGGGCAGGTTGACAGTAACTTGTTAATAAGGGCTATAAAATATGCGATCGAACGCAAGAAACTCGATGAAAAACTCCAAAGAACTATGAAGGAACTTGAAGCCAAGAATCAAGAGCTGGAGGATTACACCTACACGGTTTCCCATGACCTCAAGGCCCCATTGGTTACAATTCAGGGTTTCTCTGAACTTCTGGGAACTCAATATGCAGACCAACTTGATGCTAAGGCAAAACATTATCTTGACAGAATAAACCAAGGCTCCGAGAACCTGGCTAGGCTAGTCTCAGACCTGTTGGAACTCTCAAGGGCAGGGCGAAAGAACAGGGAATTTGAAAAACATGATTTCAATGAAATATTATCCATAAGCATTCATGGCCTTGAAGGCAAGATCAATGAGAAATTGGTTGAGTTTGAATATCAGCATGATTTTCCTGAGGTCTATTGTGACGATATACGACTTAGCCAGGTCATGTCCAACCTAATTGGGAATGCAATAAATTATATGGGCGAACAGGAAAAACCGAAGATAATCCTTGGCTGGAATCAACAAGGGAACATGTATGAGTTTTGGGTCAAGGATAATGGTATTGGCATTCATGAAGAAGATATCGGCAGAATTTTCAATATTTTTGAAAGGGCTGCAGAAAGCTCTGCCGAGGGAACTGGAATTGGATTATCCATTGTCAAGAAAATAATTCAAATCCATGGTGGAAATATCCAGGTGGAATCGGAATTCGGCAAAGGTTCAACATTTATATTTACTATACCTATCAAGGGGGAAGCAAAAAATGAACAAAAATAATTATTTGATGTTGGTTGAAGACAATGAGGCTCATGCGGAGCTTACAGTCTGTGCGTTGGAAGAGACAGGAAATATAATTATCGTCATGAGAGATGGCTGTGAGGCCATAAACTACCTGAGGTGTCAGGGAGAATGGGCCGATGACTTGAACAGGCCATTGCCAAATTTGATACTCCTTGATCTGAAAATGCCGAACATGAACGGCAAGCAGCTTCTGAAAGAGGTGAAAGGCGATGACAAACTCAAGTCCATACCTGTGGTGATGCTTACCTCATCCGGCCTGGAATCAGACATGAAAGAATGCTATCAACTGGGGGCCAACAGCTATATTGTCAAGCCAGTCACTTATTCAGAATTCATTAAAACCGTTAAAGAGATTCCTGAATACTGGATGAAAATCAATAGACTGCCGGAGTGTTGAAACATGGTTAAGAAAGTGCTACTTATAGATGATGATCCCGCTTTCAGGGAATTGATGAGTATTATGCTTGAGAACAGTATTTCAGACATACAGATAACCGAGGCTGAAGATGGACATGAAGGAGAAAAAATTATCAAAGAATTGAATGTCTATGATGTGATATTGCTTGATTACAAAATGCCTTATGGTATGACTGGCATAGATTATCTTGAGAAAACAAAGCACCTTCTAAATGATTCCGCAGTGATAATGATAACATCCGAGGGAAATGAACAGGTTGCGGCAAAGGCCTTTCGGCTGGGTGTCACTGATTATTTCATAAAAGGTCCAGATTTAATGAATTGTCTGGTCAAGAAAATGCTTAGCATATTTGAAAGACAGAGTAATGATGAAGACTGGAAGTCTGCTAATCCCAATTCAGCGCACTCGGGAATTGAACTGATTAAGAAATATCAGGAAGAGCTTAATAATCTTGATACTGAAGCAGCACTGCGTGGCGAATCAATGATGCTGGAATTTCAGGAGATAGGCGAGTTCAATAAATTTTCCAAACTTGTCAAGTTCCTTCAGGGCGTCAAGGTAATGGATACAAAAATTCTTGACAACAAATATGTTCTTCTGGTGGGCCTTAGATCTACTAGATATCAGAGGATTAGTGCAATTTCTTAGTATCAAATCATATAATCTCTTATGATAATTCAGAAGAAAGGGGTATAAACAAAGATACCAATATCTTATTTGGTGAAAACGTGAACATGGGAACTACAGAACGACTGGTCTACTCGGTAATTATGGGATTCGCTGTCATATTAAATCTGATAGGAAGCAGCTATCTTGAATTCTATCCTACTTCATTACTTATTGGTATTGCGTTTGCAGTTGGAATATCCATGGTAGTTGGTACAGCTTACTTTCTGCTTAGAGAGCCAGGCCTGTTTACTAAAGTTAAAAGCCCCAACTCAATCCAGGTGGATCACCCGCTGGAACACCGAAGAGCAAATGTAGCAGGCTGCTAGATTGGCAAGTTACTTAGATTTCCCTTCAATAACAGCATGGGCCGCAGCCAGCCTGGCAACCGGAACTCTGAATGGCGAGCAACTTACGTCATCCAAACCAATCCGATGGCAGAACTTCACTGATTCTGGTTCGCCGCCATGCTCTCCGCAGATGCCAATTTCTATGTCTGGCTTTACCTGTCTTGCCTTGTCCACGCATATTTTCATGAGAAGGCCTACGCCCTCCTGGTCAATTGTCTCGAAGGGATTTTTTGAATAAATGTTCTTGTCAACGTATGCGCCCAGGAACTTCACTGCGTCGTCCCGGGAAAAGCCGCTGGTCATCTGGGTTAGATCATTAGTTCCGAATGACAGAAAATCTGCTTCCCTGGCTATTTCATCAGCAGTAAGCGCAGCCCTGGGAACCTCGATCATGGTTCCGACCTGGTATGGCAGCTTGTCTTTGATGCCCATTTCCTGGGCAACGCCATCTATTATTTTTCTGATCAGAATGAACTCGTCAATCTTTCCTACCAGAGGCACTTCAATTTGAATAATTGGGTTTATTCCTTTAGCCTGAACATTCATGCCAGCTTCGAATATCGCCCTGGCCTGCATTGCATTTATCTCGGGATAAATAATTCCAAGGCGGCAGCCTCTGAATCCCAGCATGGGGTTGAATTCGGCCAGGCTTTCAGCGGTTTTCTTGATCTCTTCTGCGGAAATTCCAAGTGTCTGGCTCAATGCTTGAATGTCCTCGTCCTCTTTGGGCAGGAATTCGTGAAGTGGAGGGTCCAGTAACCGAATAATAACCGGCAGTTTGTCCATGATTGTGAAAACTTCCTCGAAGTCATGGCGCTGCATTGGGAGAAGCTTGTCCAGGGCTGCTTTTCTCTCGGTTTCATCGGTGGCCAGTACCATTCTCTGAATCCATGGCAGCCTGTCATCACCAAAGAACATGTGCTCGGTTCTTGCCAGTCCGATTCCCTCTGCTCCGAAATCCTTTGCAACCTGGACGTCTCGCGGTACCTCTGCATTGGTCTTGACATGCAGGGTGCGTATCTCATCGGCCCAGCTCATTAGCTCCTTAAAATCCGCTCCTATGGCCGCTTCCTTGGTTGGGACCTGGCCCAGGATGACCTCACCAATACTGCCATCAATGGACAGCCAATCGCCTTCCTTGACAGTGATGTCACCTACAGTGAACTTGCATTCCTTCTCATCCACATGGATGGCATCGCAGCCTGCAACACAGGACTTGCCCATTCCCCTGGCAACCACTGCTGCATGGGATGTCATTCCACCGCGAGCTGTAAGAATTCCCTCTGAAACAAACATGCCGTGGATATCCTCTGGCGAAGTTTCTGTTCTTACAAGTATAACTGCCTCACCGTTTTCCACCATCTCAACGGCCTTATCTGAATCAAAAACAACCTTGCCAGTTGCCGCGCCAGGTGATGCATTGAGCCCTTTGGCGATAACTTGTTTTTCGGCACTTGGGTCGAATACTGGATGAAGAAGCTGGTCCAGCTGGTTCGGGTCAACACGCATGATTGCTTCTTCCTTGGTGATATAGCCTTCCTTCATCATGTCCACTGCGGCCTTGACTGCTGCCTGGGCTGTGCGCTTGCCGTTCCTGGTCTGGAGTAAATAAAGCGTTCCCTCTTCAATAGTAAATTCAAAATCCTGAATATCCTTGTAATGATTTTCCAGAATGCCATAAACCTTTTTCAGCTCCTCATATTGCGATGGCATTTCCTGGGCCATTTCAGTAACTGGCTTGGGAGTGCGAATACCAGCCACAACATCCTCGCCCTGGGCATCCATGAGGTACTCGCCATAGTACTCTTTCTCGCCGGTTGCTGGGTTTCTGGTGAATGCGACGCCGGTGCCGGAATCATGGCCAATATTTCCGAATACCATGACCTGAACATTTACTGCGGTTCCAATATCATGGGGAATATTGTTCAGTTTTCTGTAGATTCTGGCTCGCTTATTGTTCCATGAATCGAATACTGACTTTATTGCCATGTCCAGCTGTGTGTCCGGGTCTGCCGGAAAGTCATTGCCAGTCTTTTCTTTCACAATGCCAAGAAATTCATTAACAAGCTCGTCCAGTGCTGCCTCGTCCAGATCGGTATCCAACTCTACACCTTTCTGGGTTTTCTTGGCCTCCAGTGCATGCTCGAAGTTCTTCATGCTAACATCAAGCACAACATCGCCGTACATCTGGATTAATCTTCGATAGCAGTCCAATGCAAACCTTCTATCGCCAGATTTAACAGCCAGGCCTTCCACGGTTTCCTGGTTCAATCCTAAATTCAGAATAGTATCCATCATACCAGGCATTGATACTCTGGCTCCGGAACGGACTGACATTAGCAGTGGATTTTCTGCATCTCCAAAGCCCTTGCCAGTTAATTTTTCAGTCTCAAGCATTGCATCTTTCAGCTGTGCCCATAGACCTTCAGGGTACTGGCAATTATTATCTTGATACAGATTGCATGATTCAGTGGTAACTGTAAATCCTGTTGGTACTTTCAAACCTATTTTGGTCATCTCTGCCAGGTTGGCTCCCTTGCCGCCCAGTAGATTTTTCATGGTTGCATCTCCTTCTGAGAATGCATAAACATATTTCGTGGACATTTCAATCAAACTCCTAACCTTCAAGTCAGTTTCTTTCCCACATATAATATGTTATATATAAGAGTAAACTACCAGGCCTTAAAAGACCTGGCGTTATGATTCAGGCCTGTATGTTTACTTGTGTAGGCCATACACCTAATTTATCAAAGTCTGATTGACTTTGATTTTCTACACTTGTATATGTACGGTGCATGGCGGATTCCTGTGTTTACTGCCCTTCGCTTTCATCCAGGCCATGAACACGGATGAATCAATATTCATCCTGTCGCAAACCAAGTCTGGTTTGCGATTGCCTGGCGTTCAGCTTTGTGTGGCAGTAAATGCGATTAAAAATAGAGAACTATTGCGGAGGTTCAAAGGCCAGGTGCAATTCTCTGGCATCGGAAAACTCATTCCAGGCAGCATCATCTGGATTTGATCTGTGCCTTTTGAGTCTTTCTTCTTTCATATTCCTGCGCTGGTCAATCTTATTTCTGGTGCTCTTGTTAAGCAGGTCCATAATTGGTGTCTGGCCATCTAATGTTAATTTATCAAAATGCACGCCATTTCTCAGCATCAGGGCCTTGAGAAAGCTAAGTCGATGTTCATGCAAATCTTCCATGTCCCTCTTGAATTGCTTGGTGCCTATGGCCTTCCAGGGCTTGTAATTCTCCAGTGAACGGATCTCCAGCTGGCACTCGAATTCCATGTGACTTATTTCACCAGCAACCCGCTTTGCCATCAAATCATCCAGAATATGCTTGGTCCAGAGCTCGGAATCCACCATTACTTCCATGCCTGGAAAATCAGCTGCTGGCCTCCATTTACCGCCGCCTCGCTTGGCCTCCAGGAATAAAATCCTTGACATTTTCAGAGTTATATCCCGGTCTTCACCATAAACATTGGAGTTATTGGTGATGTACAGATTGACCTGGATACCTTTTTCTTTAAGGGTTTTGATGAGCTTGTAAATTGCCCGGATACGCTCACCCAGACGGCCAGATGGGATAAAGGGATCGTTCAGCGCCTCATTCTTGTCCAGTCCGATTATCCCACCTTCCTCGGCTGCAGTGGATTTGGTCTCCCCTAAAACCAGGTTCGTAACCCAGAGATGTATACTGCTGGTTCTCATGAGCGGCGGGAGAGTGCTGTTTCTTGTCATGACGAAAAAGTTCACTTCATCCAACTCATGGGTGTCAATGTGGGATCGCGGGAATGTCCCAGGAAAGTCCTGGCGGTCTATGATGGTACGCATATTGCCGCTCCATATGGCATTGGCTGAAACCAGAGTTGGCTTTCCATCCAGATATGGCACATTTTCCAGAAAACGACCTTTATTGATTATCAAGTCCTGGTGAAAGTTGTCGGTCAAGCCTTTCAGAGAGAGGTACATGCCTTCCTCGGGCTGGACAAAATAATCTGGATGACATAGCAAAATATCATCCCCCAAAAGATGGGCTTCCTCACCATCATGAAGTAATCCGGCTAGATCATCAGTTGAATGGGCACTCTTTCCGCCCAGGCTTACCGCATTGAATATGTCCAAACTTGTTATTAATTCATCATCTTGGCCTCTCAGGCGGGTAATTCTGCTGCCAACATGCATGGACGCTGAGCCTTCGTTTTCGTCAGTAAAAAGTTCGCCCAGCATGGTCTTGTCAGCCTTCTTCTTCTCGCCAAAGTAAGTAACATCGGCTGCAATGGTTGTTGTTGGCATGCCTGGAGCTACATTGCTGCCATGAAGAATGAAACGATTGCCTTCAAATTCAGGAAAGAATAGAACGCGCTGATTGGCAGGTAGATTTTTCTCATCTTCTGAAAGCTTAAAATGAATATTCACCGAGGCAAGGGCCAGATAGGCGAATTTTGTAGGAACAAGAGTCTCAATGACAAAGAACTTGTCAGGATGGTCACCGTATCGGCTTTTCACCTTGAACCAGTCCATATTAATTGCTTGCTTGGCGATTCTTCTGAGACGGTGGTCCAGTTCCTGTTCGGCAATAGACCTCAACTCAAAAATGTCCATTCTGCCGCTTTCCACAGGGTCCCAGCCAATTCCCAGAGTATTGGCCAGGTTCTTTTGCACCTCCTGGTCTGTTTCCAGGGTAGGTATTCCCTCGTGAATTACAGTTGTTCTGGAACGGGCTGCCGGCTGCTGGTAGAATAGGAAATTGCCTTGGCCATCGCCGCCTGGCTGCCTGTTTTTCTCATCCCTCACCCATCTATATTTGCTGGTGGCAGACATTCCTTTTATCTGGTCCAGGGACAGGGGAGCATGGGACTGCTTCTTCGCCAGTTTCTGAATTTCGTCAAGGGACATTTCATTAATATTGGAATTTTCAGCAATATGATTGAAAAGTACATGGGCGGTGGTGCGCTTTCCCTCTGGAGGAAGCATGGCCAGTGTTTTATTTTCCTGGGGCATTATACACCTTGTGAACCTGTAAAGTGGAGGTTGGACTTTATGGTTGTGGATGAACTATCAGTGGAGCTGAACGTTCATATTCTAATTATATAGAAACGTGCTTCAATTTTTCGGAGTTTCTGATAGCTCATACTATCAAACTCCGTAGAAACTGGAGTTGGATTAAAGTCACCTATAAGCTGGAACTATATTCAAACACAGTTTTATCCATACATAACAGGAGCCATTGACTGAACCCGGGTATTCACAGTCTGGGCCTGGGCCATTGCTTCTCTTACCTGGCTTTCCAGTCTCTCGGCTTCCTCGATTAGAGGTTGAGTATCAAGTTTCAGCCTTGGGAGAAATTTATCCAGTTCCTCGATTAGTCTTGCAGCGGACCTGGCATCTGGAAGTTTCGGGTTTGCATCTGATAGCAGGCAAATAACATCTTTTTTCTGCAATTCGGCCTCATGGAGCAATACTCCGGATATGCCAGTTATTATTCCATTTTGCATTGGCTGGATGCCTTTCTTTTCAAGCAGTTTTCTGGCATTGTCGGTGCTGGCAATTGCATATGTATCTCCATGCTCATGATTGGCAGATTCATTGATTATGCCCTCAACAGAGATTATTGTCTTAACGCCCTTATTGCCGGACCATTTCAGTATTTTATCAACCAATGGTTGCATTAGCTCGATTGGCGGCGGAAACTCCGAGGTCAGAACAACCAGACGGTCGCAAATACATCCTTTCTTTTCAATGGGCTGGCCAGCATAGATTCGCACAGGGGGCATTGGCACGCCCTTGGATATTATGGATGTGGGATTGAAATGCTTGGAACGCACAGATCCAATATATTCCATATCAAGCATCTTGATCATGTAATTTGACACTATGGAACTAACCATTCCCACGCTGGGGAAACCCTCTATTACTACTGCGCCTTCGATATTTACTTCCTTTCTCTCGACTATTACGATGTCATCATTCACATTCTCACTTCCTTAATCAATCATCAATTCCTCAACAGAATATTCTCCATCGCCCAGTATATCTGTCACCAGTTTTCCAGCGTTCTTGAGACTTGTTCGTTTGTAGGCCTTTGCAAGCTGGGTCTTGGCACTTTCTCCGCCATTGCCAATAACACTGGCAACATATTCGGTTATCATTCCGCCTGGCTCAACCTCGAAGAGCTTCGGCCGACCGAATTTCGTGGCAAGCAGCAGACCAGCCCCCAGGGGCCGGGCGTCTCTCTGCATTGTGTGGCCCCAGTAAATTTCCCGAATTGCTGCAATTACCTGTTCTTCCTTCTTCAAATCCATTTTCCTGAGTTTGTCAATGACCACCATGGCATCCGAGGCAAGGCCAGAATACCCGATTATCAGCTTATCAGAAACATGCTGGATGCAGGGATTTGATACTGCCAGGGTTTCCGGTCCTGATGCAGGATTTTCAGAGGCCAGAAGCACTCCATCATCACACACGATTCCCATAACTGGCACACCGCGATTAACTGATTCTTTGGCATATTCAAGCTGGAAAATACGACCATCCGGCGAGAAGAAATTCTCGGTATCATAGCCCTTGGAAATCGGGCCGATGGTATTGAGAAAATGCACTATGGCCGCACGGGCCAGCTCTGCCTTGTTGCCAAACATACCTGCCTTTATTGCGCTCTCCAGATATCGGTCCACATCATCAGGGATTATAACCCGCAATTCTGCCATCTTCCATCCATCCTAATGTAGTCTTGATGTATTTTTTATGTACTCATGGTGTATTTTACAGGGATTATATAATAATTATGTATAGATAGGGTCTAGGGTGTTTGCAGTATGTTTGGATAATATTTGGGTCTAGATGTTTGGAAAACAGAAAGATGCTGGCTATAAATTCGCCAGCATTTTACTAGACCCTCTATAACGATAAGTAAACACAGACCCTCTCTTAACGATAATTAAACAGAGACCCTATCTCTTTTGTATAAAAACTCAGACCCTCTATAACGATAACCATGCATAGACCCTTCATTAACAATAACCAAGTAAAGGCCAACAACAATAGTTAAGTATGGGAATGCCCATTACCATAATGGTGATTACCACGGAAATCAAACGTCAGGAAATAAATATAGTAAACAAAGCCCAGGGAAATCTGGTGATATATGGCAGAAGAAAAGTCGGCAAAACCTTTCTTGTAAAAAATCATATGAAACTGGATATTTACATATTGGTAAAAAGAGGAGGAGGGTTTTTCCTGGAGGGAGGACCGTTTCCAACACTGGACTCCTATGAACAATTTCTCCAGCTTATCCCTGGCTGGGTGGAAAGTGGAAAAACCATTGCTATAGATGAATTTCAAAGACTACCATCTGAATTTCTGGATTATCTTCAGACAATTTCCGGAACTGGCAGAATTATCCTGACTGGCTCCTCTTTCCACATGGTCAAGGATGTTATCTCACCCAAATCACCCATTCTGGGACTCTATTCCGACCTGAGGCTTTCCCTTATTTCACCAATGGACATTTTTAATGGCCTGGCGCAAGAAATGGACAGAAAAGCGGCCTTTGGCCTTTCTCCCTATCTAAGGGACCCGTGGACAATCCCCTATCACAAGCAAGGGGAAACAGAGCTGAAAGACATACTCAATCTTTCCAGAGGTGCCATCCGTTCCCTGATAGGCGAGGTATTTCTGGAAGAGGAGAAGAACCTGTCTCGGGTGTATGAAGGAATCATAAGGGCATTATGCCTCAGAAAATGGAAACTGGGTGAAATTGCTAATTTGCTCTATTCAAGAAAAATTATTAACAAGCCAGACCCACATTTGATAAGGCCATATTTCAATAATATGGAAGAGATGGACCTGGTCCGGAGAATTCCAATATACGGAAAAAAGGAGTTCATGTACACACTGAAATCCCCAATCATGGAACTTGGTTTCATGCTGGACGAAAGATATAATTTCTTTCAGCAGAACATATCAGACCGGGCCATGGAAAAGGAACTGGCCAACAGGATTCCCCATCAGATAGAGCAATTCTGTGGAGATATGTTCGCTGAGATTTACGATGGCACATTCGAGTACTTTTACAGCAAGGAGTTTGACATAGACTTCATCATAACCCGGGGGAAAAGGGTTCTGGCATCCGGGGAGGTCAAATGGGGTAAAGTAATAAAGAAGGACGTGGATAAGTACCTGGAGAGGACAAAACATCTAAAGGGCGATAAAATAATATTCTCCATGGAAACAATCAATGACCAGAGAATAATCTCCCTGGGGCCGGAGAATTTGATTGAATGGGCCGAGAATAGGGTCTAGGGACTAGGGTTCAGGGTCTAGGGTCTAGGAAAACTAGCTTTTCGAAGAAAGCCAGTTTATTTATTGCCTAAACTCCCCGGCCAAATAGCTAGACCCTTTCTAACGATAACTAAACACAGACCCTCTCTAACGATAACCAAACATAGACCCTATCACTTTTGAATAGGCACCTCTGGTCTTTCTTCAAACAGTTCTGGTTTTTGTGTTTTCTTTCCTCTCATTACGAGGTAAGCGATGATTGCCGCTAGAGCGATTATGACAGCAATTAAGGCAAATGGTAAGGTCATGTCTGTTGCATCTGGTGTTATCTCAGTTTCTCCCCCAGTAGCTGGGCCGTTGACTGTAATCTGTAATGTATCGTAGTCACTCTCGTTTCCGTTCGCGTCTCTTACTTTTAACTTAATGGTGTATTTGCCGTCTTGTGCAAATGTGTGAAACACAGTAGGTGTAGATACCCAACCGCTGTTCTCTCCATCTCCATAATCAAAGTAATATTCTGATATTGGTCCGCTTGAGCCAGAAGCATCAAAAGTAATGTCCTCAGAGATGTTTACTGTTAGTGGATGAGCCGATAAAATTGCTTCTAAGGTAGCGGGAACGACACCACTGCCACTGGATGTAGTTGTTCCACTCACCTGATTTGAATCTGTGTACAGACCTCCGACATCTGCAACCCGGATTCTGAAGTAATAAGTTGAAGTGGGGGATAAGCCTGTAATGAGGTAGCTGGTTGTCGACTGTGAATCAATTGTGTGGATGAGTGAACCAAGCTGGCCAGATGTTGTTGATTGATAGACACCATACGATGCAAAGTCACCATCGCTGTTCTGAGACCAACTCAGTGTCATAGAACTATCTGTGATATCTGTCGAATCGTTCAAGGTTACAGCCGTTGGTTGAGCATTTGGAGCCAATGTGGTCCCACTCTTCTGAGTAGAATTCGCAGTCAATGAGCCAGTGTCTACCACTTGAACAATAAAATAATATGTCGTTGATGATGTTAATCCTATCACAATATACGATGTTTCGGATTGGTCAGAAATTGTATCAATTAATGTCCATAACTGACCACTGGTTGTAGACTGGTATATCTTATAAACCGCAAAATCAGTATCTGTGTTTTCAGTCCAGTTGAGTTCCATTGAATTTTCTTTCACATTTGTTGGAACATCTAAAGTAACAGCAGTCGGGGAAACATTAGATGCCAAAGTTGTACCATTAACTTGTATAGAGTCAGCAGTCAACGTTCCCGAATCAATTACCTTGACTATGAAAAAGTATTTTGTTGATGAAGATAATCCTGTTACAACAAATGAAATTACACTTTGAGTGCCAATGGTATGAATAAGAGTTCCCAGTTGACCATCGGTTGTCGATTGATAAATCTGGTATGAAGCAAAATCCGAGTCTATGTTTTGTGACCAATTCAGCATCATAGAACTTTCTGTAATGTTGGTTGGATCATTTAATGTAACAGATGTGGGTTGAGCATTTGGTCCTAATGTTGTTCCACTCTTCTGAGTAGAATCCACATACAACGAACCCGTATCAACAACTCGGACAATGAAGTAATAGGTTGTAGAAGGTGATAAGCCAGTAACGATATAGCTAGTGGTGGATTGAGTACCAATCGTTTTGATCGATGAACCCAATTGTCCAAATGTCGTTGATTTGTATATCTGATAATATGCAAAATCAGTGTCTGCGTTCTGAGACCAGCTTAACGTCATGAAATTCTCGGTGATGTCGGTCGGATTATTCAATGTCACAGCGGTTGGCTGTGTATTTGGAGCTAAAGTTATCCCACTCTTCTGAGTAGAATCAGCAGTCAATGAGCCAGTGTCCACTACTCGGACTATGAAATGGTAGGTCGTTGATGATGACAATCCTGTCACGATATAATCTGTAGTTGATTGAGTGCCTATTGTGTGGATTAAAGTGCCAAGTTGTCCAAATGTTGTTGATTGGTAGATTTGATATGAAGCAAAGTCCGCATCTGCATTCTGGGACCAGCTGAGATTCATCGAGTTCTCGGTGATATCTGTTGGATCATTCAAGGTTACAGCGGTTGGCTGTGTGTTTGGTGTTAAAGTTAAACCACTCTTCTGAATAGAATCAGCAGTTAATGAGCCAGCATCTATTACTCTGACCGTGAAGTAATAAGGTGTAGATGGAGACAGTCCCGTAACGATATAGCAGGTAGTTGATTGCGTTCCAATAGTCTGAATGAGAGTTCCCAGTTGTCCAAATGTTGTTGATTGGTAGATTTGATATGAAGCAAAGTCAGCATCGGCATTCGGTGTCCAGCTGAGATTCATCGAGCCCTCTGTGATATCTGTTGGATCGTTCAAGGTTACAGCGGTTGGCTGTGTATTTGTGGCCAATGTCGTCCCACTGACTTGATTAGAATCTGAATACAGGGACCCTGTGTCTATCACTCTTACTGTGAAGTAATAGATGGAATCTGATGTCAGACCAGTAACAATATATGAGGTGGTCGTCTGTGTCCCAATTGTATGAATCAAAGAACCTAGTAGCCCTGAGGTCGCTGACTGGTAGATTTGGTATGATGCAAAATCACTATCAGCGTTCTGAGACCAACTAAGGGTCATAGAAGTCTCAGTAATATCTGTCGGGCTGTTCAGAGTGACAGCGGTTGGTGCTGTGTTCGTTGCCAGTGTCATACCGCTGACCTGGTTAGAATCTGCATATAATGACCCTGTATCAATTACTCTGACCGTGAAGTAGTAGGTTGTAGAGGGCGACAAACTGGTGACGATGTAGGATGTAGTTGATTGCGTTCCTATCGTGTGTATGAGTGAGCCGAGTTGGCCAGAAGTTGTCGATTGATATATTTGATAATATGCAAAATCAGTGTCTGCGTTCTGAGACCAGCTTAACGTCATGAAATTCTCGGTGATGTTGGTCGGTGTGTTCAGGGTTACAGCGGTTGGAACGGTATTCGTTGCCAATGTAGTACCGCTGACCTGGTTCGAATCTGCGTACAATGTGCCAGTGTCAACGACCCTTACCGTGAAGTAATATGTGCTAGATGGTGATAATCCAGTCACTATATGGGTTATCGTGGTTTGTGTACCAATTGTATAAATTAGTGAGCCAAGTTGTCCTGATGTCGTTGATTGATATATTTGGTATGAAGCGAAATCACTATCACTATTTTGGGTCCAAGTAAGTGTCATAGAAGTCTCGGTGATATTCGATGGACTGGTCAGGGTGACAGCAGATGGTGCGGTGTTCGTTGCCAGTGTCGTACCGCTGACCTGGTTAGAATCCGCATACAATGAGCCTGTATCGATTACTCTGACCGTGAAATAATATATTGAGGATGGCGATAATCCTGTCACTACATAGCTTGTAGTTGATAGTGTCCCAATTGTATGTATTAAAGATCCTAATTGACCACTGGTAGCTGATTGATATATCTGATAGGATGCGAAATCACTATCAGCATTCTGAGACCAAGACAAGGAGAGAGATTCGTTTGTAATATCAGCTGGACTATTCAAAGTAACTGCTATCGGTACTGTATTCGTCGGTAATGTCGTTCCACTTACCTGGTTAGAATCTGCATATAACAACCCAGTATCGACAACTCTTATCGTGAAATAATAGGTGCTGGACGAGGACAGCCCAGTGACCACATAGGTTGTAGTGGTTTGCGTTCCAATAGTCTGAATGAGCGTTCCTAACTGTCCTGACGTTGTTGACTGGTATATCTGGTATGATGCGAAGTCACTATCGCTGTTCTGGGACCAATTCAGTGTCATGGAACTCTCGGTGATATTTGTTGGGCTATCCAACGTAACCGCTGTTGGTGCCGTATTAGTGGCCAATGTTGTACCACTTACCTGGTTAGAATCCGCATACAACGACCCAGTATCAACAACTCGTACTGTGAAATAGTATGTGCTAGATGATGATAGGCTGGTGATGATATATAATGTGCTCGCCTGCGTTCCGATAGTATGAATCAGAGAGCCGAGTAGTCCAGAAGTCGTTGATTGATATATCTGGTATGATGCGAAATCGCTGTCAGTATTTTGGGTCCAACTAAGTTGCATAGAATTTTCTGTCTCATTGTCTGGAGTGTTCAATGTAACAGCTGTTGGTGCGGTGTTCGGTGCAAGTGTCGTTCCGCTTACCTGATTTGAATCAGAATATAACGAACCTGTATCAACCACTCTGATTGTGAAGTAATAAGTGCTGGACGGAGACAGGCCTGTCACAACATAGCTTATCGTAGTTTGTGTTCCAATCGAATGAATCAATGAACCCAACACACCACTTGTAGATGACTGGTAGACCTTGTATAATGCAAAATCGGCATCAACATTCTGATTCCAGGATAAAGTCAAAGTGTTCTCTGTTGATTCAGTGGGGCTATTTAATGTCACTGCCGTTGGGGGGGTATTGGGAGATTTTGTTGTAACTCCAATCTGATTAGAGTCTGCATATTTCTCACCATTATCATATACTCTAACAGTAAACCAATATGTTGTAGAAGATGATAGTCCAGTAATAACTGTAGAATTTTCTGAGGATGATTCAATAACTTTTACAGAACTTCCAAGAACTCCAGAAGTGGAAGATTGATAAATCTCGTATCTGTTAAAATCAGAATCTGCATTTTCAGTCCACTCTAGAATAACAGTTGTTTCCGATATTGAATCATTAGGAGGTTGATAAAGAGTGACAGGAGATGGCGGATCATTATATTGAGTGAAATTAACTGACAATGTAAAAGAGTGGGCGGATAACCCACCCATATTGATAATTAAGATACTAAAATAACCTGTCGTCGTAGCAGTGTATGAAAAGCTTTCGTCAATACTTGCACCATTTGTGGATTTCATAACATAGTTACTTTTTCCAGAACCCACTCCAACCGAAGGGCTGTAAAGATATAAATCGTCATTGTATCCATCTGCAACATCTAGATTAATGTCAATCGCATCACCAGTGCTAAGATAGATAATATATCCTTCCGAAATGTCATCAGAATCAAAACTGCCAGCATATGTATTGTTGATAGGGAGAATCACCGTAAGGTTGTTCTGCAATTCGACCGAATATGTATTATCACCAATCCGGTAACCCTCCTTTATAAAATAAATTGTATCCGTCCCCAAATTGTAACCGTTCACAAGAACCCACTCAGTGTCATATTGGTCATCGACTATCGGGCTTGTTAAAGGGCTTCCACCGAAACCAGTTGGACCGTATAAGCTGTGATAATATTCTTCTGTTCCAGAATCGACTTTCTTACTTGCCACGATGTTCCAATCGTTCATTTTAGCCGTGAATCCATATCCATTTTCTGTATGATAACTGTCAATATATCCGCTACGAGTCACCTCATCTAGCAGAAATAACTTATTAACTGCTTCGTAAGCATCTACTCGACCATATCCATATTCTGAGTCCCATCCTCCAGCTCCTAAATCATCCGCTGTGTCTCGCAATATTGTTCGAATCTGAGTATTATGTAAATTAAGATCAATCGATAAAAGTAACGCTGCAACACCAGTAACAAATGGAGTCGCCATTGAGGTTCCACTTTTATAACCATATGAACCAGGGATTGTTGAATATATATTATTTCCTGGTGCTATGAGGTCTAATTGCGATCCATAGTTACTACCATTACCAATTCCCCAGTCATTCTCATTACATCGCCCATTGGTTTCATTTAATGCTCCTACTGCGATTACATTCGAGTATCTAGCTGGGTAGTAAATGGAATTTAGGTTATCGTTTCCTGATGCAGCAACCAATGTTACCCCTGCATTCCACGCATAGTCTATTGCATTTGAAACTAGAGAACTCCCACTTGAAGAGCACAAACTCATACTTATGATGTTAGCCCCATTGTCTGTAGCATAATATATACCATTGGCTAGATCGTCAAATGTGCCAGAACCAGCACTATCAAGAACCTTTATTGCCATAATTTTTACTTGAGCCATACCTGCAATACCTATCGCATTATTTATCTCAGCAGCAATGATTCCAGATACATGAGTACCGTGGCTGTGATCATCCAATGGTCCGTCCACATCGTTGGTTATATCATCAACAGAATTAACAAAATCAAAACCATAATAGTCGTCAAAATACCCATTCCCATCATCATCTAGACCGTTATCATCTATCTCACTAGGGTTATTCCAGATATTTGTCACCAAATCAGTGTGTGTATAATCAACTCCTGTATCTAAAACAGCCACAATTACAGAACTGCTTCCCGTGGTCGAATCCCATGCCAACGGTGCTTTAATTCTTTGGGGACCCCACTGGTTTGTTGAATAAAACGGGTCATTTGGTGTAAAAGCTATTCGACAGAAATAATTTGGTTCTACATATTCAACATACGAATCTTTTGCAATCTCCAACATCCGTGAACTCTGTTCGTCCGGGGTAACTGAGACAACGGCAAAGTTTCCTCTTGGGGATATTTTAATTCTTGAATCGGTAAATAACGATAGTTTTTCTCGAATGGAAAATTTCGAAACACCTTCCCTGTACCCTACAATGATTTCTCCGGGGATGATATCTGTTGGATTGCCATCCATTCGTACCTTCGACATGACTTCATCTGAGATGTGTGAGCTTTCAAAATCAGCATTTGCTATTATTTTTTCAGGAGTTGTGCTTTCTCCAGATACCATCATTGCCATATTGCTTATTAACAGCACAAAGACTATTACAATCCCCATAATTTTCATAATACCGCCTCTCTTGTTCTGATTTTCAGATTTCCACAGTAAGCCCGAATGCCTACCGTTTTGGTATTTTCTCATCTCTATCCCTCCGTTTTGGTTAACCTCTATACATTTTCCGTCATATATTCTTTTTCTTACGCTCTCTCGTTCGTGTGGATGGTGGGCAATTGCGTATAACTATAATTAAACGTAGACCCTTTACCCTAAAACCTGCATCAAATATTTTATCTACAATGCGACAATCCCCCCTTGAGGTCAAAAAATGCCGTCCAAAGTGATTCTGGGAACCCAATGGGGTGACGAGGGAAAAGGAAAGTTTACTGACTTGCTGGCCGAGGAAGCTGATTTGGTGGTGCGATTCCAGGGCGGCAATAATGCTGGCCATACTATTGTTATTGGCGAGAAAGTGTTTAAATTGCATCTTGTTCCTTCAGGCATACTTCGCAGCGATGTTACTTCGGTTATCGGAAACGGCCTTGTTATTGACCCGGAGATTCTGGCAAAAGAGCTTGCTGGCTTGGCAGAACTTGAAGTTCAAATGGGCCAATTGTGGATCAGCGACCGGGCCCATGTTATCATGCCATACCACAAGGTCATTGACGGCCTGGAAGAGGAGAAAAAGGGCAAGCTGGCTGCCGGAACCACTCGCCGGGGAATAGGGCCATGCTATTCCGATAAGATGTCCAGATTTGGACTCAGAATTTGTGATATTATTGATTCCGAGGAATTGGAGCATAAACTTAGGGTGGCTTATCCAGTCAAAAAGGCATATATTGAATCACTTGGAGGCACTCTTGACATTACATTTGAAGATATGCTGGCTAATTATTATGAGTATGGTAAACGAATAAAGCCATTTGTTTGCGATACCTCTGTTCTTATCAATGAGGCACTGGCCCAGGGCCAAAATGTGTTATTCGAGGGTGCCCAGGGAATTCACCTGGACATTGACCACGGCATTTACCCGCATAATACATCATCGGCCACAATAACTGGCGGCTGCTGCACCGGCGCTGGCATAGCTCCCAAGCAAATAAACAAGGTAATAGGTGTTGTAAAGGCATATACCAGTCGTGTTGGCACTGGCCCATTCCCCACAGAACTTTCTGATGATGTAGGGGAAAGAATCGGAACAGTTGGCAAGGAATTTGGCACAACCACCGGCAGGCAGCGCAGAGTTGGCTGGCTTGACCTTGTTATGGTACGGTATTCTGTAAGATTATGTGGCCTTGATTCAATAGTCATTACCAAGGCAGATGTTCTTTGCGGCCTTGAGGAATTGAAGGTCTGTACGCATTATGTTCTTGATGGTAAGGACATTCATGATTTCCCGGCCAGTATGAGGAAACTTGAGGCCTGTGAGCCGCAGTATCATACTCTTGAGGGTTGGCCTGAAATGTCTTCCGAAGAATGGAAGAAATGTCAGGAAGGGGGTCGTTCTGCATTACCACAGGGATTGGCTGCTTATATCACGTTCATTGAGGCTAATCTGGGAGTGCCGGTTGAGATATTATCATTCGGACCAGGCAGGGACGAGAACATATACCTTTGAAAATTCTTGAACATCTCCAAAATCTAATAAGGATGTAATTCTATCCAGATACTGTGTCAGAGAAAGAAGACGAGCAAAAAAAGGAAATAGCACAGCTATCCAATAAAATCGACAATCTGGAAAAGATGATTTCCGAGATGAGCCAGCCCTACCAGGAATCCAGAAACATGATGGAGAAGTTTCAGGAGATGGCATCAGGTTATCTGAAGATTATTTCGCTGTATCAGCAGCATGGGAAAGTGTCGCCGGAAATGCTTGTTCCCTCTGTTAAGGACCCCATTGCCCAGGATATTCTTGTTATACTTTTCGAGAAGAAAGAATTAAATGTCAGCCAGATAGCTGAGAATTTGCGGGAGAAAAGAGGCTCGGCATCCAGAAAGACTGTCCGAGACAAGCTGAAAGAACTGGAAGAGGCAGATGCCATTGAAGTCATTGAGGACAAGAAAGTTAGAAAATACAAGGTATCTGATGAGTTGGTGGATAAATGGCTAAAATTATTGGGGGTCATGAAGTGAGGGTCTAGGGTCTAAGTTTGTATACAAAAGTAATAGGGTCTAGCTTAATTAATGCTAATAAAGGGTCTAGGAAAATTAATGAGGCCGGTGAGCCAAACAACTAGACCCTCTTTAACGATAACCAAACAAAGACCCTCACTAACAATAACCAAGTATAGACCCTTAATAACGAAAACCAAACATAGACCCTCACTAACAATAACCAAACACAGACCCTTACTAACAATAATTAAACATAGACCCTGAAAAGTGAGCATTTATTTCCACCTTGTTTATATACCCTGTACACCCAATTCAGTATTAGAAACGGGCAAAGGAGGGCTTCCCACGCTAAAGCATGGGGTATCCCATAAAATGTGTGGAAGCCCTTATTAAAAACACGCCAATCCGATAAAATGATGCTTATCATTTTGATAGGCGCCCTATATCCGCAAACCTGAAGGTTGCGGTTGGGGCGTGGCGCATGTTTAATAACCCGTTATCAGGAGGTAAAGAAAATGACAGAAGATAAAGACGGAGATGACGTCGGTGAAATACTGGCTGCATTATCGGAGCATGTTCCAAAGCTACTCAATGAGATAACCGAGGCACTGTTCAATGCAGAGAAAACAGAGGCATTTGCCGAATCAGTGGCAAAGTTCTACAAATCCATGATTGATGCAGGAATGGATGAGGACAAAGCATTCGAACTAACCAATAAGTTCATGGACAGCGCCAGCCCCGGCGGAATGATTTCCAAGGTTCTTGGTGAAGTCGGCGATGGCGGCGGAATAAACTTTGGCGGCGGTGGAGGACACAGCCACGATGATATTGGCGACGAAATCGAGAAGAAGATAAAAATAAAGATAGCCAAGAAATTCGAGGATGAGGATGAGTAAAATTTCCTTCGGGATACTTGCCCGAACACCTGGATTGCTCATTCGACTGGCATTCAGTGCTCTGAAGTTCAAGCGCGGGGTAAAAAGATGCGCAAGAAAGATGAAAAAGGGCCTGATTAAAGGCGGAATGAGCAGAGACAGAGCTAAAGAGCTAGTCTGCAAATACGAGGAGGACCTGAGCATCAGAAAGTTCATAAAATCAAATATGGGCGACTCTGGTCTTCCTTCCATTTTTCCTTTTAATGATTAAGAGATAGATTTTTAAGTGTTGTACATTATTCTCAACTTGATGAAAGATGCTACAGGTAGCGATAAGGCATTCTGGGAAGAGTTCTGGCTCCATCCAGATGGGAAAGAGAATCGAGAAGCGGCTTCTATAAAAATGGTTCCGCTCTTGGAGAGAGTTTGTGATTTCTCGAGCATTGGGAGTGTTGGAGACTATGGTTGTGGCTCTGCACCGACATTGTTCAAGCTCGCAGCAAAGTATCCTAAATGTCAATTTCATGGGTATGATATCTCAGAGAGGGTGATTGAGGAAAACCGCCAGACTGCATCTGATGATAGTTTGTCAAATCTGAGCTTCCATGTTGACCAACTTCCAGCACTAAGATGCACAAGTTCACATGACCTAGTCCTGTCTATTGCTACACTCCACTATGTCCTAGACATCGAGGAGGCGATTGCCACGCTATTTGCCAGGGTTAGACCAGATGGCATGATGATTTTCAATTATCCAAATATCCAAACCCGGGCTTGGTATCTGCAATCAGAGAGCATGAATAGCCCCCAGCTCCAAAGAAGGTTCACCCTGGTTCTTGAAGGTAAGAACCTGACATCAATGAGATCTATCCATATGATTACTGGAAGACGCCCGAAGAACTTCTGGACCGCCTCTGGAGAAAAATCTAAACAGGGGAACATTTGTGTCTTTTTGAGGAAGTGATGGATAGCTTTTTAAACATTATTAATCATCATCAAATGATGAATCAAGAACTCCTTGACATGGCCAAACTTGTTACAAAAAAGGTACTGGCTGTGCCCCAAAAAGACCGTGGAAAACAGGTTGCCATGGGTGCCGATGGAACTCCAACCAGCTATATCGATAAAGTTGCAGAAGATGCAATTCTCGAGTTCATGGACCAGAAAAATATACAGGCAAACCTGCTCAGTGAAGAAGCTGGCTTTATTGACCGGGGCTTTGACCAGGTTCTTGTCATTGACCCTGTGGACGGCACATACAATGCGGTCAGGGGAATTCCTTTCTTCAGCATATCCATTGCCAGAGGCAGAAAAACACTGGCAGATATTGAGGAAGGGATTGTACTCAATATGGTAAGCGGCGATGTTTATCATGCAGAGAAAGGTAAAGGAGCCTTTCTCAACGAACAGCCCATTCATACCAGAGAGCCGGAAAACGGAATGGTTCTAATGGCATACATGGGTTCCAGTGCTTCACCAAGGACATATGAGCTTGCTCAAAAATTCAGACGGGTTCGAGCCCTGGGAGCAGCTTCACTGGATCTGTGTGCGGTAGCTGCTGGCGCGGCTGATGCATATTACATGGAACATCTGGATTCGGAGCAGGGCCTCAGAATAATGGACATTGCTGCTGGCGTTCTTATTCTTAGGGAGGCTGGCGGTGAATCTTACACCCCAAAGGGAAAAATACTGGACATGCCATTATCATTAGAGTTGAGGAAGAATATCATGGCAGTGAATTCAGATAAAGTTCTGGAGATGATGAAATAAAAGTAGGAATACTGGCTAACCCCCAATTACGGGACGTAGAAATCATTGCTAAAGAGCTTTTGGATATAATCGGAGACAGGGCCGAAACCATTGTGGAGGAGAAACTAGCTCAGAAGCTTGGCATGGATGGTCAAGCACTTGTAGATATGTGTGACATTGACGTTCTCATAACCATTGGTGGTGATGGAACAATCCTTCATGCACTCCAGAGATGTAATCCCATAATAGCAGGAATCAATGCTGGCCAACTTGGTTTTCTAACCGAGATACCCAGAGAAGAAATGGCACCAAGGATATCCAGGATACTCACTGGTGATTATGAAGTTGGGGAGCGGCTCCGGCTCAAGGTCATGCGCAATGATGAGAGGTTACTGGACTGCCTGAACGAGGCTGTTCTGCACACGTCCCATGTTTCAAAAATGCATCATTTTGAGGTGCTGGTTGATGGTAGGCCTGCAATGAATGTCCGGGCTGATGGATTGATAATATCCACGCCCACTGGCTCCACAAGCTATGCAATGAGTGTTGGCGGCCCCATTATTGACCCAAGGGTTGATGCATTTGTCATGGCTCCAATTGCTCCTTTCAACCTGGCAATACGGCCATTGGTGATTCCAGCCAATAGTCAGATAGAGGTTCGCCACATAACCAAAAAGGAATGTGTCATGGTGCTGGACGGTCAGGAAGAGGTAACCATCCGACCAGATGATGTTCTGCGGCTCAGCAGGTCAGAAAACCCTGCAAGATTTGTAAAATTTGAAGGCGATTTTTATGAAAAGGCCTGGAAGAAACTGAGGATGTGAGACACTGGCTAAAAAAGTTAGGGGCATTACTTCTAAAGTGTTGAACATGATTTTTGCTGCATCCAGGGATACTCATCCAGTGGAATTTGCCTGTGTTTTAAGGGCCGATGATGGTGTTATAACTGAGGTTATTCTTGTGCCTGGCACAATATCCTCAGAGAGATATGCTATTCTCAAACGCTATATGCTTCCTATTGATTTCAGCGTAGTAGGAAGCGCACATTCACATCCAACTCCAAACGCAACACCTTCTGATGCAGATTTGAATCTCTTTCAAAATACAGGGTCAGTTCACATAATCGTGGGATATCCCTATGATATGAACAGCTGGCGGGCTTTCTCAAGAGAGGGAAAAGAAATTCAGCTTCAGGTTTTATAGTCAATACAGTCAGCAAAGTATATTTACGTAGATATGGATAATAGATGGCGGAAGCATAGTTATGGATGGTCAACCCAGTTATAAATTGTCATCAGAAATCAGGCAGATTCTCAATACCGAACTAGGGCCGGAGTTTGGCCCAACTGTTTTCATCACCCAGTGCTCGGAGCTCAATATTCAATCCGAGAATATCCAGGCAGGGGACTTGCTCAGGCTGTCCCAGTCTATTATCAGGGCCATACGGCCAACATCAGGCGACGAAACTGCCCAGAGAGTTGGAAATGTAATTAGAAAGCTCAAGGTCCAGAATGAACTGGATGCCCTGAAAGGAAAAGAAGGGGACCAGAACATGGGCAGACGCTTTGCGGATTTGAACGTTGCTCTGGGAAATATATGCCTGGTCACAGGAGATTTTGACGAGGGAGAAAAGGCCTTCAAGAACGCAGTTCGATTTGCCAGAAAGATAGATTACAAGCTCAAGGAGGCTGAAGCCAATATCGGCATGGGCCTCATTCATGAACGTGGTGACCACTGGGAAGAGGCCATAGACTTTCTTCATAAAGGATTGGCAATATCTGAAGAGGTGGATTATCCCCTTGGAATCGCTGATGCATCACGCTGGCTAGGACACCTTGAATGGCACAGAAATAATTATGACCGTTCCCTGGAATGGCTGGAAAAGAGCCTCATCAATGCTGAGAGAACTGGCGACGATGGCATGCTTGGCCAGGTTATGATTGAATTCGGCCTGGTTTACTCGGACTTGGGAGAATTGGAGAAGGCAAATGAATGGCTCAATAAGAGTATTCCACTCCTAGAAAGTGTGAGAGATCACCGGCAGCTGGCAAGGGTCTACAACAATATTGGCGATGCCCACATGCAGATGAAGGAATGGGAAAAGGCCATCCAGGATCTTGAAAAATCAGAAGAATATGCAAGAATGATCAATAATCAACAATTCATTGGCTGGAGCCTTTTTAACTCAGGCGAGGCATATATCAATATTGGGGAGCCAGACCAGGCAATTGAGAGAGCAGAACGAGCATTTAAAAT
>JAUWNU010000014.1 GCA_030612505.1 Methanomassiliicoccales archaeon
CTTAATTGTCAAATTTGCGACAAACATGACACAGTCCCTGTTCAGTGTTCACCACAAATTCATCTCAAAGAACCTCAGCGCGAAAATAATACCAAGTATAACTATAACAATTCCGAACCCTGGCTGAATCCATTTTCCTGCCTTTACTAATTTATTTCCCAGCCTGCCTTTAACATCGCCTGTTGCTGTGCAGATAGGCACAATTATGAGCCCATGGCCGAGACCGAAGGCGGCCATCATTATTCCGCCGGTGAGTAATGTGAAATCCTGGGTGAGCATCATTACTACCACCGGGAACACAAGGGAAATAGCACACGGAGCCCATCCAATGGTGAAGAACATGCCCAGAAAGAATGAGCCAGTTATTTCTGACCGTCGGCTTATTTTGTCAATGATTTTGTCCTTGGATTCCAATTCTCCATCTGAAGATTTTGAGCCCCTGAGGCGATTGACCAATTCTCCCAGTCCAAGTGGTCTTATTGCATTGATACCAAGCATTATGAGGATTATGCCTGCCAGCAGATAGAATGCTGTGGACATTTCTATGAAAATACCTACATAGGACACCAGAATCCCAATGAGGAAGAACATCAGGGTCATGCCCAGGGTGAATGCTATGCCCATCATGAAACCTTTTTTCCGGGTTTGGCTGGGTGTCTGGCTTTCTTCTTTCAGGGAGCCAATATAGGACACCATGACAATAAGCAGAGCAATGGAGCAGGGTGAAATTGATGTGATAATGCCTAGAGCGAACATTCCAGCAAGTGTTATTCCATCAGATGTCTGGCCTCTGAATTCCCCCCAATCTCCAGAGATTATGTCAGATGAGTCCTGAGCCAATGAATCAGCAGTTTGAACGGCATCCAGTTCTCCAACTCCAATGCAATAAACATGGTACACTCCAACAACCTCAAAGTCCTGGTTGATTAGAATAATTGAGGGATTGGAAAAACTGCCATTGACCTCCCAATAATTCTGGTAGGGGGCAGATGCTGAAAACGGTTCAAAATCCTCCACCCAGTGCCATGTGATATTGACATCATACCAGGATTCTGCAAGCTCCCAGCCAGGATCAGAATATTCATTTTTTCTAATATTTAGGGTCACGATGTTAATATCCGGGTCATTTCTGCCAGCAAGTTCAGCCAGTTCTATAATTTGATTGCCCATTTGTTCCTCACATTCGATGCAAAGAGGATTTTCCAGCTGGGTAATGTGTAATATTATGATATCACCGGAAAAATCACTCAGTGAAAAAGTTTGATTGAGATGGTCGGTTGCTGTAAAATCAATGGCAGGAGGAAAATCTTCCTGAGCATATGCTGGCAGTGCAATGAAAGCCATTGCTGAAAGAATGGCCAAAGAAAGGGCCAGTGCCATACCGAGATATCTGTTATTTTGCAGCATTTGATCAACTATCGCCATGATAAGATAGAGCATCTTCAATCCAGTCAGAAAGAATTGGCTCTTCAA
The DNA here is from genome assembly GCA_030612505.1 of Methanomassiliicoccales archaeon. GTDB lineage: Archaea > Thermoplasmatota > Thermoplasmata > SG8-5 > SG8-5 > JAGLQM01. The sequence goes on from JAUWNU010000014.1 coordinate 1,474, forward strand.
CAACACCTTCCCAACTATGCCAGATTATCTGACCATCTGGTCCCTGGGTCAATAATATGGTCAATGGTATGAAATTGGCCTCCCCGGTTGGGTCATAGGCAGCAAAGGTGTCCGAGGCTTGAGGCTCATCGGTGCCAGACAGCAAGTCATAATAAATTAAATCTGGAGAATAAGTGGCATAGATTGACTCGCAAATCGCAGTTTGTGTTACGCAGGGCGCACATCCCTCGCTGTGGGTGAGAATCAAAACCACCTTGGACTGGACATCGCTGGACACCCATGCGGGGTGGGTGGCTGAAGTTCCTGTGAGAATGTGCTGGTCTGGATATGTGAACCAGAAATCATCATCTCCAGCTCCGATATCTCGCCGGATTACTGGCTCCTCCTCAGTAGTAAATTGCCAGGAATATTCACCGCCATCCAATATATTGCCATAGGCATCTGATGCACTGGACATTATGGTAACTGTGTATGTATTACCATATTGCAGGCCCTGAGCAGGGGAATAAATCATGGTTAAACCGCTCCAGGTGAAAGTACCCTGTACTACAGGTGTAATGGAAAAAGCAGATTCAACACTGGTTTTGTTCATGTCCTTGTCAAATGTTATTCGAATGGATTCATCAAGTAAGACATCAAGGCCTGAAGGATATACCTGGGTTATGATCGGGGCAGTGTTGAGATATGCTTCATGGCTGTTGGGATTGAAAAAGAAGAAGCCAGCAGATGCCAATAAAAGAACAATGACAACAGATATTGCTACCACTTGTTTACCAACTGGAGTGTATTTGGAGCAATAAGAACATCTAAAAGACCTGGGCTTGATTAATTTGCCGCAAGACTTGCATTCCCTGTAACCTTGCTCAATAAGCTTTTTCTTTTCCATTGCTTTTTTATTTGTTCTTCGGTTTGCCATATTACAGTATCCTTTTAATTTGCAATCATATCTTTTATTTCCTTGATATCTGGTAGCCTGCCAGTTACCTTGACTGTTCCGTCAATCACCAGAGCAGGAGTGCGCATGACCCCATACTTGACAATCTCCATCATGTCTTCCACCTTTACGATTTCAATATCTTCACGGCCAGACAGAAAAACGGCCTTTACCACGTTTTCAGCTAATTTATTGCAATTTTTGCATCCAGTTCCAAGTATCTCAATCTTCATTTTTTCTCCTCCTATAGTATCCAATTAAACATATAGCCGGTTATTATTATTCCTATTGTCACGATGGTGACAAATATCATTATCAATTTGGTGGAAAGCACTTTCTTGAGTATAATCAATTCTGGCAGGGAAAGTGCGGTAACTGACATGAGGAATGCCAGTGCGGTTCCAACTGGCAGGCCTTTTCCTATCAGGGATTCAGCTATGGGAATCAGACCCATGACATTGGAGTAAAGCGGCACACCCAGACCAACAGCAGCTGGAACTGCCAGGGGATTGTCTACACCGGCATACTGAGCCATTATGCCCTCGGGAGCATATCCATGAAATAGAGCCCCGACGCCCACCCCGATGATTATGTATGGCCAGACCTTTTTGACTATGATTTTTGCCTCACCCCAGGCAAAATCAGCTCTCTGCTTGGGCACAAGATCCTCCTGGGCAACATCACCTATCTGGGCATTGTAAACAAAATCTTCAACTTCATCCTCCAATTTCAGCTTTCCGATGAAATAGCCGCCGAATGTGCCAATCAGAATGCCGCTGAGGACATACAATCCAGTGGCAAGCCAGCCCACCGAACCTCCAAGGACTGCAATCGCTGCTTCGTTAACCATGGGCGAGGTTATGAGGAATGAGAAGGTGATGCCCAGTGGGACACCAGCGCCTACAAAACCAATGAAAATAGGAACCGAGGAACAGGAACAAAACGGTGTCACAACTCCAACCAGGGAAGCCAGAAAATTATACTGAATTCCCTTTCGGTTTCCAAGCCATTTTCTGGCCTTTTCCGGTGTAATGTAGGTTCTGGCATATGAAACCAGAAATATCATTGCCGCCAGTAGAATAAAAATTTTGATTGTATCATAGATAAAGAAATCCAATGCCTGGCCAGCATGAGTAGAACTGTCCAGCCCAAAAACGCTGTATGTCAGCCAATCCGCAAATGCCTTTATCGGGTCCATTCAAACATCACTCCAAGAGGTTAAACTTTTATACCCTGGCTTATTACTCATTTCAATAAATCTTGAAATGCTGCGTTGTATAATAACCTTGCGGTTTCAAAAAAATTTGAAATGGTGTGATATGCCAGAGATTCCAGACCCTATAAAAGAACAATGTGAAAAAAAAGGCGGCCTCAAGGGAATTGAAAAGGCTTTGCCCTCGAAAAAGAACATAAAAAGCAACAGCCAGATATTCAAGGCCCTTGCTGAGCCAATGCGCCTGAAAATCCTTCTCGCGGTGATTGAACAACCATTATGTGCCTGCCTCATCCGGGAGATGCTGGGTATCTCGGATTCAAAGTTGTCATATCATCTGACAGTTCTGAAGGATGCTGACCTCATTGAGGGAAGCAAGCAAGCAAGCTGGATAATCTATGGGCCAACAAAGCTTGGTACAAAAATGGCAGATATCATTGATAAATTCTAATCAAACTCTTTCGAAAAAGGATCAATCCGATTCCGGCAAACAGGACATAGCCCAGTCTCCGCATCTGCAGTCATTGGATCTGTCTTTCCACCACACCGAGAACACCATTCCTTCCGGTAATCTCACTGTTTAGAGTATGATGATTACCGGCATTCTGATTGTAATCACATAAATTAGAGAACAATCAGGGCAAATGCTCTAGATTGTGCATTTAATTTTCGCATTCACCAATTGTTGAAAAAACAATATCAGCCACATGACCCTCAATTCAAGTAGAAATTGCTACCGAGTCATTATCGAATGCGCTACTGTAGAATGTTTATAATTGCATTCAACGATTTTACCATGTTCATTTCCTAGATACACGAATTTAATCAAATTCTTTAGAAAAAGGATCAATCCGATTCCGGCAAACAGGACATAGCCCAGTCTCCGCATCTGCAGTCATTGGATCTGTCTTTCCACCACACCGAGAACACCATTCCTTCATGTCATTTGCCTGATTTGTTCTATCGCAGGCATGGTCAAACTCCTTCATCATCATGAACCGCCCGCAGTATGGGCAGTAATTTGTTGCCGTCATCAGAGGTAAATTCCATTGCTGGCTAATTAAGGTTGTGGATTCAACTAGACTTTGTATTATCAAAACATATCGTGAAGTTCATCTATAGCAATCGGTTTGAATGATAGAAACTCACAAAACATTTATTTACCTGAAATTGCATTCTACTTTATTAAATGGAGGGAAACTATTGGAAGCTGAATTAAGTAAGAAAATATTCTCTATCGTGTGTGCCCTATCAATGTTTATCATAATTTTCCCTAATGTGTATGTATCTGCTGATAACAATGGAAGGGATGTTGACGTTTTTATCGATCATTATGGAAATCAACACAAAGTATGGCTGGAAGAAATAGATGGAATTTACCAGATTTTCTATGCTAACGGAATTGGGGTAAACAACACAGGAATTGGGCATACTGGAAAACTAATTGTAACTTCTTCGTCCCTTATAGAATATCCGCAAGTGGCCGTTGATCCTGTGAGCAACATTTGCTACATTTTATGGGTTGTGGAAGGTGTGGATGGCGAAGAGTTCTGGTACTGTGGGAGCAATGACCTTGATAACTGGACCGAAGCAATGTATGGGGGAGTGATGCCATCTGTTAATGGGAACCCAGCACTCGATATGACCGCTGACAATTGCACACTCTATGTTACATGGAAACAAGATGGAGCATTAACTATTATTCCTGATCTGGATGGGGACTTTATTTATGATAATGAAGATTTAGCCCCATTCATATACGATTGGGATGGGGGGGTATTTATTCTAGATGCTATCAGTGTCGATGTGAAGTTGGGAATAAGTGTTGCAATAGATTATGAGGAAAACCTCACAGAAAAACCTTTGATTGGGGAAATTACCTCGATGATTCCCCTGGTCGGGAGCATTACACCCTATGCGAATGTTACGATATCCGCAGAGTCGAACTACAGTGCAGTAATCAAATTCAGATACGATAAAGAATCAATGCCAACTTATGTGAATGAGAAATATCTTCGTCTTTATGCTTATGATGATGAATGGCGAATAATTGGATATCCCAGTGCTGGCGAAAAAGGCGGAGTCAATATGGACAGAAATTATGTATGGGGGATAACTGACAGTTTAAGTGTAATTACAGTAGCCGATGCCTCTGTTACGGACCTAAATCTTGACGGAGTACCAGACATATGGGATGCTGCGGCAGAAGGACCTGTGGAATCAGAAAGGCTGACTATATTTTCTGGGGAATCTATGAATCCTAAAGTGTACATTAGTCCGACTGATGTTATTCATGTAGTATGGGTTGATACTAGAGATAGTTATGATAATGCGGCTATCGATAAGTCTCAAAGTAATGTGTTGTCGAGTATCGTTCAGGAGACAACAAATGAAAACGTAATAAGTGTAGAGAACACAACACAAAATGCAGTTGATGGTCTGATTGAGCCACTTGTAGGACCTCAACCCCCAGATTCTCCAGTGAGCCTCTACGTAATAGGAACTGGTGAAAGTGGACATATTAATATCGTTTGGGGAGCACCGATTTCTGGAGGAGCTGTATCAAATTACAGGATTTACAGATCGACTACGGATCTTCAAACTGTTGTAATCTGGGATTACTGGATTGATGATTTCAACAGCGGTGGTAGTAATACATATAATATTGTCGCTACAGAGGTAGGATCAAGTACTCAGAATTATGTAGATAGTGATTTAACAGATGATACGGACTACTACTATGCAATTACTGCTAGAAATGCAGTAGGTGAATCCGACCCATGCATTAATCCTGACAACCATGGTAAGCCTTTTTGCCCTCCATATGTCACATCGAATACTCCCACTGGTTCTAGTGTATCAATCAACACGAACATAGCAGTAACTTTCAATGAGCCAATGAATTATGCTTCAGTGGAAAGTGCTTTTAGTATTTCCCCCAGTCTCGAGGGCAGTTTCACCTGGAGTGAAAATACAATGATATTCAATTCATTCTCAACCCTCCAATACTCCAAAACCTATATCGTAACTATAGCAGGCACGGCTGCTGCTGCCACAAACGATGGAGATCCCACTACAGATGACGTTACGATGGATTCTGATGGAAATCACCGGGGCGAGGGCTCACCAAGTGATGACTACACTTGGACATTTACCACAGAGGATAGCTCAACAACAGGTGGAGAATTTTGTGTGTTTCACAAGATGAGCGTTGATTACGGAGAAACTTGGACCACAGATACACCAATCACCACATCAGATTATGCCCCAGTTTCTATTGACATCGCAGGTGATGGACCATTTATTGGCGTAGTGTGGGAAGATCAAGATCAAAATTGCTATTTCATCCGAAGTGACGATTGTGGTGTTTCATGGATTAACCCGAAGATAATACCTATAGATAAAGATTCCTTTGCGTATAATCCAAGTATAGATTGGCAGGGGGACCGGGGTTACATAGTATATCAAGCTGTACCCCCTCCACAGCCCTTTCCGGAGCCTCCTTTGTTCAAAGGGATATCCCTTAGATGGAAAACGCCTGAAGCGATATGGGATGTAGAAGAACTGTTCGAAACGGAAGGAATCGGAATACCGAAGATTGCCGTTGATGGTGAGGATATCCATGTCGTATTCAACGACCCTACGGTCTCACAAGAAATCCGTTATATGCATAGGCTTGGTGAGGGGAGTGCGTGGTCTACCCCAATTGTGATAACGTCCTATACTATCGATGGGGTGACTTTTAGTCAGGATAGCTTTGACTTCATTGTCGAGAACGATGTTGTGTCTTTGGTGTGGCATGATTATGACATAGTTGATTCCAATTACAACCTTTTCTATATGGAAGGACAAAATAAAGGCATGGATTGGAGTTCCCCCACACAACTGACATTCAGCCCTGATGATTCATTGAACCCAGAAGTATCAATAAGGCATTCTGGTGGTGACTCATTCTATGTTACCTGGGAAGAACGAAGTGATACAAGTGAAATTTATTACATGGAATTACTAGGTTTAATTGATTTCGAAATTGATTCAAATGCGGCATATGAAGACACTGGCGCTGGCAATGTTCAGGGCTCATATCTTGATTTACAGGCCTCAGATGGAATAGTTGAAGTATTGAGAGAAGAACTAATAGAAGCCACGCCAAATGTAAGACTAAGTGTATGTAGGGAGTTTCAGGGGAATCAAAAATTTGGCACATCATTCATAAATACATTTGAAAGTGATGATGATTATGAAGAGCTTTACTTATCAAGTGAACTTTCAACTCATTATTGGTTTATTGATGCAAGTTCTGCACTAAGAGAATCTATATTAACAATCGAAGGTCATTGTGCTGAAGAAGCTCGTTTTGTCTTCTCATACTCAATTGATGGGGGTTCCACCTTTGTTAATATAGGTGAAATAAAAAATGAAATAATAGATGTGGAATTAATAAAAACATCCCGTTTTATGGGCTCTGAAATTATTATTAAAGCTTTTAATCCATGGGGATTTGGTAAATTGTATATAGATTGTATATCTTTGATGACACAGACAATAAATTCAATTCCAGATGGATTAGAACATACTTGGACATTTCAATTACCTACGTCACTTGCAACTGAGCGCAAACTGTATATGCAAGGTTCAATGTCTACGTTAGCAGTCACTGGTGATGAATTCGTGGATTCTTTTTTATTTTCGTACTCAACAGATGGAGATATTTTCATTAATATGTTCACAGTTGATGAGAACACAAGCCCCGACACATATCTCTCTTATGAATTGCCATCTGAAATTCAGGACTACGGAACTCTTTACATTAGGGTTGTAGACACAAATAGAGAGAATTCTGAAATTTCACCATTTTCAATTGAAACACTGACTATTGATCATTTATTCATACGAGATACTTTTAGTCAAACTAACATTATTACTCCTTCAACCTGTGTATCAGATATGGATATTCACAACTCGTGCAACCCAGCAATATCCACTGATTATTATGGGAATCTCTATATATTCTGGGATGACAATAAAGAAGGCAACAAGGAAATTCATTATTGGACTGATTTAACTTATATGGAAGATGAGATTGATGGGATTGAAGAGTATTACTCATTACTCTCGGATGAAGTTTTTGCCTCAGATAATGTGAATGAAATTCAAGAATCAAAAGATGTGTTTTCTGCAAAGATGGATTTAATCACGCACATGATTGCGGCAGGGGACTACGATGCGACTCTCAACAAAATCAATAACAATGTGCTTCCTGGTATCTACTCTATGATATCTGATGAAACTGTAAAGGGCATCCTGACAAATTCTATAAATGCATTAGGAGATGTGATAGAGCCTATGGCAGGACCTCAGCCTAGCACCATAGATGTTAAGTCTGGATTATTGGGCAGTGGAACACTAAATATCGTGTGGGGGTCCCCTACCTCTGGTGGAGCGGTATCTAAATATAGACTTTACATCTGCACTACTGATCTTGGAAATGTTGCAACCTGGGATTACTGGATTGATGATTTTAACAGCGGTGGTAGTAATACATATAATATTGCCCTAGCTACAGAGGTAGGATCAGGCACTCTGGGTCATGTAGACAGTGGTTTAACAGATGAAACAGACTACTACTATGCCGTTACTGCTAAAAATTCAGAAGGTGAATCAGATCCATGTATTGGTGATCAAAGTCTTATACCAAAGCCAAATCATGGTAACCCTTTCGGCCCTCCATACGTGACATCAACAGTTCCAGGAAACAATGTTCAAGGTGTTTTAAGAACCAGTAACATACAAATTACATTCAACGAAGGAATGAAGAAAGATGCCAACGGCATAGCGCCATGGGATGCTGGTTCTGTTGAAAAGTCATTCAGTTACACAGATGGAACATCCACCTGGGACATAAATGATGGTACTGCAAGTTGGAGTGGAAATACATTGACGTTCAATCCCGCTGGTGATCTAGCTTATGACACATGGTACACAGTCAAAATATTAGGCACTGCCGCAGCCTCAGGAAGTTGGGGTGGAACTTCAGATGACGATACTCTTGATTCGGACGGAGACCATACGGGCGAGGGGTCCCCCACAGATGATTACTCCTTCCAATTCAGAACGGAAGTAAATCCAGGTGCGCCACCGAAGGTAGATACCACGAGGATATCTCCGACAGGCGATCAGGTAGATTACATGACTGTTTCCACAGTAACAGTTGTATTCTCGAGAGCTATGTACCATACTGAAACCCAAACAGCATTTTCACTAATGTATAATTCTGGCACATCAGTTAGTGGAACATTCAGTTGGTCTGATGGAGACAAGACCCTAACTTTCACACCAGGCGAAGGACTCATAGAGGGAAGATTATACACTGTTAAAACCCTAGGAACTGCAAAATCCTCGGAAAATCAATTAACTCTCGACGGTGATAATGATGGAATAGCTGAAGGGTCCCCAACGGACGATTACTCCTGGCAATTCAGAACTATTTTGAATCCCATAGATGTGGCTACACCAACCGTTACAAGCAAAGAATACATTATTTCCTGGGCATGGACTTCAGCAAGTTCGGAAAGTACGACCCAGCCATATGAAATATATTATAGTTCCAATCAGGCTGATTACGTTCTTGTGGACACTGTTACCTCGACAGGTGCGTCAACGTATACATATACCATGAATGCAATAGATTGGAATCTTAAACCACACACACGTTACTTTTTCAAGATAAAAGCCTACAATACAGTTGGTTGCAGTGCAATGTCTCCTGGAGATTGGGGGGATAGTGCAGAATGCGGTCGAGTTGATTATTTCCTTGATGTGGGCACAGGCAATGACCTACCGTCTCAATTATCATTCATGCCACATTATGGTCTTACGTTACCACCAGCATCAACTGGCCTAGCGGAGGGGTGGAGTGCCATATTCACTGGTGCAGACCCTGAGAACTGGAGAGAAGAAAAACACGGTTCACTCACCAAACAACAGTTCTTTTTCAATCTTGGTAACGGGCCAGAGCTCCACATTGATTATTTGTTGACATTACGGTATTCTGGTTCTGGGTCTTTTTACTTACAGCAAGAAATCGATGAAGATACATGGGAGAACATTGGCCATATTGACGCTCACACTGGCATATGGGATACCGTATCATTTACCATTGACCATGACAAATATTTTGACCTCAGCACAGCAGCTGATTGGTATGGCACGAATGTTAGGTTCCAGTTTTCGGCTTCCGGAGTGATACATCTGGATTGGATTAAGGCGGAGCCAATTGCGTATTATGCGGATATTAGTGATTCGGATTATGAAACTCAAACCTCAACGGATTACATCAACAGTCATAGTCCTGGTGTTTGTTTGTACCCCGGAGATTGGAGTGCATGGGATTCGACAAATGGACGATTGGGAAATACTGGCAGCAGATTTTATGTTAATATGCCAGAACTTACTCAGATTGCCATTAAAATTACTTATAAACCAGGGGTTACTGGAGTAGATGGCAGAATAAAGCAATTTGACGGTACTGAGTTCGTTGAAATCGGAAATTTGAAAACAGTCAATCAAATTTTTTATACTGGTGTATTTGATATGAATCCATACCCTTCCAATTATTATGATGCGGATGCAACCAATGACCATTTCAGCATTCTCTTTGAAATAGATATTGCTATCTACATAAAATCGATATCGATTTACACTGATGTTAGTGAAGCACACAAGTCAATACCCAATTGGGTAGGTTATTACTTACCAACATCATTATCAAGTATTTATTCTGGATTAGTTACTCATGCAACAAATATGGGTTCATATGCAAATATATTTACTGAAGTAATTATGGATGATTGGGCAACACCTGAAGAATTAAAAACAGAACTTAAAACAGAGTATAATCATGGAATGGTTGGGGCGACTTTAGTTGGAAATATGCCAATGGCACTATATAAAAATTCAATATCTTCTTTATTTTATGAAGATATGGATGGAGATTGGACATCGTCAAGTGGAAGTTATGGAACGGGTGTTAATCCAGCAGTAAATGATCCTGAATTGTTTATAGGCCTTCTTCGCCCATCTACAAGTAAAAATGATAATGGCGGTATGGCGTTAGCTTTAATGGATTATTTTACTAGAGCATCAAATTATATTGGAGGAGGATGGATAGGCTCAGATAAAGCTTTGTTAGTCCAATCAAGAACTACAGATTTAGACAGCACAAATTTAAAAAATTGGATAGCGGGTGCTTATCCTAATTATAATGAAGCAGATGACTATTTGTTAAGTCCATCTAAAACAACAGTAATTGATAAAATAACGACCATGGCTTATGATTTTTGTATTATGCAGGCCCATTCATGGTATGATGAGATTACTGTAAATGGCAGTTTTGGGGCTACAATTCCTGAAAATAAAATCTTATCTCAAAATATAATAGATAGTAATTTAGACACGCCATTTTACTTATTTACTTGTTGTAAGACAACAGCTTTTGTTGAAAGTGATGGAAATGATAATGTAGATAGCGATGGTAATTACTATATTGCAGGGCAATTTGCATTTGATTCTGGTGGCTGGGGTCTTGGTGCCTTTGGTTATTCAATTGGTGCATCAGGTGGAACTCCCGGAGCTGAAGGATTATTTAATTCAATAAATAGAGGAAATACAATTGGAGAATCAATAATCGCATGGGGTAAATCTTGGGCTACTGATCCAGATAGTTCCTATCCCCACCTTGGGTCTAATGAAGAACATTATAATCTTCTTTACATAGGCGATCCTTTATTAAAATTATAAAATGTATGGAGAAAACATGAAAAAAATAAAAATTATGGGATATGTAATTATCATTGCATTAATTTGTACAATGTTAACCTCTGAAAAAATAATAGCTAATCCTGTTATGCTCTCTTGGAATTCAGGTTCTCCTGCAATATCAGATAATACATATCCTGATAATCTTATGCAGGACCCAAATTATCAAGATTTGCTATTTTCTTCCGAATATGTTTTTCTTGAAGTAAGAGACATCGGTTCTATGAAAGCTTGGTTAGACGCTTCATATGTTATATCTAATTCAGGAAGCAATTGGATTAATCAAACAATTGGCATCCCTGGTTATTCATTTCTTATTCAATTAGAAGAATCGGATAATACCAGTATAAAAATAGATGGGATTGAAGTCGACTGGATGTTTGGCGCAATTGATATTCCAAATGATTATGAAAATAATCCGCATGGCACATCGGATCACAGAAGTTTTCTAGTAAATGTGAGCTTTTCACCTTACCAGGTTCGAAACATTTCTGTAGATTTTCCAGTTACTTTAATGAATCATCGTAGTGCAGATACAGTCGAAGGAACATTGAATTTGATATATGTGGTAACAACAGGGGCTCAATGGCCAGAACCAATTGGTGATGCAACTATAATATATTCAATACCAAAAGAAAATATTGAAGAATTTGTCATAATTTCTCCAGAACTTCCAGTTTTTAATAATGCAAGTCAAAACACAATAATGACCTGGAAATACCAAAATTGGACTCCCACACAAGAAATTGTTGTATCTTGGAATCCTGACAATTGGCCATTATACGTAACTACAAATCAATCCTCTTTTGAAGTGGGAGTTGGAGAAAGTATATCATTTGAACTAGGCGCATATTTTAATGGAAGTGCAAATAATGCTCTTTACAACTACTTTGGACAATATTATTATAAATTAGATTATGGTGATAACTTCATTCATAATTGGAGTAGTAATTCATCAATAGAATATATTTACTCATCTCCAGGGAATTATACGATTAAGGTATGGGCAAGAGATTCATCCAGCCATATTGAACCAGATGAACCATTAGTTCTCTATGTCAATGTTACAGAACAATTGCCTCCACCTTCAGATGATATTTCTCCTTTTGTAATTGGGGGGATTATTGTAATAATTTGTGTTGGCTTTGCGTTATTTTATTATGTAATATCCAAAAGAAAAACATGAGATCTGATATATTGTTATGATTTTTGTAAATGTATAAATAGTGATGTGACTATTGCTTATCTGGAGGAAGAAATGAACCAAAGAATAATCTCAATTGCATGTTTCGTCTTAGCAATCGCTCTATTTACTAACACAATAGTTTTTTCTAATTCTTCTTCAGGAAGCCAATCAATACCGGAAGAACCAGCATACACAGTCCGCGCACCAATCCGAATAAACTCCAACCCAGATTTCGATGCACCCCATGGTGTAACTGGCGGAAGTGGAACTCCTGGCGATCCTTGGATTATCGAAGGGTGGGAGATTAATGCCACTGATGATACGAGAATTGAAATAGTCAACACTACGGCTTATTATGTAATCAAGAATTGTCGAATATATGGTGAAGATTTCATTAATTCTGGAATTTATTTAATCAATGCCACAAATGGTGAATTACGAGATTCAAAATTAAATAATTCACGTGTTATTGTTAGTAACTCAGATTTTCAAAATGTATCAAATAACACATTTAAGGGAAATTGGTCCTGCTTGAATATTCTCCAATCGGACAACAATGTGATTTATAATAATACATTCACTGGGAATTACTCATATTTGTGGGCACAACAGACAACAGCTTTAAAAGTCTTTAATAATTATTTCAATTCAACCTCTTATTCTGGAGCGGATTTCACCCTATCTCCCTCATTGACATTGTGGAATAACACCTTCATAAATTGTGGGGTTCAATTAACAAGTTCGAGCACCATTGATTCGGTTGAGATTTACACGAATAATACTGTTAATGGATACCCAATATACTTTTATAAGTATTCTGATGGTATAGATATTGATGGTTGGGATGTGGGTCAGATAATATTGTATTGTTGTTCAAACTTTACCATGTCTAATTTATTAATAACAAATACTTCACGTGGATTACACTCTATGGCTTCTATTTATGGATCAATCCAGAATTTTACTTTTAAAGGAGGAAATACTGGAATCTATTTAGATGGCGGTCATAATATTACATTAGAGGGCGCATATGTAGATGACTCTGGTGTTTCAATAGGATATGTGGATGATTCTGTATTTAGTAATGTGACAGCACAAGATTGTGGATTTTCCTTAAGAAATTCTGATAATAACCTAGGGAATAACATAACTGCTTCAGGAATGTATTTGAGTGGTTCAGATTGGAATAATATCTCAAATGTAAACATTAGCAATAGTATTGGAGATGGATTGTATTTTGTGCAAGCCGAAAATAACACAATAATAAATGCATCAATCAATAATAGTGGACGGTATGGGATTATGATGTGGTTGAAATGCAAATACAATCTAATTAAAGATTTCAATATTGAAAATTGTACAGATTCTGCAATATATATGATGGAACACCCATCTGGCTCACCAGAATATAACATTTTTGAAAATGGTCAAATAATAAATAATTCGAAATCTGGTGAGTTTGAAGAGTCATCAAATACTCAAATAATTAATTGTACATTTCAAAAAAATAAATTTGGGTTGACAATTGAAGATTCTCCTAATTTCCTAATATCCAATTCCAAATTTAATCAAACAGGAATTATTACCATCGAAAATTCAAATGGGAGTTCCATAATTTCCAATTCAATATTCGATACAGGATACGGTCTGGTTATTAATGCCTCAAAAAACCTTACTATTAAAGGAAATCAAATTAAGAATATAAGAGCCTGTCCGAGTAATACCCCATAGAGCGAGATAAATATTTCTGTGTTTGTTACCATATTTGGTTCAAAAATCTATATATGTTCTTATGCTATCTGGGTATATAAGTGATACCATGTCTAAGAAATATCGAACCTATAACCCAAATCAGACTTTTTTGTTACCGCCTGATATTCGTGATTGGCTTCCCGAAAATCACCTTTCACGATTTATAAACGATGTCGTTGATGATATTGATATATCACCGATTTTTGCATATTATGAAGCAGAGAATCGTGGTAATCCACCCTATCATCCAAGAATGCTGCTCAAGGTTCTACTTTATTCCTATTGTGTTGGAATGTCTTCGTCACGCAAGATTGGAAAGAGCCTCCATGAAGATGTCGCATTCAGATTTCTCAGTGCTGGCAATTTCCCAAACTTCAGAACGATTAGCGACTTCAGGAAAATACACCTGGATAAGTTTGAAGATATCTTCATCAAGGTTTTGGAGTTGTGCCAGAAAGCAGGTCTCGTGAAACTCGGTACAGTGGCCCTTGATGGCATGAAGATCAAAGCCAATGCCAGTTTGAGCAAGAGCCAGAAGTACAGCACTCTTTGCACTAAAGAAGAAAAGGAAGAAGATAAGCTTAGAAAGCTTGTTCGAGATATGCTGGACGAAGCTGAGCGTGTCGATGAAGAAGAGGATCGCATCTACGGCGAAAACAATCGTGGTGACGAACTTCCAGATGGATTCAGAACCACAAAAGAACGATTGGAACGCATCAGGGAAGCAAAACGGCAATTGGAAGAGGAACAAGAACAGAAACACAAGAAATATCAAAACAGAGTCCAATCACGCAACAAAGAAGAAAAAGAGACTGGCAAGAAAGTCAGAGGTAGAAAATTAAAGGCTGTTCCAGAGGAACCGACCGATGATGTTAAACGAAACACAACCGACCCTGACAGCCGCATCATGAAAACACGTAAAGGCCACATCCAAGGCTACAACGCCCAAGCCATTGTTGATTGTGAAAGCCAGATCATTGTAGCGGCCGATCTTGTTCAAGACGAGAACGACAAACATCAACAAGTGCCGATGATGAAACAAGTGGAACAATACACTGGAAGAAAACCAAAAAAATCCACAATGGACGCTGGATACTGGGATGAAAAACGCCTAAAAGAAATCGACCCGGAAATCGATCTTTATGTGGCCACAGATAAAGACTGGAAGACTCGAAAGAAGCTTAGGAATCTGCCTTGTCCGAGAGGCCGAATACCGAAATCCGCAACATTCAAAGAACGAATGGAACGAAAGCTATTGACGAAAAAAGGTCGCAAAATCTACAAGAAACGCGGCTCTTCAGTAGAGCCCGCATTTGGCCAGATCCAGAATCGAGGTTTCGATAAGCTAAGCTTGAGAGGCAAGAAAAAGGGGAAAGGAGAGTGGATATTGATATGCCTATCACACAATCTATTGAAATTGAGTAAAGCAACAGCCAGTGGATAGAAAAATACATCGAAAGACAAGGAAAACGAGATATTTCACACCAGATTCACTCAGGTGACTCATGTCCAAGAAGAATAATCAAGAAATGAGAGACTTTATATTATTTTCGGGATTTCTTCTCACTGGTATGAACACACATTGAGCCAGTGTCTATCTTATGGACAGCTATAATGCCATTTTCCGAAGAAATTAATAAGTCTCTGAAATGATGATTTGGCAAATTGAATATTCAGACAGGCTCATAACAAAGTTTAATTGGAATTATAATGAGACTTCATATCCTAATCAAGAAGTCTACCAAAACGACCCAAATTGGAACAACTACACAACCTTCGAAGAACAACTTGCAACAGGCCAACTTGGAGCAGAACCACTTTACACAAAACAGGTCAATGTAAGCAATGCTACATCTTTTTATGTCCATATTATAGGAGATATTGATGCTCCCGACCTCGATCTTGGAATTTTCCTTGACGGTAAAGATGGGAATCCAAAGGATGGAATTACCCAGACCGGGGAATTTGTGGCCTTGGATGCAGATTTTGATGCAGACGAAGAAGTTGAATTGGAGTTTCCTGAAGATGGTACATATCTAATACGAGTCTTTGGATACAATGTTACCGCAGATCCCGGTCATTTCGACATGAACATCACGGTTTCCTCCGAGAATAGCACAGCAATATTACTTCAGAATTCCTCCGCAACAATCATCGAGAATGAAATTAGAGATAATAATATTGGCATCTATATGGACTCGCTTTCGACCAGCTCAAACATATATCATAATAACTTCCTGAACAATACTTTCCATGTTATTGACGAGGGAACAAATTCTTGGGATAATGGTTTTCCCTCAGGAGGTAATCATTGGGATAACTGGACTTCCCCAGATAATGATAAAGACGGTTTTGTCGACAGCCCTTTTGTTATAGGAAATGGAAACCAGGACAACTGGCCGTTTGCGGAAATTTGGGATGTTGATAATGAGAATCCGATTGCAGACGCTGGTGATAATCAGACAATAGAACAAGGGGGCACTGTAATATTTAACGGTTCTGGATCTTCAGATAATACTGGAATCGTCAATTATACCTGGAAATACACATATAATGGAACTACTCAAACACTATATGGCATGGTTGCGAACTTCACTTTCTACACCGCTGGAAATCACTCTGTAAATCTCACAGCATTTGATGCTGTAGGAAATTCAGACACAGACCAAATGTGGGTTCATGTAAGGGATATCACACCGCCTATTGCCGATGCTGGGACAAAACAAACAATAGACCTGGGTGAGACGGTGTTTTTCAATGGTTTAACTTCAACAGATAACATCGGCATTATTAATTACACATGGAATTTTACTTATAACGGTCAGGAAATTTTATTATACAGGGTAACACCGAACTTCACCTTCTTCATACCTGGGCTTTATCTTCTGACCATAAATGTCACAGATGCCGCAGGTAACTGGGACACAGATAATATGATTGTAATGGTTATGGACACCACGGACACTATATTCCCAGCGGCGAGTGCAGGAATTGACCAAGAAGTAGTTGTGGGTGCAACGGTGACACTTGATGGAAGCGATTCCACTGATAATGTGGCCATCACAAATTACACATGGACATTCACTTATAACGGTTCTATAATAACACTTTATGATGTGTCTCCTCAATTTACGTACTGGGTTCCGGGCGATTATGATGTTACGTTGAATGTGACAGATGCTGCAGGTAACTGGGCCGCTGACAGTGTGATAATACACGTGATGATGGGGCCAGACACCACGCCGCCTGCCACACCAACCGGTTTAACTACAACTGCGCAGGACGCTGGAATAATGATAGAGTGGGACACAGTAGCGGATTCCGATTTAGATTATTATAGTCTATACAAAAGCACAGACAATTCCAATTTCAAAAAAGTGGCGAACATTACTGCTGGCACCACATCGTTCCTAGATACAGACTTAACCTATGGAATAACATATTACTACAAGGTATCGGCAGTAGATTTTTCTGACAATGAGTCACCGTTTTCAGCCACAGCAGAGATTGCGTGGAATGAAATAATAGAAGATAATGGTTCCAATGACTTCACATTGTATCTTGTTGTTGCCCTGATGATAATCGTGGCTGCGCTGGCTTCTGTTATTTACCTGAAGAGGATAAAACGGCCCAATAATCATGAACCAAAAAAGAAGGATATGGCAGAATCTGAAGATCCGAGGAATGAAATCTTATAGATGAGTAGATTAGTATTTTTATAATTGGTGGGTGATGTAACAATCTCTTCCTGTGCAAACACTGGCTAAAAAGATTATGGAATCAATCGGACATAATCCTGGATCCCATATTTCACGCCTATTGAAAACTCTGTTATCACACCAGGCGGTGCCGGAGGCAGAACGAACATTCCACGTAACCAGACATGCTGTCCCACTGTAAATTGCGGCAGTGTTCCAGAAGGCCAGTCAACTAATCGAACCCTGACAGAACCAGGATTGGAAGAATTCTGGCTTCGTATGGAAATGGAATCATGGGACACGCTGGTAATTATTGCAGCCTCAAGAATCACCGGAGTTTCAATATAAGTTTGAGGGCTGGCCAGCAGCATATCTGTAGTGACTAACTGCGCCTGGGGCAGATGCGGCCCTATCTGCACAACCGGGTCCTTTAGATAATTGGCTGCCGGTACTGCGCCCCAGAGGATGATTATTCCGACTATTGCGCCAGTGATGAGTATCTTGACTGCTCTTTTCTCAGGGTCTGGCCATGGGTTTCCCTGGGTTAGTTTTCTGGTGAGCCATTTTGATAATCGGTAAATTCCAAGGCCTCCGAGAATGGAAATTGCAGGTAAGGAGGGCATCCAGTATCTTGGCTCCCATGGGACAAGTTGGGTATGGGCATACATGTCCACCCATTCCAGCGATAGGTAGGTGAATAAATTAATGCCTATCCACAAAAGCAGAATCGCCAGCTCCAGTTTTTTTCTTCTCAGGCAGTAGATTCCAATTGGCGCAAAAAGAAGTGCTGGCATGCGGCTGATAAAGGTTGGCAAGAGCTTGACAAAATTGCCTATGGCAGTTGAAATGTATGAACCTAGACTGCTAATCCAGCTGGATGTTGTATTTCTCACATCAATTGTTCCTGTCTGGGAGAACTCCCTTAGGGTTGTGGCATCATAGCCAGAGTTGAAGGGGCCTCCAAAATATTCTGCATTATACTGGGTCAGTGGAATAAGAACCATGAACAGGCCAATTGCAAAGGCCAGGAACATGATAATCATTGGTAAACTATCTTTGAATGTCTTGCGAAAATCTTTGTTTTTCAGGGCAGGCCAGGTTCTCAAAAGATAGAAGCCGAAAAGGTAGGCCAGAAATGCTAGAATAAGCAGTCCAGTTGGATATCTGGTGGACACCGAGGCTCCGAAGGCTAATCCCGATAAAATGCAGAAAACCATGCCCAAAATTTTGTCCTTGCTGGACGGGGTAATTTTCATTTCAGGGTTCAGGGAGCCACCATTGTAATGATAATTGCCCTCAACAAGGAGCCAGAGGGCCAGTACCATTAGGTGCATGGTACTTGCGTCTGTCCAGTAATACCGATGCCACATTACGATTACAATGAGATTAAAAAGCACTGCAAGGGACGCGATAAAACCCACCTGCCAGCTGAAAAGGCGTTTTCCCAGCATATATGTTCCCAGGATAGCCAGGCCCATGACAATTATGGAGAAAAGACCGCCAATTCCAAGCATGTAGAAGGGCAGCATCATCACAACATGGCCAGGCCCTTTTTCGTTTACAACAACATATTCGCCTTGGTATTCCACAACCACGCTTTGTGTCTGGCCATAGGTCCATTCATCATAGGGGATGTAATGAACACCATTTGCATACTGCTGAACCCAGATATCATTGGTTGTGGCATCTGCTAAATCGGTTGATGGGTCATAGGGAACTATTGTTACTGCTATAGACATGATTATGAAAAGACTGGCTAGTATAATAATTGCATTTTTTTCGGTTACGAAATTGGAAATTCGTTCCAACCAGTTCATGATGGCAAGATAGTAATTCAGGTTAATAGGAATTTCCCAATGTAACTGTACATGTACACAGCAGGGGCATATACCCCGGCCGCATTTTCCAAATTGTGATAAAATGGCAAACCAACTTACCCATGCATTGATGGCGGCGGCTGTTATGGCCCTGATCAATTCCCTTTTCGGGATGGAAACAGTATCCTGGAATATCTTCCTGGCAGGCATCATAGGAATGCTCATGAACTTTGATTCTAGCAGCTGCAAAATATTCAAGGGCAGCCCAATTGGACATTCCCTGGGATTCGGCATCCTAGCTATCTACCTAATAGGAATTGTGGCATACTTCGGATATATCTTTGCAGGCTGGGACTTATTCACTGGCATGATGATTGTTCTGGCCATAGGAACCGGAATATTCATTCATCTAATTGCAGAATATTTCACAGGGCAGCAGATCTTCACCCTGCCAAATAATATAAAAGTGGGAAGCTGGCTAAGAAAGTTTGATGGTGAGTCTGATAAATTCTGGGCTTCCTGGAACCGCGCAGGATTGAAAGGCAGCGGATTCAGGGATTCACAACTTAATGGAGTGTCACTGGCTGTGCTGCTTTTTACCATCGGCATGTTCTAAATCGAATATTATACGAAAGGTTTAATAAAGATGTGCATTTCATTTGACACAATGAAGCTCAGTGTGGTAGTTATCACCAGGAATGCGGAAGAGTTCATGTATGATTGCCTGGACAGCCTTGTTAATCAGTCAGTGAAACCCCTGGAAATCCTTGTTGTTGATGCAAACAGCACTGATAAAACTCCGAGTATAGTGAATGAATATTCTGAAAAATGGAATTTTGTTAAGCTTCTGGAACATCCTGGCACCCGTGGTGAAGGCCGGAATTATGGCGCAGAAAAAGCCGCTGGGGATATTGTTGCATTCATGGATGCAGATGCAATTGCCAATGCACTCTGGGTGGAGGAGATGATCAAGGCAATGGAGAATGCTGATGTTGTGGCTGGGCGGGAAGTGCGGCTTGGCTATCATGGTTTTACCTCGCTGAAACGGGTAGGCATGCTCTACAATGGTGTTGACATTACTTATCCAAGTGTGAACCTGGCCTATAGAAAATCAACCTTCGAGGCAATAGATGGCTTTGACCCCTGGTTCAAGGAGGCTGAAGAAGTTGACCTCAATTATCGGGCTGTTGATGCTGGCTATCGATTAATATATCATGAGAAGGCAATTGTTTACCATATGGCACGTTCTTCATTTACTGGCTTTTTCAAGCAATCTTTCTGGTACGGTTTTGGCAGGAAAGAGTTGACATTAAGACATGGCAATCTCTGGAGCTCCTACAGCCCACTGGAGATGGTGAAAGTCAGCAAGGATGAAAGTGTCTGGAAGATTATTCGATTAGGATTTAGTTTTCTGGGATACCTTTTCTGCAAGGTTGTTGGCAAGCGCCAGACTGCGAAAGAGAGGCTTAGAAAATCCAAGGCTTCAGAGCGTTAGGGGCTATGTTTGGTTATAGTTATTTAGGGTCTTTGCTTGGTTAACGTTAGAGAGGGTCTAGTAAATTGCTGGCAAATTCATAGCCAGCATCTTTCTATTTTTCAAACACCCTAGACCGACAGACCACATGAGCCTGCGAATGTGTGCTGGAGGCAAGGAGGAAAACTTGTTTTCCTACTGGCCCTAGACCCTAGACCCTAGACCATGTACCCTAGACCCCAGTCCCTGATAATTCTTCAATCCATAGTACATTATCAAAGATACAAAGGCCATTCCCGCAGCCAGCCACATTGGGGCCAGCAAGCTTCCTGTCCAGTCTATTATTAGGCCGCCGATTATTGAGCCAAGAATAGCAGACATTTGCAGTACCGAATTGAAGAAGCCAGTTGCTGTCGCCCGCTCTTTATTATGCGCCATTATGAACTTGATAGAGCCCACATATATCAGGGCCCATGCTGCAGCCAGAACCACCTGGGTAGGCATGAGAAGCCAGATGCTGTCGCAGAAAGTGAATGAGATGAACGTTCCAATGCTCAGGGTCAGCCCCCAGGGTATCAGCACGCTGCTCTTTCGTCTCAATCTGTTCATGACAATAAATTGAGTGAGGGAATTTATGCCATAAATAACACCAACCCAGAAGAATAATGCAGATGCAGTTCCAGAACCATCGAGACCGCGTATGAAAATAGGGTACATGACCCATATTGCGCAGGCTCCAGTATGCCGAACAAGCACCGGTGCGTAAACCGATATATTGCGTTTAATTATTTTTATTGGAAAGAGTGGAACAGACATCTTAACTTCCTTGGTGAATGGCATTTTCAGGGCAATTGGAACAGCCAGTGCCATTAGGGCCGCGCTGAAAAGGAAGGGCGCATGAATTGTAAACGCGGTTGCCACAATACCGCCAATAACTGTTCCAATGCCCCAGCCACCGGAGCCCCAGGCAAGAAACTTGTTCATGCGATGTTTTGACTCATAGGCATATGCCAAAAGTGCGGCAGGGAAGATTCCAGAGGCAAAGCCGGTGAATATTCTGGCCAATAGCAAGGTGAAGGTGTCATATGCGAAATACTGGGTTGTACAGGCAATGGCCGATATCCCCAGGCCAGTGATGAGAAAAAACCGTCTGCCATGAATATCAGAGAGCCTTCCAAAAATATATGATGAGGCAAAGCTAGCTATGCTGTAGGATGCCACAATTAGACCAATCTCAGATGGACTAGCTCCAAAATCCTCAGCAATAAGGGAAATCAATAGCAACGAGGAAAATATCGCTGCATTGGACAGCATGTTTATGCTCTCGGCCTTCATTGGCAGGGCATTGCTGGTGAGCTATTTAAACAGGTCTGGCAAACCAATTTAAGGATGGCAATAGCCTTAAATAAAACCTGTTTCAATAGGGCGAATGGAGGCAGTGCAATGAGAGACTGGAAAGGACCGCTGAACAAGATTGACGATTACCGTTACGAGATTCCTAAATCCTACAAAAAGGGAATGAACACATCTGGCCTTATTTTCGCAGATGAAAAGATGATAGAGCAGGTGAAGCAGGGCGATGCTGCCGAACAGGTGGCCAATGTTGCCACTATTCCAGGAATTTTAGGCAAGTCAATGGCAATGCCAGACATTCACTGGGGCTATGGATTTCCCATTGGTGGAGTTGCAGCCACGGACTTTGATGATGGAGTATTATCGCCAGGCGGAGTTGGCTTTGATATTAATTGCGGAGTGAGACTGGTCAAGACAAATTTAACTCATGACGATGTCCAATCGAAGATTAAAAATTTAGTTGATTCCATGTTCGAGAATGTGCCGTCCGGCCTTGGTTCCAAGGGGAAAATTCGACTCAAGGGCAATCAGATTGAAGATGTTATGAACCTTGGTGCTGAATGGGCAGTTGAAAATGGTTACGGATGGGAGAGCGACCTGAAGCATACAGAAGAGGGCGGCAGAATGAAGAATGCTGATTCTGATTTTGTCAGCCAGAAGGCTAAACAGCGCGGCGCTCCGCAACTGGGAAGCCTGGGAGCAGGAAATCATTTTCTTGAAATTCAGCGTGTTGATGAAATTTTCGACAAGGAAAAGGCAAAGGCCTACGGAATCAATGAGATTGACCAGGTAATGGTAATGATCCACACGGGCTCAAGAGGAGCTGGTCATCAGATTGCCTCGGATTATTTGAGAGAGATGGAATCAGCAGTTAAGAAATATAATATCCATTTGCCAGACAGGCAGCTGGCATGTGCTCCGGCACAGTCCAAAGAAGCTCAGGATTACTTCAAGGCCATGGCCTGCGGTGCTAATTTTGCATGGAATAACCGCCAATTAATTTTACACTGGGTCCGCGAATCCTTCAGCGAGGTAATGGATCGGGATGCCGAGGAAATGGACATGAAACTTGTCTATGACGTGTGCCACAATATTGCCAAGCTGGAAGAGCATCAGGTTGACGGTCAGCGAAAGAAGGTTTATGTGCACAGGAAAGGCGCAACAAGGGCATTCGGCCCTGGCCAGACCGACGTTCCTCTGGACTATCAGGACCACGGACAGCCAGTTATTATTCCCGGGGACATGGGAACAGCTAGCTATGTTCTTGCAGGAACCGATGCAGCAATGAAGGAGACCTTTGGCTCAACATGCCATGGCGCAGGAAGGGTAATGTCCAGAAAAGCTGCTGTGAGGAAATTTTCCCCTAGCCAGATAAAGGATGAGTTGATGCGAGATGGAATCTATGTCAAGGCAGCCAGCAAGGAAGTTTTGACCGAGGAAGCACCACAGGCCTACAAGAGAATTGATGATGTTGTCAGGGTTGTGGAGGGGGCTGGAATAAGCAGTTTGGTTGCAAAACTTAAGCCGCTGGGTGTTATGAAAGGGTAATCCCAAATAATTATAAAGGCCAATAGCCATCCAGGTTCAGAGGAAGTGTAAAAATGTTCTTACAAGTACCAACGGGTTTACCGGCATTAAGCTTCACAGGGATATACTGTCTTTGCTATCTGATATTCTTCATTATCTGGATATACTTATTGTTCTGGATATACAAGGATGCAAAGAGAAGAGGCTCCAGTGGCGCATTATGGGTTGTTCTGTACTTATTCTTAGGCTGGATAGCACTTATAATCTGGCTAATAGTAAGAGGACCAATTCAGAGACCGGTACAGCAAATTCATCACCACTATCATGGGGCTCCGCCTCCTGTAGCAGCACAAGCACCGGCACAATTCTGCCCAACATGCGGCCAGCCAATGAGATGGGTACAACAGCATAGCAGATGGTATTGTAACTACTGTAGGCAGTACAAATAATCAGGGTCTGAGTTTAGATTCAAAAGATATAGGGTCTACGTTTAGTTATCGTTAGAGAGGGTCTGTGCTTAATTAACGCTAATAGAGGGGCTAAGTTATTGTTTAAAGTAATAGGGGCTATGTATGGTTATCGTTAGTAAAGGGTCTAGGATTTTTTGACTGGGTGCCCAAGGCAATGAAAAGCTGGCTTTGGCTCACCGGCCTTATTAATTTATCCTTCTGCTATCAGATTAGGTCTGATAGCGGTAGACCCTGAACCCTAGACCCTCTATACTAGTTTACAAACAAAGACCCTTCTAGCAGAGTTATGCTAATGGAAAGCCTTTTAATCCATTGTTAGTATCGGAAGGCCAATGACCGAGTATGATTATGAAGCATTGCTGAAAAAAGCAAAGTGCAATTTGCCAGAACATGTTAGCGACGGTGAGCGTTTTCAAATGCCTGAGCCAGACCTGTTTATTGAGGGTAAAACCACTGTGTTTCGTAATTTCGGGGAGTATGCAGATGCATTCCGAAGAGAACCCGAAGCCATTCTCGCATATCTTTTGAGAGAGCTGGGAACCGCAGGAAACCTGGACGGCAAGAGAGCGGTTTTTAAAAGCCGCCTGGTCAATGAGCAGGTTAAATCCCGCTTGAAGGCATATTTCAATACATTTGTGGTCTGTTCGGAATGCGGCAAGCCGGATTCTCGTCTTGTGAAGGATGGACGTGTTCTTATTCTTGAATGCGAAGCCTGTGGTGCGCATAGACCAGTGAAAGTTCCAAGGGTGATTACAGAGGTAGGTCCGGCACTGGTAATAGGCAATACCTACGAGGTTCTTATCCAGGATCTGGGAAGAAAGGGCGATGGAATTGCCAAGATTGACAAATATGCGATTTTCGTTCCCGGCACAACCAAGGGCACAGTGGTGAAGATTAAGATTGATAATATTTCCGGAAGCGTGGCATTCGGTCACGTGGTAACTGAGTGATATTATGGCCAGCTGGTTCGATAAGTATGGTTCAGTAATATTCATGGGCTTTATTTTCGTGGTAACCATAGTACTGGCAATGCTGCTTTCCCTGCCATTCATGGACAGTGGATATCAGGCCTTTGAGGACCCTAATGATCTGACGATCCCAGTTATTTATGTTATTTTTATTCTATTATTTTCAGGAGTAATTCTATTTCTGGCAAAAAAGAAAAAGCTTGGCTTTATTCAAGCACTGGTTCTATTTGCCAGCGGAATGGCACTCATGTATGTGTTTGCGATTCCACTAGGGTGGATTGTGGCTTTCCTGGCAGGTAATAATCTCTACTTCTATTATGATGAAATAGGATGGATACATTTCTTACTGACAATCGGTTTTTCTGCGTTCTTGGTCTGGATTTTATACAAGTACCCTGAATGGTATGTTGTTGATACCCTGGGCATACTTGTAGGGGCAGGCATAATTGCCATACTTGGAATATCGCTGGGAATTTTACCAATATTCATTCTTATGATTGCACTGGCTATCTATGATGCCATAGCAGTTTACAAGACAAAGCATATGATAGATTTAGCAGATTCGGTGATTGAAAAACGACTTCCAGTAGTCCTGGTTGTTCCAAAGGTTAAGAACTATTCCCTGAAAAAGCAGAAGAGCATAAAAAAGAGCATCAAGGGCGATACCAAACGAGAGGCCATGTTCATGGGCCTGGGGGATATAGTATTCCCAGGGATCTTGGTTGTTTCAGCCATGACATTTCTTGCCCCGATATACGAAGGAGGAGAAGTCGTGGGCTGGTCACCAACAATGGACAGCATTGGAGTGGCCATATGCACTTTGATTGGCGCAATGGTTGGATATAGCATTCTAATGCACTATGTTATGAAAGGCAGACCACAGGCCGGCCTGCCGCTGCTGAACTCCGGTGCAATACTGGGATTCGCTATTGGTTATTTCATCATATTCCAGGATTTTGGATTGGGCATCTGGTGAGCTAATGGTTCGGATACTGTTGGTTTCAGATATCCATGGAAGTGATGGGGGCTTTGCTGCCATCAAAAAACTAATCAACAGCCATAAGCCAGATATTCTTGTTATAGCTGGTGATATTACTCATTTTGGCCCTGCAAAATGGGCAAGAAAGCTGCTTATGTCTATTCAAATCCCAATAATAGCAGTAAACGGAAACTGTGACACAGGAGATGTTATTCAGCTTCTTATGGAACATCCAGCAGGACTGCTGAACGAATCAAAAATGATCAAGGGCCTGGACATTCTGGGACTCTCATATCCTTTCCCCAAAGGTTTGGAACCAGAGTTCCCGCCAGACATTGTGGTGGCCCATGTTCCGCCTTATGGATGTAATGATTTTGTACCTGGCCCTGGAAATATAGGCGATACCGAACTCAGAAAATTCATCCTGAAACATAGACCAAAAGTTGTGCTTTCCGGCCATGCCCATGAATCACCTGGTATTGTGGAACTGGAGGGAATTACCTGCATCAACCCAGGACCTGTAAAGGACGGCCGGGGCGCGATAATCGAGATTGACGGGGATAATGTCAATGCCAGGCTTGTGAAGCTCTGATAAAACATTCGACAAAGCTTTAATATCGTTCATCATATCACCCCCCAAGGAGGCAGCTAAATGCAAGCAGGACAGATGGCCTATGATAGGGCGATTACAGTGTTTTCCCCTGACGGAAGATTGTTCCAGGTAGAGTATGC
>JAUWNU010000067.1 GCA_030612505.1 Methanomassiliicoccales archaeon
GCGAACTGTGCTTAAAAAACAATTAGTATCCAGTTCGTTGGAAGTTTAAGCGAACTGTACTTTTTCATCAATTATAACTCCAGTTCGACGGAAGTTTAGAACAATATATTTACAGAAACTCCGAATGTATAGTCTCAGAAACTCCACCTTACAAGAGCTTGGAATGTATAGTCTCAGAAACTCCATCTGTTTCTATTTAGTTGCCGAACCCAACACTTGTTTACAGATTGTTGCGAGTAGTATGGCATTTGATTTAGTAATAAACTGTTTCCATGCCATGGTCGAACGCTCTGCGTTCAACGAGTAGGGAGCCAAATCCTTATTGATAATTAGAAAATAATCAGAAAAAACAACTTCGAGCAGGTGAGCGGGGGTTGGGGCGAG
Source organism: Methanomassiliicoccales archaeon (assembly GCA_030612505.1). GTDB lineage: Archaea > Thermoplasmatota > Thermoplasmata > SG8-5 > SG8-5 > JAGLQM01. The sequence continues at coordinate 385 of JAUWNU010000067.1, forward strand.
CAAGCGCAGAAGTTGGGTGGGGGGTTAATGAAATGGGGCGGGCCTATATCCAATATCATACCATCCCAAAATTTATTAGGATTCGCATTATAGCCCATTTCATGAGAATGAGAATGGGATAACACCCATAATCTCTTTGATTTTATGTAGTTAATTACGAGATTACGGAACTTTTGATTGTGATTGTTGTAATAATGTTCAATCAGGTCGGATTCTATATCTGTTTCTATTTAGTTGCCGAATCCAACAATTGTTTGCAGATTGTTGCGAGTAGTATGGCATTTGATTTAGTAATAAACTGTTTCCATGCCATGGTCGAACGCTCTGCGTTCAACGAGTAGGGGAGCCAAAAACCTAAGAAACGTTGTATCTGCTTCTTATCCCCAAAATTTATAACTATTCGGACTATAGCCTGAACCATGAGAATGGGAATGGGATTGCTCATTGTGCTAAGTTTATTGCTGAGTGGGATAATGCTGGCTCCGGCGGCAGATTCTGAGGGGGTGGGCATTACAATTAACGCCCCGGTGGTGTCACATCTGCCCATCCGAATTGATTCTAATGCGGATTTTCCAGGGATTGCCAGTGCCGGAGATGGTAGTGCCTTGACTCCTTGGATTATTGAGAATTTAGATATCAATGGAACTAGCGATGGCTACTGTATTTATGTGGGGAATACAACCGAATATTTTACCATTAAAAATTGCAGTTTGTACGGCGTTCCAGATTATGCTGGAGATGCCGCATTAGAGTTGCATAACGCAGACAATTGCAATATTACAAATTTATCCATAACAAATAATGTAGCATGCGGCATTGACATTTACAGTTCGTCTAATGTCCTTATCTCAAACTGTAGCATTTCAAACAATGAAGGTGATGGCATATCTACCCGGAGTTCTTCTATTATTGTTCAAAATAATAGCATTGTTAATAATGGGATGGGAATAATGAGCTGGACGCCATATGGAGAATATTATGATAATAACACTCTTGTTAATAACGAAATCAGTATAGCTGGTGACCAAGACGATTGGTGTTCTTATAATATTTCAGATTCAAACACATTTAATGGAAAAAGTGTATTGTATTTTACCAATTCTGCTAATTTTACAGTACCAACAAATGCTGGTCAAGTAATACTTGCTAATTGCACATATGTAAATGTCACTGGTTTAAGCCAGGATAGTACAGTAACTCTTGGTTATTCAAACTTTATTAATGTTAGCGATTGTGTTTTATCAGGTGGTGGTTTTGGAATTTATATGAGAAACTCAAATAATAATACGATAGCAAATAACCAAATTCATTCCGTTAAATTTGCTGGTGTCCGAACTACTGGGGATTGCGATAATACAACAATATCAAACAATGATATTTTTAATATAATTCACCCAGATGGGGCTGGAATTTTTCTAGTCTCGTCAGATCAAAATATTATTTTTGAAAACAAAATTGAAACTAATAGCACTTATGGGATTCGACTGGCTTCAGCGTGTGATTCAAACAGGATTTATCATAATTCATTATCAAACAATCTTATTCCAGCTATGGATGACGGGGTTAATGATTGGGATGATAGCTATCCCTCGGGTGGAAATTATTGGTCCGATTATACTGGTGATGATTTCTATATGGGCAATAATCAAGATACCTGGGGAAAAGATGGGATAGGAGATTCCCCATATTCCACTGGAAATGGTAATTTTGATAATTATCCTTTGATGTATCCGTATGACCTGTTCTTATTTGCCGACTTTATTCCGCCAATAGCCCTCAACTACACCCCCAACGGAACAGAGATTCCTCTCAACGCTATTATTCAAATCGCCTGGAACGAGACAATGAACTGGACCTCGGTTGAGGGGGCGTTCAATTACACAGACGGCGTGACAAATTACTCCTCGGCAAACGGAACTTGGGATCATAATTCGACCACAAACAATTCCACATTCATACCAGACGATGATTTCGCCTATGAAACACAGTATTTTGTGACTGTGAATATTACTGCAACCGACATAATCGGCAATATGCTGGATCAGGACGGGAACGGCACTGGTGGATACTGGCCAGAAGATGTTCTGGAATGGAATTTCACAACAACTGACGAATCGCCCTATGTGGTATCTACAAACCCGGCAAACTCCCAGGTAGATGTTGACCCCAATACTCCAATAATCATAACCTTCTCGGAGCCAATGAACCAGAGCTCTGTTGAGGAAGCATTTTCCTACACCAATGACACTTTGACCTTCACCATAGGAAACGGCACCCAGGTTTGGAATGGAGATAGAACCATGATTACTTTCTATCCTGATCCTGCATTGGAACTAAATCAGACTTATACTTTCAATCTCAATGGCTCAATGGTAAGGGATATTGGCGGAAAAATAATAGGTAGCAATTATACATGGTCATTCACCACCTGGCTGGAGCCGCCGCCACCCCATGTTATAGATACATATCCGCCAAGCGGAGCATTCAATGTGCCAGTTAATACACACATCAGCCTGGAATTTGATCTGTCAATGATTCCAGAAACTGTGCAAGATGCGTTCTCCTACACAGATGGTACAGATATCTGGCATGCAGATGATGGGATTGTCGATTGGTATTCAGAAAACATTCTATTCACATTTCAACCAAATGAACTATTGAACTATGATTCAACTTACACTGTACTTTTGGGAACAAATGCCACCTCGGTTCACGGCAAAACGCTGGACGGTAATAACAATGGCATTTCAGAGCCAAATGATGGTTTTATTTTCACATTTACCACTGGCCTTGAGCCGCCTGCCATTGAGTCGCATTATCCTGCGGCTGGTCAGTCAGAGGTTTCAACCTCGCTTCCGGCAATTTATGTCAATTTCACAAAGCCAATGGATGTCACTTCTGTGAAAAATGCCATTTCAATTTCTCCCTATTTAGATTATGCGGCAACAACAGCAAACCAGAGAAATTTCACTCTGGCTCTTAATGATGAACTTCTGGAGGGTGCCTCGTACAGGGTAACAATAATGGACACTGCCCTGGACCTTGTTGGAACAAAGCTGGACGGTAATGGCGACGGAGACCCTGGCGACAGGTTTACTTTCACGTTTGCCACTGAAGGAGTGATTATCCCAGAGGAGCTGACCATTATCAGTGTGTTCCCAATAAGAAATTCAACTATTCCAATCGACCCGTTCTATGTGGAGATATCATTTAGCCATGAGATGAACCGCACCTCGGTTCAGGACGCTTTCTCATTCGGAAACTCCACCGCTGAATTAAACGGCACATTCATCTGGATTAGCACCGGAGATGCTGTGAGATTTGTGCCTGATAATCCGTTGGAATACAATGATACTTATTTTGTCTCGGTGGCTGGAACTGCAAGGAGCATTGACGGATTATTTCTGGGCAGTACAGAATCATGGCAATATACTACAGAAGCTGAGGAGGTTCCTGCTTCCCTTGGAGATCTGCTTTTGTATGCGGCCATCATTATTTTGCTGGTACTGACAATCATGCTTTATATGGCCAATCGTTCTCTACGAATGGACCTTCGAAAGAATAGGGTGAAGTTGAAGAGGGCCATGAAAAAATACGATTTTACAGAGGATGACCTGAAGAAAAAGAAACCAGAGAAGGTTGAGGCACCACAGCAAGAGGATATGCCGGAGATTGAGGAAAGTCCTGATGAAGCAATTCCTGAAGAGATGGAGCCGCCGGAGCCTGAGCCAGTAGAGCCAGAAAAGGTGGGTTAGCCAGATTAACAATTTTCGCAGTGGTTTACTCGACAGGCGAGGGACACCCAGAGGTGTGTTTTCTCAATCTTTCGTCAGACATAACAATCGAGAAATTTAGCAGAAATTTGCTCGACAGGCGAGGGACACCCAGAGGTGTATTGTCTCATTCTTTCATTAGACACAACAATCGAGAAATCACGCAGTGATTTACTCGACGCCGAGGGACGGTATGTCCCTCGGCATTAACAGGAAGCGTCACAGTAAGCTTAGCTCTCTCAGCGCCCTGACCCTAGCCGAGGGTTTGTAGGACGTCTGGGTTGGTCTCCAGTCATTCTAAGGCGACACACCTCTGTCCTGGAGGGACCCTTTAAAGACGTCCGTTTGTTGACCATCGCTTGCGTTGTGAATCATTATTGCATGTATCACAATGAATTTGGGTTCATAATGAATACACGCATCATCACAATCTTCGTACAATGGCTGATTTCATCATTACTCTCATAACAAATAAAGCTTTCGTGCTTACTATTTTTGACGGTTTACATAGAAAACTTATAGTCAAAAATAAGCTAATATTGATAAGTATTCCATACAGCATCAGATGTAAGGTGAATCCAGAATCCCTGGCCTGGCACAAGGCTCCCTGAACTCTCCACAATAAGATATGGCGCTGCTAGGTCGAATACCTCAACTCTGTCCCATGGAAGGCCCACCAATATATCAGAAAGTGTTTTGGATTCATAATACGGGAAAGATACAAGGTTCCAGCCTGCCTTCAGGTCGTACGTAATATTATGAACTGGCCCTGCTGTTACGTAAATTCCCTGGGCTGATTTCACCCATATTCCATCAGTATCATTGACAACATTTAGCGTATTGAGTGATGGTGATCTGCCTGGTACATGAATTGTCCAATATGGCACTTCCTGGGTGTTCCAGGTCCTGGCCCGTTCCCAGTCAAGACTTTCCATTGTAGAGTTGATGATTTTTGTATCCTGAAGGAGCGGGCTGCAAACAAGATTCCAGCCTGCATCTACTGTAGTTGCCTGCTTCCCAACAATCAACTCCTGCCTGGTTACATGGCCAACCTTGTCAATTGCCCTGATAATATAGAAATAATTCTCAGCGGATTCTTCACCGGCCCTGGTGTCGGTGATTGAGTTGCCTTTGGTGCAAAGTGCCCTTGTTGCAGAATAATTGAAGGTCGCGTAAATCGTACTGCCAGTTACAAAATCTGGAGAGGAAATATCCACCTTGCCTGGCACATAATCACAAATAAAGTCTACACCATCCACAAGCGTTATCCATTCCCCGCCCGGCTTCTGGATGAATAATGTTATTTCTTGGATATTGTCCTCTGGCAAATAGAAATAGGATGGGTCAGTGGCCGTAATTGGGCCATAAACTGATGTGTTGAAATATGAGGCGGTTTCCATTGTCCACGTAGTCTGGGAATCAAATGCTGAATAAAATTCTGGCTTGACCTTTTCAAGTGCCCCAAATACGCTTGGCCGGGATTCTCTGAATATCTCATACCGAACTATATCGGATGAACTAGATGGTGTCCACGAAAGGGTTATGTCAGTTTTATTGGCTTCGGGGGTTAGGTTGGCATACATTATTCGCCAGTTTCCATTATTGTAGCCAGAATACCAGACCTTAGTTTCGTTTTCCATTATCATTGCACTGCAATGTACGGCACTGAGATAATCATAATCTCCCCACACAGAACCTGCATCAATGGCCAGACCCTGGTCACTCCAATTAATTCCATCGGATGAATTAGCATACATTAGTCTGGATTTGTATGAATCATAACGACTGTACCACATATGATATTCATTATTTTCAAAAACCACTTCTGGATATCCCAAATGAGAATCCCCATGAATTATGCCAGAACCTCTGGGAGATACGTCAACTGGATACTGAACCCAATTTATTCCATCAGATGAGTTGGCATAAATTATAGACCAGTCTCCATCACCTACTGCTGAGTACCACATCTTGTACTCAGTATCTTTTATTACACTTTGGTGGAAAGAGTACATATTGTTCATCTGGCCTGCCGAACCGGTTTCAATTACAAGCCCTTGTTTTGTCCAGGCAATGCCATCTGAAGAATTGGCATATAAAATTTGCAAGTTAGTTCCATTATACCCAGAATACCACATCTTGTATTCGCCGTCATAGAGAACCTCTGGGTAGATTGCCCATCTGCTGTCTGCTTCGCCGATTGTTCCATTATGCAGCACCATACCTTGCTTGTTCCAGTTAATGCCGTCTGAGGAGTTAGCATAGGAAATATTATACCTGTTATTATCGTGGCTAGCATACCACATCTTGTATTCACCATCATGATATATCACAGAGGGTGCTACTACATGTTTAGCGTCATAAGTAGAGGGCCCTACATCCATGACAAGCCCCTGTTTGATTAGCTCCACTCTTGATGTTGCTATGCTGAAATTGGTTGGAGGAGCTGGCGGAAGGGCGTCTACAGTGAATTCCCAGGAATAATTGAATCCTGCTCCATTGGTGTCATTTGCCTTGATTGAAACATTGACTATCTGGCCGTCAGAGTAGGGCATAGCTGGGGTGTAAGTTAAATTATAGCCCAGGGGAGCCAGGACAAAACTTGGAGCCACTTGAGTTCCGTTCACAAACATTTCCAGGCCTGCCACATCTATGCCTGCCGGGTCTTTGATGGACAGAGATATGGTCGGTTGTCCTTGCCCATAGCCATTATTTGATGGGAAGCCCGGACCATGTGATGGCGGCATATTATCTGTTGAATTGAGTTGTGCCAGTTCTGCCACAGATGCCAGGGCGATTTGTGTTACATTAGCCCCGTAAGTGAGATTCAGATAATCAATCAAATCATGAGTTGTATGATAATGGGATGAAAAATCAGTCTCGATAAGCATGATGGAGGGACAAAAGTAGGAGAATGGATGATGGTCGCTTTGACTAGATGACCCTGATGGTTTGATGGATATTGGATAAATATGTGAGTAATTTTCAGCAACCGAAATCATATGGGCTGTGAGATTGGCAGACCTATCTACTGAACCGACTGAAGCACCATAATGCATGTTGACGGTATATACTGGATTATCATTATTGCTTATCATGTCCAGGTTGATAACCCCTATGATATTGTCACCGTTTGCGATTGCTTCTCCAGCATAGTGATAGCTCCCCTTGAGCCCAAGTTCCTCCCCACTAAAGGTAATGAACTTGATGGTATAATTGAAATCATAATCTGATAGGATTTCAGCGGCAGCCAGCACCGCTGCAACACCGCTCCCATTATCGTCTGCTCCAGGTGCATCCACCCATGGTTTGTTGGATATTGAATCATAATGGGCACATATTATTACCTGGGCATCTGATGTGGAAACCCCAGGCTTTGTGCCAACAACATTTTTCATTTTATAATTGGCATATTCAAATGGGTCATATTCCACTTCCAGACCGTTTCTTTCAAAAACCGAAGATATGTATTCTGCGGCTAAACTGCATTTGTCTCCACGGTAAGCATAGCGGGTCTTGAAATCCTGCATTTTTTGAATATTTTCGCTTAACATAGATTCGTCCATCTGGCGGATTATATGCTCTATCTCCAGGGTTTTGTTAAACGCGGTTATTTCATCCCCAGGAATTGTTGCATAAATTTCCTGAAGCTCTGATTCGGGAACACCGGAAATTATTGGCAAGAAACTCACAAGAATGAATATACTAGCTATCGTTAAGCCAATAATCATATTGGAAAGTTTTTTTGGCCCACTTTGATTCATATTGAACATGGGTAATATGATTGGCAAATTACTTAAATCTTTCATTAAGATTGCATACCAATAAGAAATAGTACATATTGATAATAAGAAAGGTTAAAATAACAGAATTAGAATATACAGCATAACAATGAGGGGTGAAGAGATGTTAAAACTATATCCTGTATTCAACTATGTGGGCGCGTATAAGAAAGTCATGGCATTTGCCTTATGTTTTTTCATGTTGGCTGGTGGGCTTGCTGGAATTAATAACACAGCTGCAAGCGAGACTGGAATCTTTATTCCTGAAATAAGTACCATATCCTTGAGCTTTGATTTTTCAGAGCCGGATATCATCAGAAATAATGAATATTTCAATGTGATTATGGACGGGCTTGACCCGTTTGGCGCAAAGGGAGAGCCAGTTCTTCCGCTGAAAACCATTGGAGTTCTTATTCCTATGGGGCATGAAGTGACCAATATCCAGGTGGAACCAATTAATATCAGAGACCTTCCAGGAAACTATGTAATTACTCCAGGGCAGGAAGAGTTCCCATTATTGAGTTATAGCACTCAAAATGATTATTATTCAGATTATCAGAGTGAGCCGATATCTGAGCAACTCAATCCAAAGGAACTTTGGGAACAGAGGGGGGGCAATGAATTGGCATTTCCTGAGATAGAAGTTGTTCCTCATTCAGACAGATTGATGACAGCTCCAAACCCAATCTTGTACAGTTCAAGTGAGGCGTATCCGGCCCAGTGCTTTGAATCTGTCGGAATCCAGCAATTTAGAGGGTATAATGTCCTTATTGTGAATCTTTTGCCGGTTTCTTATATTCCTGCATCTGGCTCTATTTCATATTATAAGAATATGGAATTGGAAATCATAACCCAGGAAAAGACTTATTTCGATGTCAGTGACACTCTGTTCAGAGGCCTGGGTACCGATGAAGCCCTTGTAGAAGAGTGGATATCTAACCCAGAGGTTTTGAATACTTATGAATGTGCTGAAGTCCTTGCTTCATCCCAGGGCAATCAGCCAACATCAATTGTGGATCCAGCAGATACATTTGAGTATGTAATTATTACAAGTGCCAGTTTCCTGAATGCTTCTGGAGCATTCAATTTTGAAGATCTAATAGCTAGTAAAATAAATAAGGGCATTTCTGCTACAATTGTAACGGTAGAGGACATCTATGCAGATTCAGATTACAACGGCATAGATGATCAAGAAGAGATAAGGAACTTCATAACTGATGCATATCTCAACTGGGAAACTGAATATATTCTCCTGGGCGGCGATGGAGATGGCGGCGACGTTGGCGGTGAGAGTGGGGACACTATAATCCCACACAGAGGGTTCTATGCCATTGCATATGGTATGCCAGACGATGATATTCCAGCAGATATCTATTATGCATGTCTGGATGGAAATTTTGATAATGATGGTGACGGCATATACGGAGAAACCAATGACGGTGTTGGTGGTGGAGAAGTTGACTTGCTGGCTGAGGTGTATATTGGCAGAGCGCCAATTGATTCGGATGCTGAAATCTCCAATTTCGTCATGAAGACACTGGCCTATGAGGGTGTTGTTGATGATTATCTCGAAGATATCCTAATGCTTGGCGAGCTTCTCTGGGCTGACCCCACGTGGGGTGGCGATTACAAGGATGAAATTGCCTATGGGTGCTGGGCCAACCCACCAATTCCAGATGATTTCAATGTCAGCACATTGTATGATAGGGATCTAGGAGGAGGTAGCTGGGTACCTTCTGACATTATATCAATAATAAACAATGGTGTTCATATCATCAATCATCTGGGGCATTCTGATGTGGACTATTGCATGAGACTGTATAATCCAGATGTGGATGCGTTTACAAATGACAAGTATTTCTTTGGATACAGCCAGGGTTGCTATGATGGTTCCTTTGACAATAGAAATACAGGTGGTAGCACCCTATCAACCGATTGTATATGTGAGCATTTTGTTGGAACACCTCATGGAGCATTTGCCTTCATTGGCAACTCAAGATACGGCTGGGGAGAGCACTTGGGTACAAATGGCTCTTCTCAATTCTTTGACAGAAAATTCTTTGATGCTCTGTTCGGGCAAGATATTAGAGAGCTTGGACCTGCAAATCAATATTCAAAAGAGCAAAATATTGGCCTGATAAACACAGGTGCTATGAGATGGTGCTATTACGAGCTTACTCTATTTGGAGACCCTGAGCTTTCTATCAAGAACCCAAGAGCACCAGACCATGACGTGGCTGTTGATGACCTGGATATTGAAGCCTACCATATTCAAAATACTAGTACATTTGTTAATACAACAATATTAAACCAGGGCCTGAACAATGAGTCAAATGTGCAGGTTAACCTAACTCTTGATGGGGCAACAATTGATACACAGACAATAGCTTTTCTTGAGGCCGGGATGTTTATTGACATGTCATTCGCCTGGACTACACCATCTGTTGAAGGAGAATACTTAGTGGGAATTGAAGTATCTCCAGTACCACAAGAAAACATCACTACCAATAATCAGATGTTTAAAGATGTTATTGTGGGTTCTGATATTGCTGTGACTGACCTATTTATTAAAAACACAATTAATGTTTTTGAGCCCACAAATATCAATGCAACAATCGAGAATTTGGGCTTGATTGATGAAATTAATATATCTGTGGAACTTTCAATATCTGGGGTTGTAATAGATTCACAAACTATTGCAGTTCTGAACGCCGATTCAAGTGTGGATGTTCAATTTATCTGGACACCATTAAATACTGGAATTATTGGAGTGGAAGTAAGCACGGTTCCGGTTTTCGCAGAGGCTTATCTTGATAATAATGCCATTGGTGATTCTGTTTTAGTTACATATATAATTTTCCAGGAAGATGTGGAATCTGGTCAGAATGGATGGACAAACACTGGACTATGGCATATATCCAATGCAAGAGCCTCCCCGGATATATCACTGAGCCCTACACATAGCTGGGCCTATAATGACGGGGTTGACTATGACACTGGTGTTACCAATAGTGGTTCAGTTACTTCACCAATCATTGATGTGTCATGGTGTACAGATGCAATTCTCAAATTCCAGGGGTGGTATGAAACTGAAACTACAGGAACTAGTTGGGACCAACGATGGATTTACATCTCCACAGATGGCGGTGCCTTCCTGCCCCTGGCTCAGCTCTCTGGAGATCCCATGTTAAATTGGAATGATTATGAATTTAATATAACATCATATCTGGGAGACAGCATTCAGTTAAGGTTCTTCTTTGATACCCTAGACAATATTGGGAACAATTTTGAGGGATGGTATGTGGACGATATCATAGTTCTAGGCAATCTATTGGACCATGATATTGCGGTTGAAAACATGTCTGCGCCAAATCTTCTGGAACCCCTGGACAATTGCTGGGTTCAGGCAGAAATATCAAACACTGGCCTTAATAATGAAACCAATATTGAAGTTGATTTGTTGATTGATGGGTTCTTAGAAAACAGTACAATAATACCTTCATTGAGTCAGGGTGAGACAAGTGTTGTGAACTTCAATTGGATTCCGACACTTGAGGGTATATTCACTGTTAGTGTAGAGGCCCTGCCAGTGGCCAATGAAACATTTGTTGCAAATAATCAGCAAAGCACATTTGTTGAAGTGAAATACTTACCAGATATTTGGGTTGACCCCACATTTTATGATACTTCTGTCCAGTCCGGTGAAATTTACACAGACACGCTAACTGTGGGAAATAATGGAGATGGTGTGCTATTCTACAATATCACATCAGATGCTTCATATGTTTCGTCCAGCCCAGAAGCTGTCGCTCATTGGAAATTGGATGAGTTGTTCGGTAGTATAGCATATGATTCTGCTGGGTCACTTGACGGAAATATTACTGGTGCCACTATTAATCAATCAGGAATTGTTGGAAATTCATTCTGGTTTGATGGCTCCGGCGATTATGTAGCTGTTCCGCATGATGATATGATTGATTTTGCCGATGGAGAGGATTTCAGCATCTATGCTTGGATTAATACCAGTGCTGCTAATAATGGCAGAGTATTCGAGAAAAGGCAATCTGGCGGAGCCACAGAGGGATATGTGATGTACATCACTGATACTGGATTCCTTAGAGCTTTGTTAATAAGTGGTAATGGTACATCTGCCGGCATTAATGGCCCATATATTGCAGATGGAGAATGGCATCATGTAGGCATTACTCGGTCTGGAAGTACAATGGAAATGTTCGTTGACGGTGCCAGTGTCGGCACCAATACAAGTGCCGGGGGAGACTTTACCAATCCAAATACCCTATACATTGGAACAGACTGGGGGATATTCTGGGATTATGCTGGATATATTGATGATTTTAGAATTTACAATGAGGCTATAAATCCGGCAGATATTGATAATTTTAGAGTTGATAGCTCTTTAATGGGACAAGGTGAGGAACGCCCACTGGCAATAGAATTTGAGGACGATTTTGATTCCGAATCCCCAGGAACGCCCCCGAACAACTGGACTGGTGACACTGGCTTAATGCCAGCGGTCTTGCAAATATCAAATACATACAGCAAATCCACTCCCAATAGCA
>JAUWNU010000078.1 GCA_030612505.1 Methanomassiliicoccales archaeon
AGGCGGAACAGACGTAAAATGGTCTCCGCCAGCTGATTATTACACACTGGTACTGTTTCCCCTGCTGGAAAAAATAGGTCTAGAATGCAATCTGGACATCCAGCAACGGGGCTATTTCCCCAGGGGAGGCGGAAAAGTCACAGCCAGCATAAAGTCCACAGGTAAGTTACAGCTACTAAAACTTGAGCCGCTTTCTGAACCTAATATTACTGGGATTGTGAATATCACTGGCCTGCCAGGAAAAATCGCTGAACAGATTGGTGCGGTGGTTCTTGATTACTTCCCAGAAGCGGTTATACATATTCAGCACAAGGAAAATGGGCCAAGCCAGGGAGTGGGAATTGTTCTGACGGCCGCCGACGGCCATACCATTTTGGGAGCAAGTTCCCTTGGGGAGAGGGGCAAACCTGCCGAGAAGGTTGGAAAGGAGGCTGCAAAGAATTTGCTGGCTGAGATAGAAGGCCATGGTTCTGTGGATGTTTATGCATCTGACCAACTTCTACCGTATCTAGCTTCGGCAGGCGGAAAATATTCTGCAAGAGAATTAACTGGCCATGCAAAAACTAATATTGATATTATCGAGAAGTTTCTTGGCAAAACCTTTGAGATTGAGGAAGGCCGTGTTGTTAGATTCAGTACATGTGAGGGAGTGAATGAAGGCTGAAGGGGTGAATCTTTTTGATTCTAATGATGAAATCATAATAACATCCATTGTGCCATTAGAAAATGAACTATATCTGGCAGGTAGTAAAAAAGATAAGTATTACAATGTAATATTAATGAAAATTAATTCATCTTTTGAAATTGTTTTTGACAAAGAATTTGGTGGTAGTAAATCATCTGATTATGAATGTCATAATATGATTGTTTTAAATGATGGCTTGTTAATTTGTGGGTGTTCCGAAGGATATGCGTCTCCAGATGGAGGTCGTGATTGGAAAGCGTATTTATTGAAAACTTCTCACTCTGGCATTAAAGAATGGGGGCAATCATTTCGGATATTGGGAAATGAATGTGCTTTTAGTGTAATTTCAAATGATAATATCCTACTTTTTGGTGAAACAAAAAACCCTGCTGGTATATTTCAATTTTTTCTCATCTGTATGAATCAACAAGGAATCGTTTTGTGGAAGCGATTGTATGGAGAAAACACCGGTTCCATTGCTGGTGGACTAATCTCAACAAATGATGGCTTTTTTATCTCAGGAAGTACTAAGATTGATAAAATCTGGCATCTTAATATTTTGAAATTAAATTTGATAGGAGATATTGAATGGAAAAAAATGTTCAAGGATTTTTATGTTCTTGAAATGAGCAAACTCGATGATGGTTTCCTGTTAACTGGGGAAAAATCAGGATGTATTTTCTTGATAAAAATTGACTATTCAGGTAATATGGTATGGGAATCAACCTTTGAAGAAGGGACTGGAATCACAATTTCTACGATTAATGATTATATTTTTCTCGGAGGCGATTTAAAAGTAGAAAAAAATAGCCAACCAGTTCTTTATAAATTAGATAAAAAGGGTAAACTTATCGAAAAAATGATTTTTGAAAAAGAAGGCTGGATTGAAACAATGACTGAATTTCAGGGTTCATTAATTGCAATCAGAATTGGAAATTATCCAAAAGAACATTCTGAATTGATTCAAATCGAGATTTAGCGTTCCTAGCAGGTAGAATAGGAAGAAAAAGGTTGATTGTTGGATTACACAGCGAGTGATCGTCGCATATCGCTCACAAATATTTGATGCAAATCAGAGCCCGCTGGCTCTGATAGTTAAGATATGCGACCTACGGTCAATGGATGGGAAAATATTCTGCCACAGGCAGATAATTTATCCATACATTGACGGTTGGTGTTGACCCGGTGTCTTAACGTCCTTAGCCTGCTTGTGGATTGTCTTGAGCTGGGCTTCAATGCGCTCTGCTTCCTGGTACAGCGGGGTAACATCCAACTCGATGTGAAGTAAAAATTTATTAATCATCTCCATGACCTGAGCAGCAGCCCTTGCATCCGGATAGTCCGGGTGTGCCTCTGCCAGAATTGTAGCAACATTGAAATCTCTTCTTCGACCTTCATTGAGAAGAACACCAGCAACTCCAGTGATGACGCCTTCGGTGAATTCATTTACACCGCTCTTGGCAAGCTCATTGCGCATCCAGTTGGTGCTGCCTACGCCATAGACCCCGAAATCTTTGTCTTCCTCGCCACCCTCAATCTCTATGGATTCCTTGTCAATGACCAGTCCCTCTGGAGACACTAACATCTTACATTTTTGGTCCTGGGTCCAGTCCAGTATTGCGCTGGCTATTGGCTTCACAAGGTTTGGTGGCGGCTGGAATTCGGATATGAAAACTACCAGCTGGTCGCTGGAATCCGGGCCATCTCCAACTTTCTCGCCAGCATAGATTCTTACAGGGTTTTGCGGCACGCCGTCCCGCACAAGAGATACTGTTGGAAAAAAAACTGAATCCATTATGCCTATCTGGGTGAGCTTTAGTGTATTGATAAGATAATTTGCCACAATAGAACTCACAAGGCCAACGCTGGGAAAGCCGTCAATAACAGTTGCGCCGCGAATGTCCATGCGCTTCAGTTCATAGATTACTATATCCTCAGCCATTAAGACCATATTGCATAGCATATACTTAAAAATGAAGTATAAGATTATCAGCAAACCATCAATCTTTAAACAATTAAATTAATGAGGTTTGGCAGAGTGAAACCTATGGCCAAGGAACTTACTAAACAGATATTCATCATAATGGAAAGGGAGATGAGCGATATTGGCAACTTCATTGTCAAGAAGCAGTGCATGCTCATCGGTGCGGACCCAGATAATATTGAGCCCCGGGACCTTCCAGAGTTAGCCAGTAATCTATCCGAGGTAATGAGAACATTCGGCGGCTATGAGAAAGCCCGTAAGATTTATTCTGAGATTAAGAAACTTGAAAACCTAGACAAGGTTGTTGAGGAAGAAGAATCCGAGGAAAAGCGTAATAAAATGCTGGAAGATCTAGGAATGACCTGTATCTTTGCGGCAGAATGGGATAAGGCTTTCGAATACTTCAACAAACTTCTAAGCGAGGCAGAGATGAATAAGGATAATACATTGGTATCCAGATACCTTCGCAGAATGGGATTCATTCATCAAGAAAGAAGTGAATTTGACCAGGCATTGGAGTATTATGAACGTGCTTTGGAGGCCGCTGAGGAAGCCAACGATTCCTTAACAATAGGCCAGTCCTGCAATCGTATTGGCGGCATATACTGGAATAAGGGGAATTATGACCTTGCAAGAGAATTTTTAGAAAAGGCAATCAAATATGCTCTGAAAGTTGATGATAAACGAATCCTGGGCTCAGCACATATCGGCCTGGGAAATATCCATGGAGATAATCATGAGGCAGAAGAAGCCATTGTTCACTACAAGGATGCATTGAATTTCCTTGAGGGCACCAATGAGATTTATGAAATGTCCAGGGCCCATAATAATCTAGGGGATACCTACCTTGTCCAGGGAGATTGGAATAAAGCACTGGAACAATTCGAAAAATGCAGAAACCTTGGAGAACAGAGTGGCTGGGTGAACATAGTTGCCTGGGCTGATTTCAATGCCAGCGAGGCACTTATTCATCTGGGAAAATTGGAACAGGCCAAGGAAGACCTGGACAAGAGCATGAAGATTATGCTGAATATCGGCGACAAGGTCGGATTGGGAGGCATCCATCAGAATTATGGTCGTTTATTCCATGCCAAGAAGAACTGGGTGAACATGGAAGAGCATTACAAAAAATGCATAGAGATATTCATGGAGATAAACACACCATTATCACTGGCCGGGGCATATACAGAACTTGGTCTGGCCCTGAAAGAGAAGGGTGATAATGACCTGGCTAAAATAGAGCTAAGGCGTGCTGCAAATCTCTATTTACATCTGAACCTCGAGAAACAGGTTAAAAGAGTACTCGGGGAAATTGAAGACCTGGATTAATCTAGCTTAAGCTCAAATCGGGATGCTAATAATTAGAAATTACTCTTCTCCATCTTTATTGTCGACTGTAATGACGACCTTTGGGATGCTGTCCGAGACCTTAACCCCCTTCTGAAGTTTCCCGACCTTGTATTGCAGTTTTTCCGAAACCTTTACGACCAACATCAATAGAATACATTGTAGGAAGGTACGTAAATAGGTTTTGCTTGAACTTGCGATTATGACTGGCATCTGCTTGCATAAATTAACATTTTGATTTCCATAAACTACCAGGCCCTAAAGAGTCTGGCATCACGATTCAGGCCTGTATGTTTATCTGTGTAGGCCGCACACCTGATTATCAAAGCCAGATGGCTTTGATTTGATATTCTAGAAAATGTACGGTATGCGGCGGATACCCCTTTCTATAATCCGTGTAAATAGTCAATTCTGTTAAAGACCAGGGGGTTCTCGACATATTTCCACTAATTAGCAGTGAAAAACTTTAATCCAGATTAAGCGCTCTCTGGCCTGTGAGACAAAGAGAGCTTGAAATAAAATTGCAGCAATTAAAGGGTTTTCAGAGCCCAAAGGCCAGGCTGGAGCAATATGCGACCCCGGCAAAGATTGCAGCAGGGATTCTCTACACTGCTCATGGGCTGGGAGATATTCAGAAAAAGCGAGTTATTGACCTGGGCTGCGGTGCTGGAATTTTCTCCATTGGAGCATGTATGCTAGGTGCTATTGATGTGTATGGCATTGATATTGACAAGGATGCCATAGCCATTGCCAGAGAAAACGCTAATAATGCCAAATGCCATATAAATTATGATTGTATGGCAGTAGAAGAAACAACAGGAGAATGGGACACCTGTATCATGAACCCCCCCTTCGGAAGTCAGACCAAGCATGCCGATTTGCCGTTCCTGGATAAGGCATTGGAAGTGTCAGAGGTTATTTACTCTCTACATAATTCTGATACACTGCCGTTCCTGCGCAAGCGAATTGAGGAAGCTGGCCATATTCTGGATTTGAAGAAAAACTATAAATTTGAGATAAGGCATACCTTTCAATTCCACAGGAAAGAAAAAATGAATATTGATGTCACATTGTTGAGGATAGGAGTAAAATGACAGAATTATTAATGCCCGGAGATGAACTGGCCACCAGCGAGGAATATATTTCTGGAGATGGAACATACGAGGATGATGGCATAATCTATGCTGCCATAATAGGCCAGAAGGATTTTGACGAAGCAGAGAAAATTGCCAAAGTTAAGGCCTTTAATCCTCCACCAATTCTCAAACCTGGCGATATCATCCTCGGGGAAGTAACAAATGTCTCAAATTCTATAGCCAATATAAACATTTCAGGACTGGAAAACGGGAAAACAGCTGGCAATAATCTTTCTGGTGTGGTCCATGTATCAAAAATCAAGGAGGATTATATCAAGGATGCAAGGCATGAATTCCATATCGGCGATATGATCCGGGCAAGGATCGAGCAGGTTGAGCCATCAATCCAGCTGGCTACAAATGCTGAGGAATTTGGAGTCCTGAAGGCCAGGTGTTTCCGGTGCCGGGGCATCCTGTCCAATAAGGATGGGAGTTTGTTTTGTCCAGTGTGTGAAAGAACTGAATCCAGAAAATTAGCTGGTGATTTTCACAGATATTCTCCGTACCACCAAGATTAATTCAAAGGGAGTAAGTATATTTAGGGGATTTTCTATACAGATTAGAGAAGGGAAATTTCATGGACAAAAATAACCAGGAACTTCTAGACGAGATAAAACAGCTCAGATCCGAATTAAGGCATATGCAAGAGATAGTCAACTCACTGGTAAACATAGTTATGGAAATGGAATCCGATGTGGATGAGTATGATATGCGACCCTCCAGCCAGGGTTTTATGGACATGCATAATTGAGGGATACCATGGGAAGAGAGATAAAAATCGCACCTTCTATTTTATCGGCTGATTTAACCAATCTGGGTGATGCAATTCGTATTCTGAACGAGGGTGGCGCAGATCTAGTTCATTTTGATGTCATGGACGGCCATTTTGTTCCTAACATAACCTTTGGACCAGCTTTTGCCAATGAGCTGAAAAAAGTTTCTAAAATACCGTTTGACACGCATCTAATGGTATCACATCCAATGCAATACGGCCCGAAATTCGCAGAATCAAGCGACTGGCTTACTTTTCATATTGAGGCAGATGATGACCCCAATGAGACAATTGCACTCTTCAAGGATTTGGGTGTAAAGGTAGGAATCAGCATTAACCCAGGCACACCGTTTTCCGATATAGAGAAATTCATTCCCCAGCTTGACTTAATCCTCATAATGACAGTTGAACCAGGATTCGGCGGCCAGAAATGCATGACAGAGCATTTCTCAAAGCTCACAGATGCCAGAAATCTAGTTGAGAAACTTGGCCAAGACACAGAAATAATGGTTGACGGCGGAGTAACCGAGCATAATGTTGCCGAGATTGTCAGGGCAGGAGCCAGTTCCTTTGTAGCAGGCTCTGCTGTGTTCCGGGGAACACGGGGGCCAGTAGAGGAAATTCGGGTGCTGAAAGAGAATGCCTTGAAGGGACTTGAGTAAACTACCGGGTCTTAAATGAACTTCAGCTTTTTGCGGCAATAGAAATGGTGCAGACCCATGTACTGTTTGGGTCTGCGTTACCCGGGTATTCTCACACAGGATTAACCAGTGGTTTATTGTCCTGGGCACCAACACCGCCGTCTATGGTATATGGCGTGTCCCAGATTATACCATCATTGGTTGCAGTTGGGAATCGAGTTTCATAATCATTCCAATAATTTCCTTCACTAATCCCATCGTCCCAATGATTGTTGATACCGTCATCACAAGCCTGTACGCCGCCCCCCTTATTGTTGACGAAGTTGTTGTGATGCACCCAGTTGTTACTGGAATCGCCGTTGACGTAAATGCCATAGTCGCTGTTCCATGTAACCGTGTTGCCTGTGATTATGTTGCCGAGAGAATCCTCAAGCCAGAAACCATAGAGGCTATTCGAATTCACGGTGTTGTGTTCAATTACATTACTCTTGGCATCGTTGACATACATGCCACCGAAACCGTTCGAATTGGCTGTGTTGCCTGAGACCAAATTACCGTCAGAGTAATTGATATCTATGCCAAAGTCGCCGTTCGAGTTAGCGGTGTTGCCTGTGATTGCGTTGCCATCAGAGTACTCAAGGCCTATGCCAAGTTCGCCGTTAAAATTGGCGATATTGTTAACGACGGTGTTGCTGCTATCAGAGTCCTCCAGGTAGATGCCAATGAAATCGTTAGAGTCAGCGATGTTATCGGTAATGGTGCCGTGCTGGACTTTATAAAGGGTCAGTCCTGAATCATAATAGAACGGATAAATATCGACCCCGCTGGCATCATGCAAATAGCAGTTTCTCACAACAAAATAATCGGTCGTGTTACCGATGTAGATGCAATATCCGTATCCAGTGCCGTCAATGTCGTAATTTTCGATAATGTACGGATTAGCTGGTGTTCCATCTCCTATCCAAGCTTCTGTCACTGCTGTGCTTGCAAAGTCAGCATCAGAATCTATTCGAATAGGGGGGTGGGGAATCATGTTAACAGGCTCCGCTAACGGATAGTAATCTAAGTTAAAACCACCATTTATTACTTGGGGGAAATCAACGATTCCATCTGGTGAACCAGTGGTTTGTGGAGTCACAGGGCCATCATAGTTGTCCGGTGTTGTCCAATCACTCCAATAATTGCCGCCAGAGGGATAACCGTTGTCCCAGAAATTGGCCCCATTATCGAATGCTTGTTTTGTGTTCTCAATGAAATTATTGTGATAAACCTGGTTGGCATTTGAATTCCAAAAGCAGACACCTATTCCACCGTTTCTTTTTATGGAATTTCCGATTGCGGCGAAGGTACACGAATCTACGTTAATTCCGTCAATGTTATTGTAAGCAATCGTGGAGTCTCTTATGTCAAGATTAGTACACGAATAAGCATATATTCCATAATCGCTTCCTCTGGTTTCTGTCCCTCCTTCTATTGCTATATTTTCGGAGTTTGTTATGACAATACCGACAGATATATCCCCGATATCTGGGTCTTTGTTATTACCAACATAGGAATTCCTGATTACCACATCTATTGAAGCATCAATCCATATTCCGTAAGTGTCTATGCCTGGGTCGGTAAATCCATTTTCAAGAACTACACTGGTATCAATGGCTAACTGCTTTTGTTTATATGCAAATATCCCATATCCGTTCCCTCTTATAGTAGATAAAGAGACCTTGTTACCGCCTCTGGAATTATAATTATTATAGAAAACTATGCCTACTAAACAATCATTAATTTCTGAATCATGTATTCTATTTCCATTGGAGTATGCATCTATCACGATACCATATTGGAAACCTGTAATTTGGCACCCCTTAAAATTATTGCTATCTGAGAATGATGTCCAGATGCCTGCTCCAATGCTATCTCCCCCTAAAACCCTTACGTTCTCTATTTGATTTCCATCGGAGTACCTCAATGTAAGACCAAAACCGTATCCTGTGAACAAAATCAGGTTCGATATGGTATTATAGTCTGATAATAAAAGCGTCATCGCTTCCACTTCTTTTGACTCGGCATATACCTTCTTTACATTCATCATTCTTGTTCCATCTAGAGTTAAACCTTTATATTCATAAGCCGAAAAAATACAAGATTCTATCACCCCCAAAGACCTTCCGAACACCAAAAGACCGCCTTTACATTCTGATATTTCCAAATCACGAATTACAGGTGGCCTCATTTGGCATAACCTAAGCGGTGTTTTGTCCACATGAATTTCCGTTGCACCAATGTATGTGTCTACGGTTACAGGTGTTCCGCCTGAATCATATATTTCCAGGTCGAATATCACCTTGGAGCCGTCGAACCTGAAGTCAAAACCTTCCTCAATGGAATTTTCATAGTCTTCAAAATATATGGTGGTTAAATCAGGGAAACCCATGCTATCTACAGACCCGACAGGATTGATGTATGTTCTATCGCCATCTAAAGTGAGTTCTCCATTAAATGAATAACCGGTTCCATCGCCGCTCCATCTGATGTGCCAGGTGTTCTTAGCGGGTTGGTCATCAAGCCAGATGAAATAACCTAAATCAGAGCCAGGATTGAAATCAGGCCTTCCCCATGGCTCGTAATTCCAATTATATATAGACCAGCCACCTGGCTGCCATTCTATATCCCCGTAAACCGACACGCCATTCTCCTCATTATTAATCATAGATACATCGTTAATGTCAACGCTGCTGGCCTCAGAGTACATTCCAGTATGACCATTATTATCAATCTCCGTACCTCCACCAACATGCATCTCGGCACCGTTTATCGCGTATATCCCACACGCTATGCCCGTCGATTGAGCACCGCTGATCTCACAACTGGTAACAGTGAACTCGGCTCCGTCGGCATAGATGTTGTGGGACTCGCCTTCCGTAATCTTTGCGTATTCAAATGTGGCATCGCTGCCTCGGTATAGTTGGATTCCTGCGGGTACTGTGTGATCACCCATATCACCATACATCCACCGAATCATCGGGTTTACTGTGGGAGTTCCCAGGACATTCAGTGTGCCGTGAACTTCAAAGCCATATCCCTGATACAGGGAAGATGTCGCAGTAATCAGCGAATTGCCTTTAATCTCTAATGTGCCGCCGTTCTCGACCGTGATGGTGTACTGGTTGTCGGAGTCACAAATTATCGGAAATTGTGTACCGTCCAATATAAGAGTGCCGCCATTTTTGACAATTATGTTGGCCTGATGGAAGAAAATATATGTGGGAACTACTGGTGGCGTTTGTCCTTCATCTGAAATTAGCTCATTGCGATATACACCAGGGGCAATCTCAACTCGTTGGACTAGTGTAACCCCGCTTTCGACTGTCCAATCATTGAATTGCCCTTGATAAGAACCGTGGGAATAGTCATAGTCATTAAAATCTTCAGGTATATTCGGAATAACATAAAATCCAAACTCCTCTTCATTCCACTGCTCAATGCCATCATCTATGTATGATATATTCAAATTCAGATAATGCGTCCCTTTTTCAGGCTCCCAGGTAAAGGTCTTCTTCTGCTCTTTTCCTGCGGGTATGGAGCCATACAACAAATCAGTAAGGAACATTGGCTCTCCGTCATCCAGTTTGTCATAAATATCCACATTGATGTCCTTGATATTATGATCAGCTTTGTTCTTCAGAATCACCTGTACCGGCCTCCTTTCACCTTCGTACAATGGGCCGGTCGGCGAGTTCATTGTTACAAGCGTGATGTTGTAGGACTCTTCAACATGCTCAAAAATAGGAAGTTCTGATTCTATGCTATAATTTGCATCATATGGTCGTTCAAAGTCGAATGTCGGCAATGAAAGATTCAATGGATTGTCTATTTCTGGAGACATGGGTGAATTGATTGGCATTTCTCCCTCAAGTATCGGCTCACTACCAGGAATTTCCGTTAAAGGTGTTGTATCAGTAGTCTCGGCTATAGTATTCGTTGAAAACATCATGCTCAATGGCACCGCCAAGGCTAATGCCAGAATTATTGAAAATACCTTGCTCACAAACCCAAATTTCTTATCTGATTTCATGTTTTTTCCTCCTTTAAACCCCGGTAGTGACCCGGCAATCGGTTGATATTATATAGTATCATCCCATACCTCTTGTCGTGGTATCTCATGGGTGAACGCGGACCAAAATTGAAATTCAATAATATTGCCTGCCCAAACAAAGATTGTGGGCGATATGGACAG
>JAUWNU010000048.1 GCA_030612505.1 Methanomassiliicoccales archaeon
GTGTCCAGCCGGTTCATGACGGTGGCGTTGGAATTACCGGTGTCGGCGAAGATACTGCGGCAGACCTGGCAGGCATAGAGAAAGGAATGATAATGGTGTCCTTCAACAATACAACTGTGGCAGAATACCAGGACTTCTCAAATGCCATTGCCAATTGCTCGGCCAATCAGACCGTAGACATACAATTTTATGAAAAGGAAACTGAAAGCTACTTTGTTCTTCCTGTCAGACTTGACGACAAGAGCGACATAACCAATGAATCGGATGATGAGGGATTGGGATATCTGGGCGTTAATACCTTCACTCTAAGCACAGATCATTTTCATCCAATTGGGGATTCAGAAACTATTACTGATGTGGGTCGCTCCATGGCAATTTATTTCACACTTCCACTTTCAGGGCTCAGCACGGTGCAGGGGCCAATGATGGACTTCTACGAGATTGACGGCTTCTGGTCCTTTCTGCCAGATAATGTATTCTGGGTAATAGCCAATGCAACATACTGGGTATTCTGGCTGAACCTAATGGTAGGGCTCAGCAATGCACTTCCAGCAGTTCCACTGGACGGCGGATATATCTTCAAGGACTGGCTTGACACCTTGCTTGGAAGGTCGAAGAAATATCAAGATAAAGAAAAGCGCACTGCAACTGTGAATAAAGTTGGATTCTTACTTGCACTCTCGATTTTATTCCTCATACTCTGGCAGATTATCGGGCCGAAGCTGCTAGGATAGTTATTATAAAATTATTCGTTAACCAACCGGTTCATCATCAACTCGGAAATATCTGTTGCATATTCCCCGGTTCTTCTAATACTCTCGCTGATAGAACTAAGTGCAACAGCTGGCTCCCCCTTCATGTGAGCCGCAATATCATTAATTTTTCTGCATTCCTTCTTCAGCTGCTCCACAGACTCAATGGTCTCATTGGCCAGGGCTATGTCTTTCTTCTGCCAGGCCTCCATACTTCTGGATAATATTCTTATAGACAGTTCACTGGCCGATTTAATAATCTCAACATTCTTGCTGCTGAGCTTCTTGTCAATTAGCACCGGCATGTGTTTGGAGATAATGATTGCGTGGTCACCAACCCTCTCAAGAATTCTGCTGAGTGTGTAATAGAACAATACATTGCTCTGCTTTATCTCCATCTTATTGGAGAGACTGATGTCCTCCAATACCATATTCGCCTGCCTGGCCACAAGCCATTGGAGCCTGTCAACGTCCATATCCCGGTGTATGACATCATTTGCCCGATTGCGGTCACGTTCCACAAGAGCCAGTATTACATTCTCATGCATGCTCTTCACAAGAAGAAACATTCTCTTGATGGTCTTGTCAAAGGGCATTTCAGTTGGTTTGAGCAAATCCTTTGTAATTATATTATGATCATCTTCCTCCACAATCTCCGGACCTATGAGTACCTGGGTGAAGTTTATGACGCAATCTCTAACAAATGGCTGTATCTCTGAACGGGACTTTATAACTATATTGGGATAACCACTGATATATGCGCCAATCAGGAGCCTAAAAAGATATGTGCTGTCAGTGACATTGTCAACATTGAACTCCTTTGTCATATGACTGGCTTCAATAGTAGTGTTGGGAGTTATGAGCAGGTTTCCATCAGACTGGACAACAACGCCCACAGGATCATTCTTCTTTATCTTTGCAGAAATGACCCATTCCTTAGGTAGAGTTATGATGTACGAAGAACCTCCAGTTACTTGCACCTTTCGGGTTTCCAAGTTATACCTCCCATTAGGCGAAATCATTACTGGCATTTAAAGGGTTCTATACCTGTGTAAAAAAATATATAGGTCTATTTAGATTAAAGAAAATGAGATAATAATGAGTTATGCTGGCTTAAATTATTATTTGTTTCATAAGGGGCTAGGGTCTGTGTATATTTACCGTTATTGAGGGTCTATGTTTGGTTATCGTTAGAGAGGGTCTAGGGCCTAAGTTTGGCTGGATACCTAGACAATAAATGAGCTAGACTTTGGTTCACCGGCCTCATTAATTTATCCTTCTGCTATCAGATGGAGTCTGATAGCGGTAGACCCTTTATACATGAATGTAAACATAGACCCTATCACTTTTGAATGTAAATTCAGACCCTAGACCCTAAGCAGATGTTACAGTTACTTATTTGCTGTAATTATTATATGCATCAAATCAACTGCACCTTTGCAATTATCTGCCGCATTCTCCATGGCATGAATTATGTCTCTCATGACGAACATGACCCTTGGATCAAGGGACATTGACATCATTATATCCTTCTTGACCTTGAAATACAGGTCGTCGATCTCATGCTCTATACGCTGTACATTTCGTTGATGCACCATGAACTGTTCATCATCATCTCCAATGAACTCAATGCACATTTTCACTTCTTTTGAGGCATCCAGGATCCTGCTGGAAACTACCTTGTAATACTTCCAAATCTTTTCTGGAACTTCAATCTCCGCATCAATTATGACCTCTATGTTCCTGACAGCGCTCTTTGACCAGTCCGCAATGTGGTCCATGCGTTTGATAAGATGCATAAGGTCTTCCCTTTCCTTCGAGGGCAGGTCACCAATGGCCAGGTCCTCATTGAGCTGGATTTCTATATTATCTGCTGCTTTTTCATCAATATACAGCCTGGCTATTGCCTGTTTGGCCTTTTCATGTTCCCCAGAAACCACTGCCTGAACTGCATTGTCCAGTTCCTCACACGTATCCACAACTTTTAGGATATGCTCCCTTGCTCCGTCCATTACGGTGGACTCCCTGCGCTTTGCAAACCACATAGAATATTTTTCTTCACTCAAGGCTCAACACCTCCGTTAGTCCGCCCCTGGGCTGCGGATAGATCAGCAGTTTATTGGGTCTGAACTTTACATTAACCTTATCGCCTATATTAAACGTCTTATCGTCAGCTTCCGGAACCTCAACCAGCACAAAATCATCGGTGGCCAGCTTAATCCGGTATCTCATGAAAGAGCCCATGAATATCTTATTCAAAATACGCCCTTCCAGGCTATGCTTCTTCTCCTTGTGAGAGATTGAAAGGTTCTCCGGTCGCACCATAATCACAATTCCATCACCTGGTTTAAATTTTTCATGAGGATTCAAGAATTCCAGATATTGCCTATTTCTGGCTTCAGCAGTGCATTTTCCATCGCTACACTTCAGAACACTGGCCTCAATGAAATTTGCTTCTCCAATGAAATTGGCCGTGAACAGGTTCTTCGGATGATTGTAAAGATTCTCAGGAGTATCAACCTCAACTATCTTTCCAGCACGCATGAGAACAATGCGGTCAGAGGTTGACATGGCTTCCTCCTGGTCATGGGTCACATGAATCGCAGTCAGTCCTTTCCGCTTTACCAGCCGCTTTATTTCATAGCGCAGATCAAGCCGAACCCTGGCATCCAGTGCTGAAAGCGGTTCATCCAGAATTAGAAGTTTCGAACCAGAGCAAAGCGCCCTGGCGATTCCAACTTTCTGCATCTCCCCGCCGCTTATCTCGAAGGGCTTGAATCCCTTGCGCTTCAGCATGTTCACAAGCTGCAAATTTTCCTGGGTAATGCGCTGACCTTCTTCCGGTTCTAAATCTTTCACTATTGGAGCATAATTTGCATTTTGCCAGACAGTCATATGGGGAAATAATGCTATATTTTGGAAGATGTATCCTAAATCCCTTTCAAATGTGGGTATGCCAGTAACTTTTTTCCCGTCAATGAAGCAGTCCCCTCTTGTTGGCTCCCAGATTCCTGAGAGTATCTTCACAAGGGTTGTTTTACCGCATCCTGACGGCCCCAGTACTGCAACATATTCCCCGCTCTTGATGTGTAAATCAATCCCATCAGCAGCCTTGACCTTGCCGAAATATTTTGCTATGTCCTTCATCACTATTTCAGGCATCACATCATCTCCAGTTCTGCCTTAAGGCCGCCTTCTGGCTCAGGGAATACTAATAATCTCTCAGGACTATAATGTACAAACACATTGCTGCCCTCATCAAACTTGTGGGCAATACTGCTTGGAAGTCTGGCATGTATCATGCCGCCCTCGGCCAATATAACCTCGAAATCGGTAAAGCGGCCCATGAAGAGCTTTCTGTCCACTGTCCCATGAAATGAATTCACATCACTTTCCTTTTCTTTTGAAAGAATTGTGAACTCGGTCTTTATTCCGGCCACCACATTTGCACCCTCGCTCAGATCTGTCTGGCTGGCTCTGAAACTGCGATTTGCCTTGTCTGTTATCCGGCAATGGCCATTCTCTTTTCTGATGAGTGTTCCCTCGATAAAATTTGCCTCGCCAATAAAGTGATGAATGAATGGATTCGCTGGTTTGTTAAACATCTCCTGCGGCGTACCTGATTGAATGATTTTCCCATCTTTCAACATGATTATTCTATCAGATATGGTTAGAGCTTCTTCCTGGTCATGGGTAACATGAATGGTTGTCATGTTCATTGCCTTGGCCAGTCTCTTCAATTCATGGCGCAGGTCAAGCCGCAAACGGGCATCCAGTGCCCTTAATGGCTCATCTAAAAGTAAAACTTTCGCGTCTGCTGAAAGGGCCCTGGCAAGTGCATTTCTTTGCTGCATTCCACCGCTCAGTTCCCTGGGAAGCGCGTCCCGCCGGTCATAAAGATGGACCATTTCCAGCATCTCTCTACCTATAATATTAACCTTATCTGGGTTCCAGCCCCTGGCAGTAGGCCCAAATGTGGTATTTTCCCACACGTCCATATGTGGAAAGAGTGAATAGGATTGAGAAAGAAAGGCAACTCTTCTTTCCTCAGGAGGCAGGTCATCAACATTTTTGCCGTCAATTTCTATTGTGCCAGACGTTTGTTCGGTTAGTCCTGAGATTAATCTGAGCAAGGTGGTTTTGCCTGCACCTGTAGGCCCGAGAATCGTGAGATATTCACCGTCCCTCACCTCAAAGTCCAGATCATCAATTGCCTTAAGGTCTCCAAATATTTTATTCAGGCCAGTAATTTTTATATTCGGCATATTACTCGGCCCTCCTGGCGATATACTTCATTATCATCATGGTGAGGAAAGATATGGCAATGAGCGCGATACATGCCAGTGCTGCAGAATAATAATACTCACTTCCTGCCCTGACAAGACCAACTATGTAAACAGGCACAGTATTCGCTTCCTCCGCAACAGACAGTGTTGCACCGGTCTCTCCAAGGCTCCTGGTAAATGCCATGATGGCTCCGGCCAGTATTGAAAATTTGATTGATGGGAACATGACCTTTCTGAACACGAAGAATGGCCTTGCACCCAGTGTTCTGGCAGTTTCCTCATAAGTTGGGTCTAATTCTTCCAGAGCTCCAGCAACATTACGCACAACAAGTGGGAACGTGAAGGCCAGATGCGCCGAGATTACAAGAAGTGTTGTCCACCCTAGATTCATAGAGCCCCAGAACATGCCCAGAGATATTCCCAAAGCCGAAGTAGGCACAATTAGCGGCACATTCACCAGCACATCCAGAATATGGGACATGATTTTGTTTTTGCCCCGGACTATGTATATGGCCAATGGAACACCGAAGATTAAATTGAGAATTGTAACTACACCAGCCACAAGGAAGGAAAAGCCCATGGCACTCCAGAACGGAGACCAGTCAACCGGAGTTGCCTCACTAGTGAACACAAAACTGAATATGAAAAATGAGGGTATTATCAAGATAAAGAACATGAATATCATCGATGAAGCATCTTTAAGTTTGGGAAAAACACCCTTGCTGAGAAGCCGTTCTGGCCCTGGGAAAACCTTCCTCAATGGCATCTTGAATTTCATTATAATAATCTTAATTATAACAAGCAAGATTAGAGTGATAATCACAAGCAGCATTGCAGTGAACGCAAGTTGAGGATCAAAACCGCCAGCATGCTTCCATCCACCAATGAGAGACGGCCCTGTCTGCATGGGATATGCAAGTTCCGCCATGTGAGGCGTCAGCATTGCCAGCGCCATCATGGTGCCGCCGGTCTCACTGAGGCTCCTTGCAAAGCACAGGATTATGCCAGTCACCAATCCGGCCCTGAAAAGAGGAAGTGTGATTGTTCGGGCAACTGTTAATGGAGGCGCACCCAGTGTCTGTGCCGCAACCTCATAGTTTGTGTCAATCTCATGCAATATGGCGGAAAGTGACCGCACCATGTAGGGGTAAGAGAACACTATATGCAGTAGTATAATAAGCAGGAAAGGCGAGGATGTCAAATTGAGAGAACCAAAAGCATCCACACCTGGTGTAACAGCCCAGAATAGAGCAGTGGAAAAACCCAATGCAGCAGTAGGCACTGCCAAGGGCATGTCAATAAGCGTGTCAATGTATTTTTTCCCGCGGAAATCCTTCCGGACCAGAAGCCAGGCCATTGGAAGCCCGGCAATAAAATCGATAATTGTCACTATTATGGCAATAATGAACGACACCTTCAGGGCATCAATCACCATATCGAATGGTTTCGCATCACCAGCTCGGAGAAAAACATCAGACTCCCAGGAATCTATATATGTTCCATCGGCATAGGCCAGAGTTAGATTCTGAAACATCGGGCCAATATGGGTTATCTCATTGTATGACTCATTTGCAGATATGTTTATCCAGCCAATTCCTGCACCTGAAAATGATGAATTTGAATAATAATGAGTATGACTGGCATTATCATCGTCTAAACTATATATAGTATAATTTATATAAATATTTGAATTTGTATGTACATTGAGTCCCCAATGTGTGCTATTTGTGACATCAATAATATCTGGAGCAGGGAAAGATGCACCAATTGTCGAATTACCAATATCGATTTGATGATAATTATCCGGGGTAATTGGCTCAGGTGCGGTGAATATATTTTCGCCCATATCATCCCAGCCAGTCACTGCATATGTAAGCACGAAAAGTGTGGGCACAATAACCAGAACAATGAAGAAGGTGATGACTATGCCATACCAGAATTTTATGGTGGATTTTTTGGCAATCAAGGCAGAAAATTTTTTGCCTATAGATTCTTCTTTTTGCTCTTTTTTAAGCATCTAATCACACAAAAAACGGCATAATACCTATACCTTCCCTATAGATTTTATAGAATCTATATAGATGAGCAAAAATATAACCCTATAAAAAACGACTGGCCATTGATTAAAGCTTGCTGACCAGGTCCATCAAAACCGCCTTCTGGTTCTGAGCCTTCACAACACCTGAGGCTAGAAGCACCCCTTCCGCACCCAACTCAATAGCAGTAGCCACGTCCTGGCCATTCTTCACACCAGCGCCGCAAAGAACCTTCACATCTGGAGCTACAACCTTCACAAGTTTTACTGAATCAGAAACTACTTCCGGATTGGCCGTTGTAACCGAGATATCTCCGCCAATTAGCTCAGGCGGCTCAACTGCAATAAAGTCTGGCCCGAACTTTGCATAGGCCTGGCTTTCCTCTGGATCCTTTGTGCAGACAATTGTGATCAATCCTAATTCTTTACATCTGCCAACAAGTGCTTCAACATCTTCCGCTGAAATGCGGTATTCAGAATGATTAATTAAGGTGCCAGTGCATCCAATTTCCCTGATTGCCTCAGGAGTGATGCGGCCGGTAGAACTTCCCTGCTTCACATTATCCACATGCTGGGCGAAAATAGGCACTTCAAATAAATCCACGAATAATGACAAATCAATCTGCTGTGGAGCAATGGCAATGCTCTTTCCAGTAGCAATGGCAACTTCCTCGCATAGCTCGGCCAATTTCTGACCGCCAAAACCGCAGGATTGGGGATAGGTCTTCATGTTTATGGCTACAACTGGCGTATCCATTTTATCACTCCATTGCCTGGCGCACTATGCTGGCACTGCCCTTGGCGCTAAATGCCCTGAAAAATATTCTTGCTTCGGCATAACACACTGCCTCGATTGTGTCAACTAACTCGGCATCAAGGTTCATGAACCGGTCATAAAAGTGGCCGATTGCGTTCTTCACATTCTTTCCGAATATCAGATTCTCTGGCTTGCCTGGATTCTTTGGGCCGTAGGTGGCCTGGACCCAGTTCCATATCTCACTGTAAAATTCAGGGTCATAAACCTCAATTGTGTCCAGAAGAATATTCTGCCAGAATGTGGCAATATTGCCCTTGATTATATCTCCCTTGGGAAACCTGGTATTAATCAGCTCTCTTGGCGTGCCAGTAATTCCATGCTGGGCTATTCTTATATGAGAACCCATGCTTCGAAGGGCCGCTGCAACAGCTTTGGTCTGCTCAATGTCAATGTTCACCTGCTCAATAGTGTTTCCATGTTCATCATAAACATTGCCGTGGGTGGTGCCATTGGCTATGGCAAGGACATCCGGTTCAATGCCGTTTTCATTCAGCGCCTTTATGAAAGTAATAGCCTCATCAGGTGTTGTAACAACCTTTCCATCTGTATCCTCCTTGCCAATTTCCCCAACCTCAACCTCCAGTCCGAAGGAACGGTCACCCATTCGAGCTTTGATATAATGGGCCAGTTCAGTTGTTACATTGATGTTCAGGTCTAATTCTTCCCGTAAATTCCCGCCCTGAAAATTAAAAAGATGTGAGGCATCAATGGCAAAGCTTGTGAAACCAGCATCAACCTGGGCATCGATTAATTCTTTAGTTTTCTGAATATCCTCTGGTGTGCCAGTCTTCACGGTTATGTGGTCAGCATGAAGCGCCCACATGTCAAATCCCACTTCATCTGCTGCGGCCTGGCACTGCTCAGCATAATCCTTGGGAGTCATGCCAGTGTATCCCTTGTCCTGATTGCACTCTGACCTTGCAATCTCCATCATAAGGGCAGCATCCAGGTCCTTTGCGGCCCTGAATATTCCCTTGACAACACCCTTTGTGGTCCTTGCATTGGCGGCCATTATTATTGTACCGCGGTCTTTCAGACTTCTGAACATTATGTCTCCAGGTATTGGTTTGCCCATATTATTTCCTCCTAATTGTTTCAATCAGGAGGAACTCGAACATTATCATGTTCTCAATCCCTCCTTATTTATTTTTTCAATTAAATTAATTTCATCCTTCCCGCCAATATAGATTGGAATACGCTGGCTCACAGCTATCGGCCGGACTTCCAGTATATCGCCATTGCCATGGCTGGTTGCCCCACCAGCCTGTTCAACTATGAAACCCAATGGATTTGCCTCGAACAGCAAGCGAAGCTTGCCCTGCTCCTTTCCCACATAGCCAGGATACGTGAAAACACCACCCTTGTGCAGTATTTGATGAACATCTGCCACAAATGAGCCGCTGAATCTAATTTTGTAGCCCTGGGATTCAAGGGTTTCCATCCATTTTAGATGACCAGGCAAATAATTTTTTCGTAAAGCTCCAGGCGCGAAAATCTTGCCTTCAGGTATCTTTATATTCTCCTTCATGAGAACATATTCACCATCCGGATTCAGCACAAAATCATGAACCCCTTTCTTCACTGTGTAGGTAAGCGTGGTAAGCGGCCCATAAAGCACGTACATGGCACCAATCATTTCCTTGCCAGGGGCAAGAACTCTGCCCCGGTAGATGCCAACAATGGTGCCAACAGCCAGGTTCACGTCGATAAGGCTTGAGCCATCCAATGGGTCCAGTGTAACACCTAAAGACCCAGTTCCCTTGAATTTCAAAACCTCTGGCTGCTCTTCCGAAGCCAGATACTTAACTATGCCTGATTTCTTGAGATCTGCAATAATTACCTCATCAGCCCACTTGTCCAGGGCCATCTGCTGCTCCCCATAGATATTCTGCGTGTCTGAATAAGTCTGGTGGCTGGCAAAACCGCTGGCTATTGTCTTGCAGACATTTCCAATTCTCAGAATAAGTTCTTTCAAATCCTCATCGCAATCTGCCAGATGTTCCTCTAATCTCATGTTTCGCCCCCTGCGGAACTGGATTGCTATAGGGATATTTACTTCTTTGGTTTAAGACTAAGCCTCTGGCTTAAGGCTTAAGCTTTGGTTTAAGACTAAGCCTCTGGCTTAAGGCTTAAGCTTTGGGTTTAAGATTTAAACCCTCTGTTTAAGGTTTAAACCCTCGGTTTAAGGTTTAAGAAAGCCAATCCGACCACAGAACCAGTGATGGCTAAGCGCAATTATGGAGA
The DNA here is from genome assembly GCA_030612505.1 of Methanomassiliicoccales archaeon. Classification (GTDB taxonomy): domain Archaea; phylum Thermoplasmatota; class Thermoplasmata; order SG8-5; family SG8-5; genus JAGLQM01. The sequence continues at coordinate 10,135 of JAUWNU010000048.1, forward strand.
TTGTGAAATTGAACACCAGGTCAAAGTGATGCCACCAATCATGTTCGCCGAATATTCCAGAAGGTGCGATGACCACCCTGAATAATACCCAGCCAATTACCACCAAGGCTGCTATCCACAGGGTTCGGTACTGTATTTTCAGGTAGGTATCCTTTATGTGATTGAAATGATTGGAATAAATTCCGAATACGATTATCGGGATCAATGGATAAGTGCCCATGTAAAGAACATGATGCCACTTGTCTGCCTCAGCAATCTCTGGCCCAAGGAAATTAACAATCTGGTAGCACATGTACCCTATTACGAAGCCGGCCAGTACCACAAATGTCAGCAGTTTTATACCTCTGTCAAAATTGTCCTTGAACTTGATTGTCTCAAGATAATCGCGCCATGTTATTGCCACCATCATCTGCATCATGATTACCCACTGGAAGCTTGCCAGGAACCAGAAGAAATAAACCGAATTGAATGAACCAAGAGCGGCACTTAGGCCCCACGGGAATGCAAAGAGCACCAGCCAGAACACCCATATAACAAAATACCAGAACACTGCCTTTAACGAATCATGTTTAATCCATTTTGAAATCTGGCCCTTGAACATGAAATCGTCCATTCCATAGAAGAAGAAACCCAGGACTATGAATATGAACTGGCCCCCCATCAGAATGGCACCATTTTCACCAAGAGGAATTCCAATGATATCTCTCATTAACCACTCATGGGCAAAGAAAATGAACACTGCACCAGTTATTGACACCCACTGCCGTGATAGTCCGTTCCAGTTTGGGTTCGGATTAGACTTGAAATAATGACTCTGGCAGATAGACAGCACCACATAATAACCCAATAAAGGCACATAATACATATTGTGCCAGCCCTCGCCCATTCCCCAATAACTTGCCAGCAGTATGAAAACACCCAGCAGTCCAGAAAGCAGCAAGGCCACAAACCATGTGTTCTTGCCCCATTTAAATTCATATTCCATTGAATCCCATCCTAATTATTACTGAACCGGGGAATGATTTAATGTTAATAAAGCTTTTTTAAATAGCACTCATATTCCCCTCCATGAGGACACTTGATGATTTCGCGCCCCAGGAAGGCCCAATTTGCGGTGTTGACGAGGCCGGCCGAGGCCCGGTTCTCGGTCCAATGGTTGTTGCAGGTGTCATGGTTGAAGATGATGACCAACTAAAAGCACTGGGTGTTAAGGATTCTAAAAGATTAACACCAGCCAGGCGCTTTGAACTTGTTGACCAGGTAAAGGACATATGCAAGTGGGAAATTGTGGTGGTTAGTGCAGAGGACATTGACATGCTCAGGCAGTCAATGACAATGAATGTTATGGAATCAAAGCTCTTTGCCACGGTAATTGAGCGGCTGAATCCGAAGGTTGCCTTTCTGGATGCCGCAGACGCCAATGAGGCGCTTTTTGGCAGATATGTTGCCCAGGAACTTGAAAAACCCATCAAAATAATCTCAAGGCATGGCGCAGATGATGTTTATCCTGTGGTTTCGGCAGCCAGCATAATTGCCAAGACCCATCGTGACAGCATAATCGAGAAATTTAAAGAGGAATTAGGCGTAGACATAGGCAGCGGCTATCCCTCGGACCCCAAGACCATTAATTTTATGAAAGATTGGTACACGGAACACGGCGAGATGCCCCCACACACCCGAAAATCTTGGAAGACAGTGGATAGAATAATAAGCGAGTTGAGCAATACCAGTCTCGATAAATTTGACTAGTAAGACCTAAAGGTGATTTAAAATGGATGAGCTTGAAGGATACCTAATAGCAGCAATTGACAAGTACAAGGCCAAGATAGAAGAAGATGAGGAACTAAAAAAGGACCTTCTCACACTTGTGCGAAAGGTCAGCATCGATACCACGGACAATGAAGGGTTCAGTTTCATACTGGATAAAGGTGAGATACTAAATTTCAAGCGTGGAATCATAGAGGATGCGGAAATAACCATCCATGCCACAACTGCGGATTTTAAACTGCTATTTACCGGCGAACTAAAGCCAATGAAGGCCTGGGCCACAAAGCGCCTGAAATTTGATGCCAGCATTGACGATGTCATGCGGGTGAAAAAGCTCATCTAGGCCAATGGTTAAATAGAACTACTGACAATACACGGAATGGTGAAGAAATGCTGTTTGTAACCACAATTGAATCTGGCGAGGGAAAATTTGAAGACACAATACGAGCACTCAAGAGGCTCAAGATTCCAGAGGGAATAGAAGTGAGAGAATTTCTGGGACTATTCGGAGAGCCAGATGCTATTTTGATATTCGAGACCGCCGACGAGATGCATGCTGTTGATTTTGTATGTACCATAGCACAGGCTGTCAAGTGTAAAACCTCCCTGGCGCTGCCTATTGATGAGTTTAGGTGGACTAAATAAAGCCATTAGAACGTAAACTACCAGCCCCTAAAGGAGCTGGCGTTCACGTAGGTTGTTCAGATGCCAAAAACGTTTAGCGTCACCTGACTTGGCGATTTCATAATGACATAAGGTTCAATGTGTGCCCAGTGTTTTCCCTGTTTCCGTTCAATGTAGAACTTCACAGTGTCTGATGTCACACGTCCTATGGATTCATAGAAATATCCGTCCGACCAGAATGAATCTCCCCAAAGGTACATGCTTACGTCCTCGGGCAAAGCCCTTCGGACGTACCAGGAACTGTATCCCTTGAAATGGTTGACAAGTTCCGGCACACTGTACTTGCGGCAATTCATTACAAAAATATGGACATGATTAGGTGCAAATTCAATTGCCTCAATTTGTACATTCAGTTGATGCGCCTTACGTCGCATCAACGCTTCAATCAATTTTCTCACTGGACGCATCCGAAATACCGCTCTGCGATATTTCGGGGTGAATTGTAGATGGTAGTTGCTACCACCAACACTGTGCCTATCATGGACTATTTGCATTTGATTCCTCCAAAAGTTTTTTGATAGGCTACGCTATCTTTGATGCGCCGGTGGGCCGGCACAAAAAATTTCAGGGTAGGCTGCTTTAGCCTACCCTGGCCTATCACATTCAGTATTGATTTATATGTTAAAAAGATGGTCGATTCATCCCAGGCCTAAAGTCCTGGGGGTTCTCTCCCTTTTATCCTAAACAATTTGACGAAACCCATTTATGTTAGATTTAACTTCATAATCATTGGAAAGTGAATCATGAAAATCACCAGATACAATAACCAGGCAAACGAACTTTACAAACTCTGGTTAAACATTTCCATAGACATCCCATATACTGAAAACATGGACATAAAGTGTTTTAAAAACACATATCTAGACCGTTCCGTGACCGAATTTGACGGTTTTCTGGCAATGGAGAATAGAAGTTTAAAAGGTGCTGCATTTGTTCATTTCTATTCTGGTGGTGGAGCAGTATTGATTTTCTTTGTTTCAGAAGATTTGATTGACACACCCATGTCAGAAGCTTTGCTTGAAAAAGCCATAGCATTATGCAAAGAAAAGGACATATCAAATTTATCTCTAAAACCAATGCTGGGAGTTCCCTGGTACATTGATTATTTTAAAAAACAGGGTTTTGTAAAGAACGAAAAATATCCTGAAGGGCTCTGGATGAAATGCCTGATTTCTGAAATTCCAAATTTTGAAATGCCTGATGATATAATAACTCATTTCACCAATGATCTGGATAAGACAGATGATATTCAGGGACTGGCCAAGCTTGAAATGGACATTGCACTGGAAGAATACGGCGCAGAGTTCGAAATTCAGGATAATATCAATTCTCTTAGAGAAGAAATGCAGAGCGGAAATGCAATCTGGGGTATTGCAAAAGCAAACTCTGAAGTAATTGGATACACGAAAACAAAATTTACATCACTTCTTTCAGGAGGCCAGATAGTTAAAAATCAAGGATTGGCAGTAAGAAAGGAACACAGAAAAAAAGGAGTTGCGAGAGTTTTACTAGCTGAGTCCATGCAGATGGTCAAGGATAAAGGCCATACTGAAATGTACATTTCCACCCACTCAAAGAATCCTGCCAGATTTCTTTATGAAGAACTAGGATTTGAGACTATTGAAATTGTGCCAAATCTTTTGTTTATATTATAAAATAAAAAACAAATCTTCAGAATCCACCCAATTATTTTATATCCTATTCAATAATGCCAATCCACACAAGGAGTTGAATCTATGACCCTCAAAGTCCAGAACACGCTAACAGGCCAGTTCGAAGAATTTCACCCGATTCAGGGCAATAAAGTCGGAATGTACGTTTGCGGCATAAACACCTATGATGACAGTCACATGGGCCATGCCAAGAGCGCAGTGACATTTGATGTAATTCGAAGACATCTGGTGCGAAAGGGATATGATGTAACTTATGTAATCAATTTTACAGATATCGAGGATCACTGCATAGAGCGGACTATCAAGCTCGGCATCCCGCTTGAAGAATTAACTGAAAAATATATCGGCGAATATCACACAGACATGGGCAAACTGGGAGTGAAAAAGGCAGATATTTATCCGGTGGCCAGTCATCACATGACCGAGATTATCGCAGCTATTGAAAAGTTAATTGACAAAGGATTTGCCTATGAATCAGGCGGCGAAGTTTATTTTGACGTGACAAAGGTTGAAAATTTCGGTGTGCTTTCAAACCGCAAACTGGAAGAAATGCAGGCCGGAGCCAGGGTCGCTGTGGACGACCGAAAAAAGAATCCCTGGGACTTTGTTCTGTGGAAGAATAAAAAGCCTGAAGAACCATTCTGGGAATCACCCTGGAGCGAGGGAAGGCCAGGCTGGCATATTGAATGCTCTGTCATGAGCATGAAATATCTCGGAGAGAGTTTCGAGCTTCACGGCGGCGGGACCGAACTTGTTTTCCCGCATCATGAGAATGAGATAATGCAGTCCGAAGCTCTTACTGACAAGCAATTTGTCAAGTACTGGCTACATGGCGGATTAATGAATGTTGGCGACGATAAGATGTCAAAATCATTGTGCAATTTCTTCACCATAAAAGATGTTCTAAAGGACTATGACCCGCAGGTAGTTCGCTTTTTCCTGCTGAACACACATTACAAGAAACCAATTGACTTCAATCAGAAAGCTCTGGCAGAAGCAGGCCAGGCTCTTGCCCGAATCCAGAATACCCTGGATAATCTGCTGGCAGCCATGGAAAATGCACCTGAAGGCGATGGCGATTTTGCAGAAGTGGCAAAATCTGCCATTGAGAAATTTGACGCTGCAATGGATGAGGATTTCAACACCAGGGATGCAATAGCCAGTATCTTCGATTTCTCAAAAGAAGTAAATAAATATCTAGAGGGCCAGGTAACAAAATCCAGCCTCGAATCAGCCCTTGAGACATTCAAAGTTTATGATGAGATTCTCTCAATATTCCAGTTTGAGAATGATGCTGGAGATCATATGCTGGCACCCCTCATGGATATTATAATTGACATCCGTCAGAAAGTCCGTGCGGATAAAAACTGGGCACTGGCTGACGAGATTCGTGACCGCCTGAAAGAGCTGGGTATTGAAATCCAGGACACAGGTGTTTCTGTTAAATGGAAGAGAATTTAATTCACTGGTATTATGGTTCCAAGGGTCTAGGGGTCAGGGTCTGAGTTTGTATACAAAATAGATAGGGGCTAGGGGGCTTGGAATATGTTTGGGGATAGGGTTCAGGGTCTAGGGTCTGAGTT
>JAUWNU010000125.1 GCA_030612505.1 Methanomassiliicoccales archaeon
TATAAGATCGAAGAACCCACCCGGGTACTTGTTCTTGGCCGTGAGGATGCAAATTACATGCAACACAGCCTTTCAAGGGCATTGCTCTCAGAGATGAAAATACCTTTCAGGTCAATGCAAATATGGCATGTTGACCCAGCCGTTGATTTTATGGAGAATGACCTCATAATCATCGAAAGCCCTGGAGCAAACGGTGTAATGTCCAATGTCATGAGAAATGGCATAAAAACAGCAACTACCAATGGTAAAAATTTCGTGTTCATTGGCAAGGCAATGAAAGACCTGCCAGGCATATTCCCCGCCTGCCTGAGTATCAAAACTATTAATGATAATATCCCTTTCACTGCGGAATTTCACCACAGTGGAGAATCTCCTGCTCAATATTCTGGAGCAACAACACTCAATGTAACAACAAGTGATGTCATAGCTATGGCTCCCGGCTATGAGGATCTTGAGTCAATGCTATGGGCAGAAGGTTATGACAGCCAGATTCTTTTTGCATCATATTTCAGATATGGCAAAGGAATCGTAGAGGTCTTTTCCTTCCTCCCTAATGAACAAAGAAGTGAGATGCGTACATTGGCTTCTATCTTTTTGGGAAACCGGTTTGTCCAGGCTGCCCCATCTCCGCTTCAGCCCCCGCCTCCATTGGGAGCAAGTGGTATGCCAATGCCAGCAGGAACTGTTCCGCCACCGCCACCGCCTCCACCGCCCCCACCGCCAAGCATTCCAATGGCAACAGCAATTCCGGCGCAATATTTATTTGCAGGATTCGCTGGTATCGCCCTGGGTGACAGGCTGAAATCCAAGACAAAACCAAAGATAGCAGTAAGACATAAAATCAAAGTTAGAGCATGAGGTATTTAGATGAGAATGAACAAGACATGTACAATCGCAGCCATATTAGCACTTTCAGCAATCATGCTGGCTCCAGCAATGGCCCTGAACATATCAGATTCTGAAATCTCTGCTCATGGCACTTCGGTATACGACGACACTTTAGTGCACGGAACCAGAGCCGGTGAAATTGGCTGGCAATATGATTCTTTCACACAAAACCTCGATGTAAATGTTACCCCCGAATCAATTACAACTTTGGACCAGATTACTGTAACCATAACCTCGGTGTTTTCAGATGTCTGGATAAAACAGGCATCCCTTTATGGAGTTGTATATCCTGATGATGGTTTTCAATTTCCCATCTCATTTCCATTCTTCAAGGTGGACACAGATAGCAGTACCTTCAGATATATAATCGAGCCATTCAGCCAGTTCAGTGCATATGATATAGAATTTTACATAGTAGCTTATGATTATTTCAATACCCCAATGGACTCGCGTTCATCAAATTTATATTTCGAATATTCTGCTATTGGCAGCGGTTGGAAGCATGATACCTTTGACGAGAATATCGAGTTAACATACTGGCCACTCAAAGCAAATGCCACAGAAGAGGTGGAGATAACCCTGCGCTCAAGGGATAATATCACAATCAAGGGGGCAAATCTCTGGGTCATCTACGAGACTCCGGAGGGAGACGTGGAAGAAGGTGGCTGGAACTTCTCCAAGGCCAATGTAAATTCAACAGAAATGAGACAAACAATTCCTGGTTATGGTGCCGGAACCAATATTACATTCTGGGTAATTGCCTGGGATGATTACAATGTACAGGTAACTTCAAAGTTCTATAATTACAGTGTCATGGGCATAGTTGAATACACTGACTTCCCATTCGAGTATTCGGATGATCTGGGAAACAAGGATGTCTGGATTCCAGATGATGTCATCACGCTTTCAATGGCAGGAATATGCGCCCTTGGAATTCCACTTATAATTTATCTTTATGCTGTTGGCATTCGCAGGAAAAAGCGGGCCGAGGATATGATAATGAAAAGGGCTGCGGTAATTCCAACGGAAGAAGTTGTGCCGGGTGAAGAAGATTCGCTGGAGGCAATAGAGGGGGCCGACTCTCAAACTTCGGATTCATCAGGGGGTGCCCGTTCTCAATCTTCCGCAGAAATGTCAGAGACATTTACTGCAGTGGCTTCACCAGGGGGTGAAGACTCTGAGTAATGCACTTGCTTTCCGTAATAAAAACGCCAATATCTTGAAAAGCGTGGTTGAGAATGAGCGCAAGTACCCCTGGTTCCTGACACCTATACTGTTCTTCATACTGGGAATATTTGGCATGTCCTGGATTCCGTTCTACCCGGCCTGGATGGTGCTTCTGGGCGCATTGATAGTTAGTGTTATTTCCATTAGGTTTCCATATCTGTCTTTAATCATGCTCAGCATGTTGGTCAGTGCCGCAGCAGGGTATCAGCTACCCGAGTTTGGCCTGTTCATGGTTATTTATTTGCTGATAGTTCTCATGGTCTCGCTATTCGAATGGAGACTTGGTTATCTAGTTCTGCTCATGATGTTCATGTCCAGGTTCGGGCTTTCTCTGCTGGTGCCTGTGATTGCAGCAACCATGCTTCCGCTATTACTTTCTGTTGCCGTGCTGGTGGTTGGAGGAGTATTTTTAACATTCATGGTGACCTGCGGGAACATGAGTGTGGCAGGTATGTTAGTAGGGCCGCAGCACACATCCAGCTTCATGGTGTTCTTTGAGCCAACAATGGATACTTTCACGCCGGCGGACATTGGCAATTCAATACTAGGCATTCAGAGTTCTAATTTAGACATCATCACAAGCGTTATTGGAGATAATCTGGGACTGTCGATGGCACCGGCCATCCAGATATTCCTGTTTGGATTGGCTGTTTATCTGGTTTACAAGTTCTTCCACAGAAATGTTGCAGAATCAAAATACCAGTTGATGCTGGGAATCATTCCTGCTGGCATAGTTGCCGGAACATTCTTATGGTTCTATGGGGACTTGCTTAACTCAGGAGCTGCTGGCAACACTGCTGGAGCATTGCTCTTTGGGGTGGTTTTCGCAGGCATACTTATGGGCCGAGCCGCAAGGGAATTCTTCATGCCATATTTCACCAATCTGGAAATGGAGGCCGGTGTTGGTACCAGGATATCGGACATGGAAAACCTGGGGCAAAGCAGCTTCGAGCTTGTCGGGGGCCTGGAAGATGTTAAAGAGGATCTGAAAGAATCCATAATGATCCCGCTACTCATGAGTGATGTTGCACAGAAGTATGGAATCGACCCGCCCAAGGGTATTCTTTTGTTTGGGCCGCCTGGGTGCGGAAAAACAATGCTCATGAAGGCACTGGCCAATGAACTACATGTTGAAATGGTGACTGTCAAATGTTCAGATATCATGTCAAAATGGTATGGCGAGTCAGAGACCAAGGTTGCAGATATGTTCCGCATAGCAAAGGAGAGAAGGCCAAGCATCATATTCTTTGACGATTTGGAGGCAATGGCCAAGCATCGTGACATGTATGCAGGTGATGACGTGACACCAAGATTGCTCAGCATCATCCTGGCAGAGCTGGATGGAATGGACCAATCAACAGGAATCATTCTGGTGGGAACAACAAACAAGCCGGAAATGATTGACCCTGCCTTGCTGAGGCCAGGCAGATTTGACAAGATTATTTACGTTCCACCGCCAGACATTAACGAGAGGGTTGCTGTTCTGGACGTTCATCTGAAAGGAAGGCCCCTGGCTGATGATATTGACCTCATGAGTGTTTCTTTAAAGTGTGAAAGATTCAGTGGCGCAGATATGGCCAACCTGGCAAGAGAGGGGGCGACAATGGCCATGAAGCGGGCTATTGATACCAATGAACATGCGCTGATAACCAATGAGGACATGAATTACGTTGCATCGGTTATCAAGCCAAGTATTACCTTGGCCATGTTAGAGACCTATGAACTTCTGAAAATGGACTTCGAGAGAAAGATGCACAAAGTTAAACGTGAAGATGGCCGCCACACCATTGGCTGGAATGATGTTGGAGGCGCTGAACGCCTGAAGAAAGATTTGCATGATTACATGGCATTGCTGGTGAAGGAGCCGGGAGTGCTTGAAAGCTTCAAGCTAAAAACCGGTAGAGGAATGATGCTGTTCGGACCGCCTGGCTGCGGTAAGAAACATATCATGAGGGCTGCGGCAAATGATTTGGGTGTTACTATTCAGGAAATCTCTGCCACGGAACTTGTAGGTGGCCAATATCACGGTGTACCGTCCATCAAGGAGATTTTTTACAGGGCAAGAGAAGCCACACCTTCCATAGTGCTTATCGAGCATATTGATGTTATTGGTTCCAAGGATGCAATCGAAGATCCAGAAGCAGGCAGAATCATTGGCCAGATACTTGCAGAGATAGATAATGTGGATGCTAAAGAACATATTTTGGTCATTGCCACCACCAACAGACCGCATCTACTTCATGGAAGTTTACTGAGGCCAGGAAGATTTGACAAACTATTTTACGTGCCGCCGCCGAGCCAAAATACACGGGAAGAGGTGTTCAAGATATTCCTCAGAGATATTCCGCTGGCAGGGGATGTGACCCCAGATGTGATTAAGGAACTGGCAGAGAAGAGTGATGATTATTCCAATGCTGACATTGCAGCAGTTGTGGACGAGGCAAAGCTAATGGCTGTGATTAATACTCCAAACGGCCAGAAGAGAGTGGTTAAGGCCGAGAACTTGATCAATGCCCTGGAAAGGGTGGAAAATTCCATTACTCCCGAAGACCTGGACTCGGCCCAGAACTTCATGAAGGTCTACAAGGTAAGGAAGACATGATATGACTGATATACAGTGGATAATACTCATAGCAATCATCATTTACACCTGCCTGGTTGCAGTGGCATTCAAGTTTCCGCGGACCAAGGATAATTGGACAAAAGAGCGCAAGGAATCCATTCAGCTCCTAATGAGCGTGGGTGTTTTCGTGACATTCTTCATTGCCCTGTGGTACATCTCATATGTTGTTGACTGGCCTGACACCATGTTCCTTATTTGGTGGGGCGCGGCCTTCACCTTCTTTGGTCTTATTTTGGTAGGAATCTTCGCACCCCAGGGAATCAAGTTGAATTTTGAAAAGAAAAAAGATGCAAATGTTCCTGAGGAAGACGACTAGGGGGGGGCTCTCAACGAGGCCCTAGCCAATCATGCCCCGTCTGTGAACACGATACTTCGTGTGAAGTAGGCTGAAAGCCGAGGGGTTTCAGCTGTGGAGGGCGGGGTTGTACCTCCCGATAGTTTAAATCGGGAGAGGTGACAAGTTATTTTTTTTTCTTTCAAACTTTGGAAACCCCGTGTGTGAACACGATATTTCGTGTGAAGTAGGCTGAAAGCCAAAGGGTTTCAGCTGTGGAGCGCGGGGAGGTGGTCGCCATCGGCATCCAACACGATTGTTCACCAATCACAGCATCCGAAATTGAAGAAGTATTGTAGGGAGTGTGGGGTTAGGTTGGATAGTTGATGATTTTATCCTTTCAAAACCTAATTGTCATTACCATAAAGTATAGTGTTATTGTAATCATAAGTATTAGAATGCTGAGAAAAGAAAATAATAAACCATAATAAAAATCCCGATTTTCTTTTGATTCGCTATATTTACTGAAAGAACGTATTGCTAATGCTAAATTCAATAGAAATGCTATCAAGATGGCAGTTAAGCATACATTCATTGTGTTTTCACCATTATCAAAATTGGCTTAATGAGTATATTAGACTATTCTTGACATGTCAATTAATCAAAGAGTATTTATAGCCCTGTATACTAGTTGTTATAGACATCCAAGGGGAGATATTGGTGATTAATTATCCTGTATCTTTAAATACAAGTTTATCTTTGGGTGGCTTCCTGCTTATGCAATGCCCTGCCCGGGCACACTGTATGAGCTGACGGCGTACGGCCGGCAATTGAGGGGGTTATGCTCGGGAGCGAGCTTTCTTTCCGATGATTTTTGCCATTTCCAACGCCGCAGACATATGGAGATTTGAGAAAAACCTCTCAAGAGGGCACTCTCATTTCTGACGTTCGATGACATGGTGATACTTAATCACCCGCTTGAATTCTATTTTCATTTATGGAAATAGAAGGAACCTGGGCAAGACTGCTAATCTTGTTCAGGAATACAATATCCCAAGCGAATGAAGTTAGCCAACACTAACTTCGACCAGGTATCGAGTAAACGCTTTCTTGGTATCTGGTATAAGATTGAGAGATCAATCTATAACTAGGTAGTGAAGTATATTTTTGATTCGTCAAATATATACTTGCCAGATTTTTTCTAAAATCTGGTTTCAACCGTTTCTTGAATCATCAAGAAATTTAATTCCGGTTGATCCTGCCGGCGATCACCGCTATTGGAATCCGCTTAAGACATGCGAGTTGAGAGGGCTTAGACCCTCGGCATACTGCTCAGTAACACGCGGACAATCTGCCCTAAGGTGGGGAATAATCTCGGGAAACTGAGCATAATACCCCATAGATCACGGA
>JAUWNU010000120.1 GCA_030612505.1 Methanomassiliicoccales archaeon
AGTGTTATTCCCATGGTGGAAACTCACACTGATGCGGTACTGGCTATTGTCAAACTTCATAGACTGGCCAATGAATTCTCAGACATAATCTGCGGCAGGACAACCCATCCAATAAACCTTGTGCCAGGGGGGCTTTTCAGGACACCTTCACCTGCCAAACTCAGGAAAATCAGGCAGGAACTGGTTGATGGAATTCCCACAGCAAACGCAGTTGCAGAAATAGTGCTAGCCAATGCTCATACGCTGCCAGATTTTACCCGTGAAACAGAATTCATTGCACTCACTAGTGACGATGAATATGCCCTCTATGATGGTGTTGTTGGTTCAACTGACACTGGCCGCCATCCAGTTAATGATTACCTGTCCCTGACAAACGAATTCGTGGTGCCCCAGTCAACAGCCAAGTACACCAAGCATAACAGGGATTCATACATGGTTGGTGCTTTGGCAAGATTCAATCTCAATGCAGACCAGCTGCACCCACTGGCAAAGGAATGGGCAGGAAAGTTTGGACTGAAGCCAGTCAATCATAACCCATTCATGAACAATGTTGCCCAGCTTATTGAATACGTGCATTCTGTTGAGGATTCAATCATGCTCATCGATGGCCTGCTGGAAAATGACCTGAAGAATGAGCCAACACCCAAGATAACGCCAAAGGCAGGTCACGGTATTGGAGCAGTGGATGTTCCTCGTGGAATTCTGTTCCATGACTACACATACAATAATCAGGGAATCTGCACAAAGGCAAATTGTGTAATCCCCACCAACCAGAACCATAATAATATTCAGAAGGACTTCGAGGCCTTTGCCCCAACATTACTGGATAAACCTGAGAAGGAGATTGAACTCAACCTGGAGATGCTGGTCAGAGCCTATGATCCATGTATATCTTGCTCGACACACTATCTGAATGTAGAGTGGAAAAAATAGAGATTGAAATTCAATAATCCTATTTCATCAAAATTCCCTGTCTAACATTTCGTGTTAGCATTTGTAACATAAAATATAGGCATTATTGTAATGTATTGACCTTTTCAAGCTACAAACATTAATAAAGTGTGGAAAAAATATACTAAAAAACACACGTAATTTAGCACATATTTTTAAATGACTAGTGATATAATTAGAAGAATCACATGCTAAATAATGCTATATTCATCATTTATTGTATATAATAATGTAATTACATTCTAAATAGAAAAATCATCCTAACTATTCTTGAAAGTAACAAAATGGAAGCTGTTGAAATATACTATAAAATATAAAGGAGGTAGAAAAATGGAAAGCATAACAAAAAAAATAGCACATGAAGAAAGAACACATGATTTAGATGGAATAGAAGAGCTCATAAAATCTTGTGGCGAGGGAAGTGGAATTGCACAACAAGAGGCGCGCCTTGCTCTCGAAAACATCGGAGAGGCAGCAGTAGAGCCCATTGTCCAGGCTCTTCTACACTCTGAAAACTCTGTCATCCGGTGGAGGGCCGCAGAGGCACTTGGTCATATAGGAGACCATAGAGCAATAGAGCCATTGATACAGGCATTGGGAGATAAGGACACCTCGGTCCAATGGAGAGCCATAGAGGCACTTGCAGATATCGGGGAACCAGCAATTGAGTCCTTGTATTTTGCCGCAGAAGATGAAAACGTGGAAATTCGCTGGGGTGCCACGAGAGCCATCAAGGATATAAAAGCGAAAGTATGCATGGAAGAAAATAAATGCCTGAGCGCAAAGATGGAAGACATATGCTCTGAAAAGGTTGAGATGTGTTCAGTTTGCAAGAAATACCCTGCAGTGAACTACGGTTACTGCATCGAATGTTCAGGAAGAAGAGGATTCAGTTGATTGAAAAATCATTCATGCCTCAACATATCAATGCCCCTGGATCCCAGCCATAGCAATAATATCACGCATATACTAACCATGATGGCCAGAGGCCAGTGAAGGTTCAGAGGCTGATTTCCAGAATACTCGGCATAGAGAGTAAGCGGTATCAGAACAAACACATACATCATTATCCAGTATCGAATAGGCTTTCTGCCAAGATACTCCAGTTCATTGGAAGTATTCAATTTCTCAACAAGTTTGTCCATCACAATATATATGGCAAAACAGAACAAAACTGCCAGCATCATGAATGAAGGGGTAACTGCCATTTTGTCTATGGGAACGAAGGCCCAGGTAAAAAGAAAAAAGAATGATGCCAGCGCCATGGTCACAATGTTCTTCTTGCACCACAATTTATCAGAGATACTGCCCTGGCCAATGATGAGGCCCACAACCATGATGGTCATGTAGAACGGTGCTGCCGCATAACCTCCAAGATAATAAGCTGTGAAAGGTTCCATCGACACCAACCAGCCAGGCTGAATTAAAAGTAAATATGCCAAATTGATAAAGAAAACAATGCCCATTAGTATCTTCCAGTCAAGTTTGTATAGTGCAATGCAGGCAAGGAAAAGCAAGGCAATGAGCATGACCTCGTCCATTTCCAGAAATCCTCTGGTGGAAAATGGGGAGAGAATAATACCCACCAAAGCCAGTAATCCGAATCTTTCCAGAACATTCCTTACAAAAATGTTATTCTCCATAAGCTTTCGCTTGGAAATATAATAAGCCAGAGAGATACCGCTGCCAAAGATGAACATAGGGAGTACGAAGTCTCCCATATGAAGAGTGCCGCGTACATTATGTAGCAATATGTCTGGAAGGTTGCTGCTGAGCCTAAGGGTTAGCGTAAAGAAGACCATACCGACAATGGCTAGGCCCCTGAAAGCATCCATGGACCTGTTCCTTTTCATTGGCTCCAGATATAGTAAATTTAGCTTATATTGCTTTGGTCTGAGGCTGACCATATATCTTAAGAATTAATGCATTAAAATCGGTTGTGTATTATTTTCTAACAATCGTATTTTAACATTTCCACAATCCTCTTTTTATATGGCTATCTAACTTTTTGAATATATTCAATAATCATTTTCATCGATTGTGCAATGAACTTTTATACGATATGGTACATTACCAAGCAATAAATCAATCAAATTTGTCAAGGAGGAGGAATCAAGAACAATTTTTGAAAATTGTTTGAAAGATGCCTAATTGGCATAATTGGGAGGAAATAAAATGAAAATATTGTCAAAAGATGATTTCTATGCTTTTGTGGACACTCTGATACAAGATGGGTCTATGGACATTGAGGGCGTGAAGGCAAAGGGAGAAAAATTCGTATTTGGACCACTGGATTCAGCAAAGGAATTGCGACTGGACTATGATGTCACAATTCTTCCGCCAAAGAAGTATTTTTTGCCACAGTACGAGACAATGATAGCTTTCGATGCCAGTGGTGTAAAAAAGGCAGCGCCTCAAAAGAAGAAAGTGATAATCGGAATTCACCCATATGACCTTGTGGCTATCCAGCAGATGGACAAGTACTTCACAGACACAAAAGTGGATGATCTGTACCTGCAGAAACGGAAGAACTCGATACTTATTGGGCTTACGCCAGTCAATGTATCAGAAAAAGCGTTTTTCGGAAACTTCCTACAAGCTGTAGGCGGACCGCCAGACATCAATTTCGACCTGATGTTAACAGACCTTGGAGATAATATTCTAATAAAACCTGGCTCGGATGCTGGCGGGGCATTGCTCAGTAGTATTCCCAATGCCAGAGATGCAACACCAGATGAGGCAAACATGGCACAGGCGAAGGTGCAGGAGGCAGCCCAGAAGGGAACCCGGGACCTTAAAGCCAGCCCTGGAACCTGGTATGATCTGCTCTCAAAGAACTATGAGAGCGAAGTCTGGAAGAGCCAGTCAGAAAAATGTCTGGCATGCGGAACCTGTACCCTTGTGTGCCCGACATGTTTCTGTTATGATGTTAATGATGCAGTTAATCTGGACCTGGAGAGTGGCGTTCGTGTGAGAACCTGGGATGGATGCCTGCTTCGTGACTTTACAAAGGTTGCTCCCAATGAAATATTCCGCGAGAAGATAGAGGATAGATATAGACACAGATTCAACAGAAAGGGCCAGTACCTTCCTGACATGCTAGGGTTCACAGCCTGTGTTGGTTGTGGAAGATGTTCCAGCCAGTGTCTTCCAGATATTGCGGATCCAGTAGAGCTTTTCAATAAGCTGGTTGAAAACTCTGCACCTGCAAATGATGGCGGAATAAAGCATCCAGAGAAGATGAATATGGATGCAGTTCAGGCAACCAAAGACCTTTATATTCCGATGTCAGCAACACTAAAGCGCGTCGAGAAGCTTACCAAGACAGAGACATTTTTTGAAATTGAATTGGATGACGGCCAACCGCTTGGACACCAGCCAGGCCAATTCGTCGAGGTTTCAATTATGGGTGTCGGTGAAGCACCGATTTCTGTAAGTTCGGCACCAGGCGGAAACACATTTGAGATGGTTATCAGAAACATAGGAGATGTCACATCAAAGCTTCATGCCATGCAGCCAGGTGATAAAATTGGAATACGAGGCCCTTTCGGAACTGGATTCGACGCTGAAGGTCTGAAGGGCAAGAATCTACTCTTCGTGGCAGGCGGTTTGGGTATAGTCCCAATGAGGTCATTGATAAACCATGTTCTTAACAACCGTGCCGATTATGGAAAGGTTCAGATTCTGTATGGATGCAAGGAACCATGTGAACTTCTCTTCGCCGATGAGATTACAGCTTGGCCCCAGAAAGGTGCAGAGCATCTCTTGACTGTTGACAGGTGCCCGGAGGGCGAATGTTGGGAAGGCAATATTGGAGTTGTTGGCACACTTCTTCCCAAGGTTCAATTTGTTCCGCAGGATACAATGGCAATAGTTGTTGGCCCACCGATATTCTACCGCTTTGTCATTGCCGATCTAAGGAAGCTCGGCGTGTCTGATGAGAATATAATTGTCTCATTGGAACGGCGCATGAAATGCGGCGTTGGTAAATGCGGACACTGCCAGATTAATGGAGTATATGTTTGCAAGGAAGGGCCAGTGTTCAAACTTAGTGACCTAAAAGACTTACCGGAGGCGTTTGAATGAATGAGCGAAGCGAGATTATTCAACAGCACCGACCGAAGGAAGGTGATGTTATATGAGCAAACCAAGAGTAGCATTCTTTGACTTTGCCAGCTGTGAGGGCTGCCAGCTTCAGATAATCAACCTGGAAGAAGCTGTAGTAGATGTTGCCAAACTGATTGACATTGTATCCTTCAGGGAGGCAATGAAAGAACATTCAGATGACTATGACATAGCCATCATTGAAGGTTCAATAACCAGACCTATGGATGTCAAGAGAATTAAGGAGATAAGAGAAAATGCATCAATCCTCATAGCCATGGGAGCATGTGCCCACCTGGGTGGTATTCAGCGCCTAAGCAATCAATGGACCCCCGAGGAAAACAAGGAAGAGGTCTATGCCAGGCATCCGGGAGCAGAGCATACCGGCGACGATAACCCGCTCTTCGAGAAACCAGTACATAGAGCAGTGGATGAGATTGTTAAGGTGGATGCAATCATACCTGGCTGCCCCATTGACAAGAACGAATTTGCAAAGGTATTGATAGCCCTATTGACTGGTAAAAAATTACCGATACCGGACTATCCAGTATGTGTGGAATGCAAGAAAAACGAAAACATTTGTATGTTTGAAATAGGCAAGTTCTGCATGGGACCGCTGGCAAGGGCCGGGTGTAATGCCCACTGTCCCACCACTGGCAATGAGTGTGAGGCCTGCCGTGGATTCATTGATAATCCACATGAGAAGGCACACCTGGAAGTTCTTGAGAAATATGGCCTTTCTGCTGACGAGATCATGCGGAGAAAATCCATGTTCACACATCGTTATATCGAAGAAGCAACTTCTTCGGGAAGCAGCCCCGAAGAAGCCAAAGGAGGTGAGTAAATGGGAGACATCAATATTTATGTAGAGCATTTGACAAGGGTAGAGGGACATGGAAGCATAATTCTCAATGCCAAGGACGGAACAATTGAGAAGGTCCAGTGGAAAGTCACCGAGGCTCCAAGGTTCTTTGAGAGCTTTGCTAGGGGCAGAACTCACTATGAGATGGCCCATGTCACCTGCAGAATATGTGGTATATGTTCAATTGGGCATACGGAAGCATCCCTGAAAGCAACAGAGGCTGCAATGGGCATCCAGCTTTCCGAACAATCCCAAATTCTCAGAAGGATGATAAAGGCCGCAGAGAATCTCCAGAGCCATGTTCTTCATGTGGGATATCTTATTGCACCGGATCTTTTGGGTGTAGGAAGTGTTTTCCCACTTATAGCGACACACCCAGACGCTGTTCTGAAAATTATAAGCTTGCATAGGCTGGCCAATGAGATGTCAGACCTTCTTGCCGGACGTACGGTTCACCCAACAAACATGATTCCTGGAGGTTTCACATCAATTCCAACCGAGAAACAGCTCAAGGAACTCAAGCAGAAATTGATTGATGCTGTGCCAACGTTCAATGAGGTTGCGGAAATAGTGCTGGCTAATGCTGGAGCTTTACCAAACTTTACTCGAGAAACTGAGTTTATAGCACTGACCAGTGATGACGAATATGCAATATATGACGGCATGATTGGCTCAACCGATGGTGGAAAATGGCCTGTAGAGCAGTACCTTGACATCACAAATGAGTTTATTGTGCCGCATTCAACAGCCAAGTACACAAAGCACAAGCGTGA
>JAUWNU010000135.1 GCA_030612505.1 Methanomassiliicoccales archaeon
TTTTTCAGTTCTACTGGAACTTTATTAACAACTTCAAAAGAGGAACCTCACCAGCAATGATTGAAGGACTGACAGATCATCTATGGGATTGGAACGATTTTTTTTACAAACAGATAACTATCTCCGATTAGGACAGTACCGGAAATTCTACATGTAAGAACAAAACAGTTTCCTCTAAATCCATAATGCGGAATGGCCACGAATTACCTTCTCCATAATAATCAACGGCGACCGTTTCCTTTCCTTCCTTCATACTTGTGACAATATATGTATCAAAGTTATTTTGACCTGAAAGAATCTCCGCAATAACCACTACTCCCTCATCAATTGGTATGTGGTCGGTGGATGGAATTTTTATTTCGAGTATAAAATTCTTCACAAATTTGATGTATGGGTGATTATTGCCTTCTTCGACCATCTTATCTTCAAATTCCTTAAATGCCTTTGGGGTTGTATAGGCAAAACATTTACCATCAATCCCAGAACTGTATAGAAAATCTGATATGAATTTGGAACGAATCCATCGTTTAAAACCTTCCATTGTAGAATCTTTTCTGAACATATGTGAACGAAATACATTGTGTAAAATTGTATGACATATAACTAACGCAGGGTCTCTATCAGGCATAGAAAATCCTCTACTTTGACCCGAAGAAATAGTTTTCTACAAAAGTCGATGGACTACCCACTACTTTTTCAATTTCATACACAGGTAAGGAATTTACGGTGATTTTTACAAATGCTATATCGCTATCTTTCAGGCCTTCTTTTAAAGCTTGTTCTCGCAATCTTCCCCCAAGCAGCCGCACTCGTTTCATTATTATTTCGCCTTGCTCTACCATTACGAACATCTCCGTTTTTTGTTTTTGTAATATAGTTTTTAGTACCATTAACGCCTATATTATCAAGCCGTCCATTACGGTCATATATATTATACTATCGTTCAATTTTTCGGAACGGCCAGTTATTTTCTCTTTAATAATGAAATGGTGCATCTTGTATATAATTGTTATTATAACATTCACACCTAAATCATTCATATTTCGCTTAAAAATTGCTAATTTAGAAAGAGAAGCACCATCTGTGCAACGCTGTGAAACCATGCAACACTTTATAGCTATCCATTTCCGTCATAGACAATTTTAAAATATATCTACCCATGTCCAGCCTCGATGACAAAGGTCGTTGTTATAGGAATGGGCTATGTTGGCATACCTGCCGCCGCCCTCTTCGCAGATGTGGATGGCTTCGAGGTTACCGGAGTTCAGAGGCGCAGCCAGCGATCAGGTTGGAAAATTGACTGGCTCAATGAAGGGAAAAACCCAATTGGCGGAGATGAGCCAGGCCTTGAAGAATTGCTTCAGAGGGTTAATAAAAAAGGAACCTTCAAAGTTGTTGATGATTATTCAGTGGTGAAGGATGCCGATGCCATTCTAATCGATGTCCAGACACCCACTGATGCAGACCATATTCCCCGATATGAATCATTGAGAGAAGTATGTCAAAAAATTGCTCCATTCCTGAAATCAGGAGCACTTGTGGTAATAGAGTCAACAGTTGCCCCGGGAACAACGGAGCATATGGTGAAACCAATTCTGGAAGAGGGCTCTGGCAAGACAGCCGGTAAGGACTTCTTCCTGGCATTTTCATATGAACGTGTCATGGTAGGGCGTTTGCTGTACAATATAACAGACTTGCCAAGAATTGTCGGGGGAACAGACCAGAAAAGCACTGAACTGGCCATGGAACTTTATGCTAATATTGTCAAGGCCGAGCTTCATCCAACAGACTCTCTAACTGCCGAGGTTGCAAAGGTTGTTGAAAATACCTACCGGGACGTTAATATCGCCTTTGCCAATGAAGTTGCAATAGCATGTGAAAGTCTGGACGTGGACGTTTATCGGGTTCGAGAACTGGTGAACACCCTGCCTAATATACCTGGCAATCCTTCTACAAATCCTGTGAGGAACATGCATTTTCCCGGAGCAGGAGTTGGCGGCCACTGCCTTCCTAAGGATCCATGGCTCTTCAAGTATGGCCTTGATAAATACGGTAAGTTTCCATTCGAACCGAAGATCATTATCCGCAGCCGTGAGTTAAATGACTGGATGCCGATTCATGTTATTGGAATTCTGGAAAAGGCACTCAAGGAACAGGGGAAAGAACTTGCTGGCTCGAAGGTAATAATTCTTGGCGTGGCATTCTTAGAAAATTCAGATGATACAAGGAACTCGCCTTCACTAACATTTTATGACGAGCTGAAAAAACGTGGAGCTGAACCCATGATGCACGACCATCTGGTGAGGGAATTTGAGAGGCCCTTTGTGAAGGAACTAGATGGGCTGTTCAATGATGCTGATGCAATTATACTGGTGGTCAAGCATGACATCTATAAAGATTTGAACTTGTCTAGCATAAAAGAGTCAATGCGCACTCCAATAATCATAGACGGCAGGAATTTCTATGACCGTAAGAACATTGAGGCAGCTGGATTTGTTTATCGGGGTATTGGGAAACCGCAATAGAGGGTCTTTGTTTGGTTATTGTTAATAGAGGGTCTAGGGTCTTTACTTGGTTAACGCTAAAGAGGGTCTTTGTTTGGTTATTGTCAATAGAGGGTCTAGGTCTTTACTTGGTTAATGTTAAAGAGGGTCTTTGCTTGTATTCATGTACAAAGGGTCTAATGGAAGGCTAGCCATGCATTTGCCAGCCTTATTCTATTTTTCAAACACCCTGGAATTAAACATAATCCAAATATATTGTAAGCACCCTAGCCCCTATCTATTTTGTATACAAACTTAGACCCTGAACCCTAGACCCAAACGTAACCATACATTAATCGTAAACATTCGTAGAAACAGCAACCATCGCCCCAGCAGGAACACAGGAAATAGTAATAAAGAATGGCAGAACATAACCATACCACCAGACATCTGCCATGAAGCCAGGGTGATAATCCCCCACTCCCATTATCTGCGGCAGCATGAACAATAGGAAGTTCAATCCTATGGCTGTAAATCCTATGATAATTGCATAGGCCAGGGCCCATTTTGGATTCTCAAATGAATAGCCCATTATCATTCCCGAAAAGAATGGGGCAAGCAGTAAGAGAAACATGCCGGTTGCGGAACCCCAGATGGTCCATGGCATCTCGTGAAGTCCATATAGCACAAAGGTTATGGAAATTATGCTCAGCGAGAAGATTGTTTTCACTATCATCCAGGGTATTGAGTTGTAAAAATTATAGTCGAATTCATACTGCTCCTCCTGCTGGGTCCAGAACTCACCAATCTCCTTGACCTTATCATCGCTCTGCTCTTTCCTGGTAGGCTCTATACGCTCACCTCCACAGTTGCCTGGAAGGTGATATGCGTGTTCATGTATCGCGTTGGAACAAATAGCAATAAATCTAAATCAATATCTACCTGACCCGTTGTTCGAATGCTATCCAAATCCGCAGAGTTCGTTATTGGAATCCATATCATGACCGAAACATTTTCATGGGCCGGAAGCGGACTAAGTGGACGTTCCTGGGCTATATGATTTGGCAATTCCGCTTCTGGTATCTCATATACTTCACTTAGTGTCAGATTGCCTCCCACAAGTTCGATATCAAGGCTGCCAGGATTCTCAAAATAAAATTTCAGAACAAGCCAATCATCATTCAGATATGCGCTGTCAAAGCTCATGTCCAGGCCATAGCCTTCTTCAGCATACCCCAGGTATGTGTCCATGGTTATGCCCATGACTATCAATGAGACTACCCCGACAACAAGAAATATCCAGTGCAACACCTGTTTCATACCTCTGATTTTCATCTTGCTCACTTACAGTAAGCCAGTTCAAACTAATATATTTAGGTTAGGGTACACTACTATCTCAAACGTTTCCCTGGTCACAGCACCCATATCATCCACAAGAACCAGTTCAATCTCATACAGCCCTGCTACATCAAATGTAACCTCAACAACAGCAGTATTGCCAATACGTCGGTTTTCAAAGGACCAACTGTAAGACACAATCTCACCATCTAGGTCATAAGAGCCTGATGCGTCGAGTACAATAGAATTTGCCTCTAAGACCTCTCCTTCGTTGTTTATAGGCGGATAAATTGTAGCATTATAGAACGCATAGAATATCCAATCAGGATCACAAGGTGCGATTTGACTAATGTCAATTTCACCAATTTCATAATTCAGAGTATAATCTGAATTTTCCTCAATCAGTATGAGCCCCTCTTCCTCAACAAATACATACAGGGAACAATCCAAGATGTTTCCATGGGCAAGATAGAGGGGGCCTAATTCGCCTCCAGTAGTCGTATAAACAAGTTCATTGGCAACTGTAAGTGTCGTTGGCTGATAATATTCAACATCAACAGGAAGCGTATAATATGAGCTATCTAACAACAATTCTTGGTAATATCCATAATCTGTGTTAAATTCTGTGTAGAATTCTCTCAATTGTCCATTTAATTCAAATGTCAGCCAAACAGGATTTTCACCATTATGATTGGCCTCATAAACGAGTTTTACGTCATAGAAATGATTTGGTTTCACCTGCATTGTAAATGTTTGACTCTGGGTGTCTGGATTGCCTGGGTCACGGACAACAGAATATTCCTGAATTACTGTTCCATCTTCTATTATCTGTGCAGTAATAACATTGTCCTTTCGGCCTGTTACTCGAAGGGTTATATTGACCTCTTGATAGATATATACCTCTGCTACTGGCAACCTGTTGTGAACAAAAACGCTTACATTTACATTGTTTATACTCACAAGCCCCTCATCATTTTTGACTACTAAGCTGATAGTATAGGCTTGTGCTCCCTCATCATAAGCATGAGAGACAACAGGAGTTGTAACCCAACCGCTGTTCGTACCATCACCGAAGTCAAAGTAATATTCGACAATCCCACGATATTCATCATAGGAACCACTAGTGTCGCGTCAACGTTCAAGTGTCGGATAAAGCCGAGATAACTTTACCCGAGCATCCTCGGTTGTGAATTGCCAATTAACTTTTGCATTTTTGTTGTCTCTGTATTTCTGCCATGCTAGCACCTCTTTTCTGACAAC
>JAUWNU010000052.1 GCA_030612505.1 Methanomassiliicoccales archaeon
GGAACAACAATGCTGGCAGGCGCGACTCTCTGGAATGAGATTTTTGGAATATCTGACTTGGGCGCCATTGAGAACTGGACAAATGGAACACTGTACTTCGCATTTCCACTCATGTTAATCCTTAGCGTCCATGAGATGGCCCATTATTATGCTGCAAAAAAGCATAATGTCGCAGCTTCTTTACCATTCTTCATTCCAATGCCATTTTCTGTGCTGGGTACCTTTGGTGCCTTGATTTCCATAAGGGAGCCAATTCCTTCGAAAAAAGCATTGCTGGATATTGGATTCTCAGGACCAATTGCCGGATTTATTGTCACAATTCCAGTCCTCATAATCGGGCTAATGCTTACTGGCGACGTACCCCAACTGCCAGCAGATGAGATAATCGCTGGAGGGACGCTCCAATGGGGCACATCCCTGTTCTTCGAGACCTTTGTAATGTCATTCGGATTACCGAATCCCTTAACAATTCATCCACTGGCATTTGCTGGCTGGGTTGGGCTGTTTGTGACGGCATTAAATCTTCTGCCTGCCGGCCAACTGGATGGCGGCCATATTGCAAGGGCATTGCTGGGCGATAAATCTAAGTTTGCAGGATATGGGGTTATTTCCCTTTTGCTCATGCTTGGCCTATTCTTTGGATTTGATGGATGGCTGATTCTTGCCCTTCTTATCATGTTCATGGGCATCCGGCATCCCCCGCCACTTAATGATGTTTCTGCACTAGATAATAAAAGAAAGATGGTAGGTGTTGCAGCAGCATTGATGCTTGTATTCTGTTTCGTGCCAGTGCCCATGTCCCAGGTTTCAATTAACCATGATTTTGCATACCTGGAGGCAGATGGGACATTCATTGGACCGCATTTTAGCCATTCAATTGACAAGGACGTTTACAATAATTGGCAGAACTTTTCATTTCCATTCAGGATTGAAAATAATGGGAATATGGTTCTAGACCTGAGCTTCAATATTACAACCGAGTGTGCAACCAATTCAAGTTATGAATTTTATGCCTGGCTTTCCTATAATGGAAATAGTACAGGAAATATGAGCCAAATTTTTAATACGTATCTAGAATTGGGAGAAGTTCAAAACCTTATTCTTAACATGGCCTTCAGCCCCATGGCCAATACAACTAATGTGACCATCAATGTTCAGGAAGTTGAATATGACTGGCTCAATGATAATTTTGCAGGCGAGAACGGTGGTTTAGCCCATGATATGCGAGTGTCAGTTAGATTTTCCTGAACAGGCAGAAATAGCGTGTCAATGACCTATGAACCCTGACTGGCTGTATCATTTCAAGCTCCATTGATGATAATTCAGCATGCTTTTCATCAGGCAGAACAATGGCTAATTTTCCACCTGGTTTGAGAATTGACTGGCTCATTTCAAAGGCTCTTTTGTAGAGGGATTCTATTTCCTCTTTTCCTGTGCTGGCCGAACGTCCATAAGGAGGGTCTGTGGCAATTGCATCAACCTGTTCAGACCAATTTGAAATATCTATTTTTCGAATATCAGGTTCATTAATTCCATAGTGTTTTAGATTTTCAATAGAGCCATCAACCATGCGCTGGTCTATGTCCCCCCCTAGAATTCTACAGCCAATTAGCCCGGCCTCAAGAAGTATTCCAGAGGTGCCGCAGAATGGGTCCAGTAGAGTCTGGGATGGCTTGATTCCAGTTATGTTCACAAGGGCCCTTGCTAATCTTGGATGTAATGAGATAGGGTGGCTGAAAGGCCGATGTTCTGATTTTCTGGCCTCAAAGGAAGAGCGGTCTATCTCTCCAATAAGAATGCCAGCATGAATTTTGTTGGCCATTAGTATTCGAACCTCAACTTCTGGATTGTCCAGGTCTACTTTGTAGCGGCAGGCAAGTATCTGGCCTATTTTTCCTGATAGGGATTGTCCTTTATCAGGACTCTGGTTTCCAAGCCGCTTTGTTTTGACTCGAAATGTATTTCCTGATAGTTCGATGGTTTCAATCATACTGACCAGTTCTTTTTCCTGGCCAGAGAAAATGTGATGGCTAGCGGACCATGCTAGAGCTATTCTTTCTGTAAGTTGTGAAGTGTCAAAATCACCATCTATAATCACCGAACGTATATCTGATTTAATCAAGCTGGCTTCAGGGTCAATAATCCTGCTTACTGAGAGAGCTTCCGCTCTAGCTAATTCCTCGCTCTCTCCTGACAGTTCCACCAGATGCTTCATTAGGGGCGTATTGGCCTCTTTGATATTTTAATTACCTCTCTGGCATTCTCTCATTAATTACTGTCAGATTGAGAGAATCTAGTATTATGTTCACATGGCATTTGGGACACTGGACATCCTCAATTCCAGAGCCATTATTGCTGGAAATATTTATTCTGGCGGTTCCACAATTGGGACAGTCAAATGTCAATTGAACATCCCGCGCTTCCAGTCTCTCGATACCAAATTTCGTTATATTGCCCACGATTTAACCCCCTATTACCGAGTAACAGGTGTATCTCGAACCTTTTCAGGCCCTCATTACAAATAGGCTTTATGATTATAAATAATTTTAGTCTGATAGCCAAAAATAGAGAATAAGGGAAACTATTATAATCATCATTCAAGACATGGGGGATGGTAACAGAATGGATCAACAAATTACATATCAGTACAATAACCAGTATGCGCCACCACCTCCTCCGCCACCGCCCAAAAAGAACTTTTATTTTGCAAAAAACATGGGGGTTCTGGGAATCCTAATAACATGTGTAATGGCCTTCGTGTGGATGCAAATTGACCTTGCTACAACTGCAAATCTATGGATGTGGCCAGATGCCAATTTCAGAGTCTGGCAGTTTGTAACCAGTATGTTCTTCCATGACCCATTTAGTTTTGGCCATTTGTTCTGGAACATGTTCATGCTATACATGTTCGGAATGACACTGGAAAAGACAATCGGAACCAACAGATTTCTGATTCTGTTTATATTGTCCGGAATAGTTGGCAATATTGGCTATGTTCTATACTGTATGGCCACTGGCTCAACAACTCCGGCCATCGGGGCCAGCGGGGCTCTATACGGAGTATTTGCCTGCCTAGCTATCCTTGTTCCTGATTTGCGAGTCTATTTATTTTTTGCCATACCCATGAAGATTATTCACGTACTGATACTCTATGCTGCCATTGATATTGTGTTCATGAATTCAAATGACAGTACTGCCCACGCAGCACATTTGGCAGGCCTGGTGGTTGGATTAGCATTTGGTTTTTACCTGAAGAGAAAGTATCAACCAAAACCCCAGGCTCAGCATCAATATCAGAATTCTCCGTATAGCTGATGGCCTAGACTACATGGAAGTGAGGGCTTCCCAACCCTAAACATGAAGGAACACTGTTCCTTCTGTTTATGAAATGAGCCAGCGGCTCATTTAACATAAAGGGTGGTCTGCTATAGTCTCATTGGACCATAGCAGCTCTGCTATAGTCTCACTGGACCATAGCAGCTCTGCTTTCGGGCGTGACATGTTCAGTAAATACAGACCTTTAGGGATCGCACAGCAAGTGATCGTCGTGCACCGTCATTTTTCATTAAGCCTGCGTACTGACGCTGGCTTTAGAAAAATAGGTCGTACGACCTACTGAACCTGAACATTAAGCCAGAGGCTTATTGTTCACAGGTACATCTTCATCAGTATGACAATTGCCAGCACTAGAAGTGACAGCGGAATCATGAACCTGTAGGAGAACTTCACCATCTGGTCGATTCTGAGCCTTGCAACAGAGAACTTTATCACAGACAGGATAAGCACGATAACAAGTACCTTGGCAATCAATACAATGACACCAATGAGATTCACCAGAATGTAGTGTTGGCCGCTGAGATCGATGAATATGTCTCCACCACCAAGGAAGAGAACTGCTATCAATGCTGCGCCAACAACCATCTCCACATCAAGCATGAACTTGAACAATGCGAATCTTGGACCTGAAACATCAACCAGTGGTCCGCCTACAATCTCGGTTTCTGCCTCTGGGGAGTCGAATGGTAGTCTTTCCAGCTTACCCTGAAGTGTGATTATTGCAATGAAGAAGGCAACTGCCGCCGGTGTGAATATGAACCAGAAATGGTCCACCTGATAGTTCATTATTTCGGTTATGCTCCATGAGCTTGCAAGTATTGCCGGAATCAGCATTGCAATGAAGAATGGAATTTCATATGAAATTAGCTGAGTAATAGCCCTCATTGAGCCAACCTGGCCGAATAAGTTTGATGAGTTCCAGCCTGCAAGGAATATTGCCAATGTCGGCACCGTAAGCAGGTAGAGCACCACAAGCAAATCAACCGAGAACGATGTTGGCGACTCAACCATGTAGAATGGTATGTAGATGAAGGCTGTCAGCACCGAGGTAAGACCAATTATAGGCACTATGGTGAACATCTTACTATCTGCCTTTGCAGGAATAATATCTTCCTTGGTTAGCAACTTTATGAAGTCAGCAATAGGCTGAATGAATGGCGGGCCTACCCTCTTCTGGAACTTTGCCCCAAGCTTCCGGTCAATCCACTGTACAGTCATGGAGAAGAATGAGATGAACAAAAATCCCGGGAATATGAATATGTATATCAGTGCAAATATGATTTCCAAACTAGTCACTTGAATCACCTCCTGTCACAAGGACAAATGCCGAGAAGACCATAATTCCAAGGAATACCAGTGCGTATATTGCATCGGTGGAATTTGGTATTAAGGCCAATAATAGAACTGCCACATGGAATATTGTGAATATGAAGGCCACGTGGAAGAGAGAGAAAGATTGGACAACCTTCCCAGCTTCAACATTCTCACCACTGGCATATCCCATTAGCTTGTCGTCTGATTGTGGTACCTTTGGGGCATGTTTCTTGCCTATCTTGAATATGGTGTAGGAAATAAGGAAGAACACTCCAAAAAGCACCAATGGGGTATACATGAAATCCATCTTAAGCACCTCCCAGTCCCATTAGGAAATCAACCACAGGCTTAACAAATTGCAGGCCAATCTCGGGCCAGACACCCAGAGTTATGGTGATGGCCATGAGTATGATTATGGGTATGAGCATTATTGTCGGTGTTTCCTTGATGCCAACCCATTTCCTGCTTGGTTTCAAGAAAAAGCCCTTGATTATTGGCAGATAGTAGCCCAGTGATAATGCGCTGTTAAGCAGAAGTATGGCGGTTATGGCCACGCCCCACATTCCGATGACTGGTACTACATCAATACCTGCCTTGAATATCATCCACTCGCTCATGAATCCACTGAGTGGCGGAGCGCCTGCAAGTGAAAGCGCAGCGATTGTGAAGGCCAATGCGGTTATTGGCATTGCATGGCCAATTCCCCTCATTTTCTTAATATCCCTTGTGCCGATGCGGTAGATTATTGCGCCTGCGGCAAGGAAAGCCAGTCCCTTCATGAAAGCATGCGTCATTATGTGGAATGTGCCGCCCATGAAGCCCATTTCAGAGCCATAGGCGAATCCCAGGCCAAAGCCAAGCAAAATATAACCAAGCTGAGCGATACTGGAGTATGCTAGAATTCTTTTCAAATCAGCACCCTTAACTGCCAACTGAATGAATGCCATGAGGTTTCCAACGGTCATTGTGACTATTGCCAAAACGATGAGTAATTCGCCGAAGTTGATGGT
This sequence comes from Methanomassiliicoccales archaeon, assembly GCA_030612505.1. Classification (GTDB taxonomy): domain Archaea; phylum Thermoplasmatota; class Thermoplasmata; order SG8-5; family SG8-5; genus JAGLQM01. The sequence continues at coordinate 5,661 of JAUWNU010000052.1, forward strand.
TCCCTGGAATATCATCAAGTTCTTTATGAGGATTATAACGCCAGTCTCGATGACTATGCCAGATAGAAGTGCGCTAATATTCGATGGTGCAGCGCTGTGGGCATCCGGAAGCCAGGTATGTAGAGGCACGATTGCCGCTTTCACTCCAAAGCCAGCAATGAGCATGAGAACTGCTATGCCAGACATTGGACCTGATGATATCAAGTCTGGAAGAAGTGGGTCAGCCAATGAGTTCATTATTACATAAACATCAAGTGTGTGTGCTTGCCCGTAAATCAGGGCAATTCCAAATAATGCCAGTGCAGAACCTGCCGAGCTGAGCACCATATACTTCATGCCTGCTTCAATGGACTCCCACTTATCCTTCTTGAACGATACCAGAACATAGCTGGAAACACACATGAGTTCGAAGAACACATAGAGCATGAACAAGTCCGATGAGATGGCAATTCCAACGATGCCAGCAATCATGAGCAGCATCAGCGGGAAGAAATACTGCTTTCTTGGCTCGTCCTTCATATATCCGATTGAGTAAATGGATACTACGAATGTTAGGCCAGTAGCCACCAGCATCAGGAATGCGCCTAGTGGGTCCAAGGAGAAGTTGGTTCCGCCAAGAGTGTAGGTTAGGGTGTCCAGCATATTAAGGCCCATGAACTCTGTAACTCCATTATTAAAATCAATCCAGGCCCATGCCAAGAATACTGAAACTATCAGTGCCAGGAATGAAAATATTGTTGTGACTATTGCAGGCATATTCGAGTCCTTATTGCCGTATCTTCCAACCAGGAAAGCAAGATATGCTCCTGCAATGAGCAGGATCAGAGGTAATAGCAGAAACATTAGAAGACCCCCTGCATCATTAACATGACAAATAACACAATCATGATTATAACCACACCTACAAAGTTCATATTAGCGTCGCCGGTCTGGAGTTTTCTCAGGCGCATCGAGACCTTCTTGACACCTACAAGGACATCCTCGTAGAGCTTGTCAAATCCAAAGCCCTGCCTGCCAAACTTGATTATGAATAAACTCAGTTTGTTTGTCTTCAGTGAGTTTCTGGCAAAGTAGAGTACTGCACCAATGCCAATTCCTACAAGGGAAAGGCCAAAGGCCACGCTGGTAAAGGTGTGGCTCACAAAGTCTCCCAGGGGATGCACATGACTTTCATAAATTGTCGGAAGACCTATGGGAAGGAAGTGCTCAAAGCTGGTACTGAACATATCTACCAGGGCCCAGGATGCTACTGCTCCAAATGCAAGTATTGCAAGAACAATGAGCATTATGCCAGGTGTTTCATGAGCTGTAGTTTTTCGCTTGCTTTCTCCTTCGAAAACAAGGAAGTACATTCTCAGTGAATAAGCAACAGTCAACATTGCTGTTACTACCACCAGAATCAATGGAATCCAGAGTTCTTGTTCATATGCGCCAGCAAATATCAGGTCTTTACTCCAGAAGCCGCTGAATATTGGGAATCCGGCAAGAGCTAACGCTCCGATAAGCATTAGCCAGCGAGTTATAGGCATCTCCTTTTTCAGGCCGCGCATCTCATACATGTTCCTTGTGCCAACAGAGTGAATGATTGCTCCGGCGCAAAGGAAGAGCAGTGCCTTAAACACAGCATGGTTCATAAGATGGTACATGGAGGCAAACATGCCATCCATATTGGCAACTCCAGCGGCGGTGACGAACACAAGACCAACTGCGAATACCATGTAGCCAAGTTGGCTAATTGTGGAGTATGCCAGTAATCGTTTTAAATCCGGCTCAACCACGGCCATTATTGCAGCCACAAGGGCGGTTATACCTCCCAGATACAGGAGAGCAGTACCCCAGCCATCCACTGTAACGAATACAGGGGCCATTCTTACCAGTATATAGATACCAGCATTCACCATGGTTGCCGCATGGATAAGCGCACTGACAGTTGTTGGGGCCTCCATTGCATCTGGAAGCCAAGCATGCAAAGGCAGTTGGGCGCTCTTTCCCATTGCACCGAGTATGAACATGAACCCTGCGAATGAAAGGTAAGTAACATCAATAGAACCGGCTGCTGCCTGGGCTATTATCTCTTGAATGCTAAATGTGCTGGTTGCAAGATAAAGCACGAAAATACCAATAGCCAGACCAACATCACCTACTCTTGTGGTGACAAAGGCCTTGATACCGGCCTTGGCTGCCCTTGGGTCTTCAACATTGAATGAGATAAGCGCATATGAACATAATCCGACTATTTCCCAGAAGAAGTAAACAACCAGCAGATTATCAGATACAACCAGGCCAATCATTGCACCGACAAATAACATAATCAATGCATAATATCGGGGAAGGCCCTTCTCGCCTTCCATGTATTTTGTTGAGTATAATACCACCAAAAATCCGATTCCGGAGGCAATTGCGGCCATGACCAGGGCAATTGGATCAATGAATACTTCGAAAATTAATCCTGCGCTGGGAACCCAATCATATGCTGCCAATATTGGTTCAGCATCCGCTGCCAAAATATCCGGCAGAAGCAAGAATATTGGCAATGCAACAAGTGCTGCCAGGGCAACTGCTATCCATGGAAGTATCTTATCCCCCACCTTCTTCAGTATCGGAATAAGGCCAAACCAAAGGAATGGCAGAACAATCATGAGAGTTATTAATAAGCTGTCTTCAAGAATCATTCAATCATCCCCTCAACTGTCTCATCTTTGATGAGTCCAGGGTCTTGGTATGCTTCCAGACATTCACTATGATGGCCAATGCCACCGCAGCCACTATTGCTTCTATTGAAATTGCGATAATCACATAGGCCTGAACATCGGCACCGCCCATGCCAATGAAGGCAAGGGTCGAGCCTTTAGCCATAATTTCAAGGCCGATTACTATTTTGATGAGGTTCTTCTTGCTGAGCACGCAATAAAGGCCCAATCCAAGTAAGATGAAGGCAAATAGAACATCAGTTTGCACGATTTCTATTGCCATTTGAATTCACCTCCCACAAGGGCCAGAACCCCAAGAACCGCAGAGAACATCATCACTGCCAGAATTATCATGTCAAAATTTCTCTCGAGCCAGAGATCATTGGACACTACATCTGCACCTGTTGGATCATCTGACGGCTGGTCCTGAAGGCCGTCCATGAGGCTTCCTCCCATGGCTAGCAAAATAATAAAGGCAATGAACCCGGCTCCAATTGCCACTGCAAATTTGGTCTGGGGATTCATTAGCTCTCACCTCTTGTTAAGCTAATTGTAGAAATGAACAGCACCGTGATAAGGCCGGCACAAACAACAAGCTCAAAGGCCGCCGCAATGGGCGCGTTCGCGATATAAAACGCGATGCTGAGAACCGCACTGGCTACTCCAAATAATATTGCCGACTGGAGAAGATCTTGCTTCTCAATAGCAAAGAAGAGTATCAGTACTGAAGCAATCAGGACTATAACATTGACATAAGCCATTACATCCATGGATACCACACTCGGGAATTGGGGGGAGATTGATTCATGGTTGATAAAGATTGTTCCCAATTATGTTAAAGATACATAGGACATTCGAGTAACTTCTACTCCATCCATTCTGTCTATGCCTAAAAGCTGGCTGCTTTTAGTCTTCGATACAAATTAAGCCATTGCAGACGGGGCATGATTGGCTAGAAACTCTTGTCCTCATGTGTTTGGATGTTGATACATTTCTCGCCAATCTTAATATCCTTAACCCCTATTCTAGGTCTGGGAAAGAATGGCAATCCAGGGTGTCAACAATAAGAATCTATTTTCGAACCATTACCTAGAGAATCTTATCCAGAAAACTCATGAGTGGGGGCTGGATGAACATGAAGCGGCCTTTGATGAAATTAAAAAGCTTTATGAAAGTGTCAAGCCAAATGTTAAGAATTTCAGCGAAGCCCAGCTATCAACAAATTTCTTTGAGAAGATTTTCGGAATATTGAACATTGATTTCATACCCCAGGCAAAAACTGAAGGCCAGGAGTTTCCAGATTATGCATTCTACCCGAATAAAGAAAGCATGGGCTTGGCATATTCTGAAAACAATACAATTTCCAAGGATTGCATGTCGATTTGCGAGGTCAAGAAGTGGGAAGTCAGACTCGATAAAAGAGAATCCAGCAAGAAGGTGCGATTGGGTGACCCAAGCCATCAGATTTTCAATTATCTTGCAAAGACAGAAAAACCCTGGGGCATTCTTTCAAACGGCCACAAATGGCGTATTTTCAAGCATGGCAAATACATGGATATATTCTATGAAATTGACCTCGTCCAGATACTTGATGCAAATGATAAAAATGCTTTCAGATATTTCTATTATTTCTTCCGCAGAGAGGCTTTTATCAAGCCTGACGATGGAGATATCTTCCTTGAAAGAATTTTCAAGGGTTCGGTTGATTTCGCAAAAGTACTGGGAGACGACCTGAAGGATAAGGTTTACCAGGCAATGAAACTCCTTGCTGACGGATTTTTGGACAATCCAGAAAATAAACTTGACAAAAACAATCCAGAAGAATTAGCCAGTGTTCAGCAAAGTACAATGAGGCTTCTCTATCGTTTGCTTTTCCTGCTCTATGCAGAGGGTAAAGGCCTTCTGGACACATCCATTAAAACCTACAAAGAGGAATACAGTTTCTGGAGATTGAAAAATCAAATCAAAGAGAACGAAAAATCAGTTCAATACCTCTGGGCAGACCTCATATGGCTATTCAATTTGATAAATTATGGCAGTGAGGGGTGCAATATTCCAAAGGGCAGGGTTTTCATCCCGCCGTACAATGGTGGCTTGTTCAGCCCGGAAAAAAATCCAAATCTTAAGAACTGGCAGATTGATGATGGCAGGCTCATTAAGGCCATAAAACTACTATCAATAGACCAGTCAAATGGAAATACAGGCTTCATTGATTATTCATCTCTTGACATTCGCCATCTTGGAGGTATTTACGAAGGTCTTTTAGAATTTAAGCTGAAAATTGCAGATGAAGATTTGGTTGTCAGTGGTGGAAAGAAATCAAGAGTATGGAAAACACTGGAAGAACACAACAAAACAAAAAAGAAGCCAGAATCATTTGATGACTTTGATGAATTTTCATGTGTCAGGGCCGGAGACGTTTACCTAGCCACCGACAAGGGCGAGCGAAAGGCTACAGGCTCGTATTATACGCCGGATTACATAGTTGAATACATTGTTGAAAACACTGTCGGGCCAGTTATCGAGGAAAAATGGAAAGAAGCCGAAAAAAGCAAGGCTAGTTTTGTGGAAGCTACGCTTTCAATAAACGTTCTTGACCCTGCAATGGGCAGCGGCCATTTCCTTGTTGGAGCCACCGAGTTCCTGGCCACCAAACTTATGGATGCAGTAGACAAGGACATAGAAGCTGGACTTCTGGAGCCAAGCGAGGAATACAATCCCCACTGGGCAAAAAGGGAAGTTGTTTCTCACAGCATCTACGGAGTTGACTTGAATGAAATGGCGGTGGAGCTGGCCAAGCTATCTCTCTGGCTCACCACAATTAGTCAGGATAAGCCCCTGAGTTTTCTGGACCATCGGTTGAAGCATGGGAACAGCCTTATCGGGGCCAATATGGTAGATTTGCCGTGGCATCCGAAAAAGAAGCGAGATAAAACCCAGAAAAGAATTGACATTCCAGAAGGTTTCATCAAGAAATTTGTTGAAACTATCGACAAACTAGATTCCATTGACGATGATTCACTGGACAACATCAAACAGAAGGAGAAGATTTTCCAGGACCTCAAAAATACCAGCGAGTATGACAAAATAAAAACACTGGCAGATGTGAGAACTTCCATATATTTTGGCAATGAAATAGACAATAAGGCATATGGAAATTACACCGCAAGAGCATACTATGATAGCGAAACACAATGGGCAGAGGCCAGCAATTTTGGATTTGCTAGAACAGCCAAGAAAATAGCCTATAACAATACATTCTTCCACTGGGAACTTGAATTTCCAGAGGTGTTCTTCAAAGGCGGTCAGGCAAAGGATAATCCAGGATTTGATGCGGTGATTGGGAATCCGCCTTACGTAAATATAGCAAACATCATTGATGACTTATCACGTAAATATTTACAAATTAACTACAAAACTGTAAAGAATAAAAGTGATTTGTATAGTATTTTTACGGAAAAAAGTTGCTTATTGTTAAGACACAAAGGTACATTCAGTTTTATTTTTTCAAATTCATGGCTAGGTACAGACAGTTTCAGTAAATTTAGGAAGTTTCTTGTTTCAAAGACATCAATATCAACATTAGTACGACTTCCACCCGGAGTTTTTGAAGATGCAAATGTTACTACCACGATCATTGTTCTTAAAATAGAAGAACCACCCAACAACCATGAAATTCAATTGGTTGAATGGAATGGAAACACATATGTCAATTTCAATCATTCATTAACATATGAGAGAATTAATTCAATAGAAACACAAACTTTTTCATTTGAACCAGAAATTAAACTCAAAATAAACACAGTTAAACTTGGGGATATCGCGGATTTTTCACTCGGAATAAAAACAAGTAATGATAAAAGATTTATACATGATACAAAAATTGATGATTTTTGTTATAAGGTATTGAGTGGAAAAGAAATTGGTCGATACTACACTGAAGAACCAAAAAAATGGATTTGGTACAAGCCAGAGTTGATGATGGAAAAAATGGGAGCTGGCCCGAGAAAATTAGAGTATTTCTTACAAGATAAAATATTTATTCAAGATGTAGCAAAAAATATTATTGCATACTATGACGAAGACAAATATCTCTCGACAGATACTCTTTCAATAATGTTCAGAAAAAATGACAAATTTGATCTGAAATTTATTATAGCTATATTAAACTCAAAGTTTATGAACTGGTATTTTAAGTGTATATTTCCAGAAGGATTGCATATAAAGATTAATCAACTTCAACAAGTACCAATCCCAAATATTAAACTCGCTGAGCAACGATTATTAATTGACCTAGCTATTAAAATGATTGACATGAACAAGGAGAAGCAAAAGGAGATAAAGGGATTCCGTGAGTGGCTGGAAGGTTATATCGGCGTAAGCCTGGATGATTTACAACTGAAAACCAAGCTGAAAGGCTATTATAATGATGACTGGGAAGTATTCAAGAAGGCTTTGGAGAAGAACAACAAGAATATCGAGAAGGACATTTCCAGGCGGGAGCATATTGAGAAGATAAAAGAGGAATTCGATTCTTCGATGCAGAAGCTGGCTCCACTGATGAAAACTATTTCAGATACTGATGATTTGATTGATGAAATTGTTTATAAGTTGTATGGGTTGACAGAGGAGGAGATTGGGATTGTGGAAGGGAAATCATAAAATATATAGGGGGCGTATATAGTGTTTGATGGTGAGAAGATGAATGATAAAATGATTTTTCAGGAATATGATGAAATCATCAAGCGTGCTCAAGGCCAACCAGGAATAGCAGAGCTCATGCAAGTATATGATCAGTATGATTTACTACTCAGACAATCTCATGAGTATCTATCCAGCACACGACCAAAAACAGTAATTGCCACTACAAATTCATCATCAGTATAAGCATAAGGGAAGGATAATCATATGCCAACATGGGGAGAAATTCTTAAGGAACTGCAGGATACTAAAACACAAGGTATAGACCCTCCATTTGATGCCGTTAGAAGAAAGTACCTGGCTCTATTAAATAAGAAGACTGGAAGAAATACCATAATATATTTTACAAAATGGACACAACCTGGTGCTTCTGTAAATCCAGATATGCTCAGCATAAATGATGAGGATATTCAAGGACTCATGGAGGTAATTCATGGTTTGGAAGGCCCTGCTCTAGATTTAATAATACATAGTCCAGGCGGTTCCGCAGAAGCTACTGAAGCATTTGTTTCATACTTAAGAACAAAATTTGATGATATTCGCGTCATTATTCCACAAGCGGCTATGTCTGCTGCTACTATGTTGGCTTGTGCGTCTAACAAAATTGTAATGGGAAAACATTCATCTATTGGCCCTATAGATCCACAACTTATCCTACAAACACAGGTTGGACCTCAAATCGTACCAGCTCAAGCAATTTTGGATCAATTTGAATTAGCTAAAGAGGAATGTCAGGACCCAAAAAAATTGGGTTCTTGGTTACCAATTCTTGGCCAATATGGGCCAGCTTTGTTAATTCAGTGTAAAAATGCAATAGGATTATCAGAGCAACTTGTTTCTGAATGGCTCGAAACCTATATGTTTGCAGGAGATACAGATGCAAAACAAAGGTCAGCCAAAATAGCAACTTTCTTGTCAAATCATAAGGAATTTAAGACTCATGGTAGACACATAAATCGAGATAAGGCTAAGGAAATTGGGCTTATTATAGAGGATTTAGAAGAAGACCAAGAATTACAGGATTTAGTATTATCAATTTTCCACTCAAGTACACATACATTTGGCGCAACATCAGCAGTAAAAATAATCGAAAATCACAAAGGAAAAGCGTTCATGAAACAGCAACAAATGGTTCTAGTACAGCAAGGCGGTCCACCACCTAATCTTAAAAAACCTAAGTCTTGATCACTTTATAATGCAGTTAGCGAGGTTCGGCATATGAAAAGGAATAGTAGGAAAGTTAGTAATCCCATGTGCTGGATACAAACGATTAAAACCCAGCACCGTCCAATCAGACAACTCATTTCAACTTAAAATTCCGCACCAAAATATCAGACTGGCTCAGCAATTCAATGGCCAGGTCATCCTTGTATTCCTCATCATATACAATTTCTGATATTCCGGCATTAAGTAACATCTTGACGCAGACGCTGCAGGGGTAATTAGTGATGTAGATTGTTGCTCCTTTCACGCTGACTCCGAAAACCGCTGCCTGGATTATGGCATTTTGTTCTGCATGAACTCCCCGGCAGAGCTCATGGCGCTCCCCGCTGGGTACCTGCAGCTGCTCTCTGAGGCATCCAGTTTCCTCGCAGTGGGGCAGGCCCTTGGGCGCACCATTATAGCCGGTTGTGAGCACACGCTTGTCAATAACAATTACAGCGCCAACTTTTCTTCTCAGGCAGGTTGAACGCTTGGAGACCAGATGGGCCATTTCCATGAAATATTGATCGTTTGATGGGCGTTTCATTATTCTGGGGAATAGGCACAGGGTTTATTAAATATGTCTCGCCCTAATACCACAAACTTAAGATTTGCGGATACAGGGCGATGAATCATTTAATCAAAGGACTTGCCGGAAGCATCAGAACAAACGCTGGCTAACTCTTTGTCGAACGATAAAATACCTGGAATTGCAGGTCATCTCGCTTTTTTCTTTTTTTATTTTGCCTGGAATGAACCCTCTCAATGGACACTTAGAGTAGTGAGCGTTCTAATGATAAAAAATTAGGAAGAAGCAACTTTATTGTTTTCACCTATTTATTCTCATAACTTTTTTATCTTCTGATACACCATATCTTTTGTTCTTTCTCTTAGCTTACTTTTTTTCTCTAAACAAAATTCGGTACTGTCCTAATCGGAGATAGTTATCTGTTTGTAAAAAAAATCGTTCCAATCCCATAGATGATCTGTCAGTCCTTCAATCATTGCTGGTGAGGTTCCTCTTTTGAAGTTGTTAATAAAGTTCCAGTAGAACTGAAAAA
>JAUWNU010000101.1 GCA_030612505.1 Methanomassiliicoccales archaeon
GAACACTCCATAATTACCGTTCCAGCTTATTGAACAATTATCAACAGAGCAATTCTTGACAATGTCAAACTGCAAGCCAGCATCGTCAACATTGGTTCCGGAATTGGTAATATTGAATCCTGTGATGTTCACCCAATTGGCAGTTATTCGTACTACATCGCCAACGCCGCCTCCGTTTATGGTGGTATTGGCAGAGCCATTACCTATAATTGTCAGGGATTTGTTTACCCAGACATTCTCATTATATGTTCCTGCCTCTACTGTGATTGTGTGGCCGTTCAGAGTGTCCGGGTCGTCGATTGCTGGCTGAATTGTTGTGAAGATCTCGCCTGTGTTGATATTGTGGACAGAACCAAATGCATCAAATTGAGCCATAATTTCTGTGCTGTTAAGAGCCCTGTCCCATACTTTGACCTCGTCGATTTTTCCATTGAAATAATAGTTATGATTGCTAGTTGCATCGCACCATGCACCTATGGTTGGGTAATAATCTCCTGCTGGGTCAAACAAACCATTCGCTGGGACGGAGGTAGAATTCCTTAGAACGCCATTAACATATACGAGTAATTCTGAACCTGTAAAAATACCTGTAACCATTTGCCATTTGTTGAATTCAATTGAGTTATGCGCGGTTACCCATTTTTCAGCAACTCCGTTAATTTTTGCTGTAATTCCGCAAGCGTTGCCATTTTGCCATATTACAAATTCTCCATCACTGCCATCATAAAAAATATATTTGGGCCCAGAAGCAGTGTTTTCTGGATTAATCCATGCTTGAGCGGTGAGTGATGTGAAAATCGTTCCATTGAGTGATGTTCCACAAGTCACATAATCATCAATTCCGTCAAAATTCAGGGCATCTCCATGGATTCCACTCTCCCAGATAGGTGAATTTCCAGGGTAGCTTGGCATAAGTACGCCATGATTTAAATTTCCGCTGGTGTCATCTGCTGTTCCATCACCGCTGTCATCGAAGGTCCATTCTCCTAGAAGATTCGGGTCTGCGTTGGGAGTTACTGTTCCTGGTTCCCCTGCAAACGCAACAAGCGGTGTCATTAACCCAGTCATAAACAGCATACACACAATCAAAGTTATGGCTCTTTTCATCATTTAATCCCCTCTTACCCTCAGGCAATAGTATACCTGAATAATCTTAATGACTAATTATCTTTGCTGTTCCAAAAACATTTATACTCACCGCATTTTACAAACCCTCAATGAGAATAGTATTCCTGGGAACTGGCGGAAGCTGGCCGTCCCCTGAGCGCAATGTTTCTGCAATTGCAGTGAAACGGGGTTCGGAAGTTATCCTATTCGACTGCGGAGAGGGCACCCAGCGTCAGCTAATGAAGTCAACTGTCTCGTTCATGCAAATCAGTAAAATTTTCATCACGCACTTTCACGGCGACCACTTTCTCGGGTTGCCTGGTTTGGTCCAGAGCATGTCATTGAACGACCGCAAGACAAAGCTGGAAATATTCGGGCCGGAAGGCACTATTGAGCTAGTTCAGATAATAATGGCCCTTGGGTATTATACTCCATCTTATCCAGTGGTAATTCATGACCTGAAGCCCGAAGATATTCTAGAATTTGATGATTACAAGGTAAAGGTGGCAGAGGCAAGCCACAATGTGCCTACACTGATGTATGCTCTTGAGGAAAATCCAAGGCCAGGAAAGTTTGATAAACCTAAAGCTTTAGAACTGGGCATTCCCGAAGGAAAGTTCTTCAGCCAGCTTCAGCAGGGAAAAACAGTTGAACATGATGGAAAAACTTTCACACCAGACATGGTACTGGGACCGCCGAGACCAGGCAGGAAAATCGTTTACACTGGCGATACAAAACCATGCCCAGCAATTGTGGAACTGGCTAAGGAGTGTGATGTACTAATTCACGATTCCACTACTGCTTTAGATTTGCAAGAAAAATCCAATTCATACGGCCATTCAAGTTCCGCCCAGGCAGCAAAGGCAGCCAAAGAAGCAGGCACAGTGAAATTATTTCTCACGCATATCAGCCCACGTTATGATGAAACTGAGCAATTACTGGCCGACGCTATTGCCATATTTGAGAACTCTGAAGTGCCTGTGGATTTTACAGAATATGAAGTTAAATATAAAAATGGGGAAATATAATGTTGGATGCCCTGCGAGTTATTGCCGCGCTTTTCCTGATATTCTTTTTACCGGGCATAATGCTGGTTCAGGCGCTTTTTCCGAGACAAGGGGAACTGGACGCGGACTTTGACTGGCTCTATCGGGCTGCAATGGCAATCGGTTTGAGCATTGTTATCACCATTCTGGTGAACTTCGGCTTAAATTCTCTTGGTGTCAACCCGGACACTGGCATGGGCTATGTTACTGCTGGCCCCATCACAATTTCTTTGGTTCTAATCACATTAATATTCTTTGGAATTGCCTGGCTCAGAGGCGGTTTATTTTTCCTTGGGCGCTTGCATCCCAAGCTTATTCGGTTTCCGTCCAGGGACCCCAGGGATGAGGATATTCCCCATCTTACAGACAGGCAGCAGAGATTTAAACATCAAGAACTGGTCACACAAAAGTTCCTGCTCATAAAGCAGATTGATAAAACAGAACGGCTCATGGAAGTTCATTCCGGGGATCAGAAAAAATACTATACCCAGCTCAGGAAAAAACACTTGGTGGAACTTGATAAGCTCGAGGATAAAATATCCTTTATCGAGAAGGGTCTGCCTGAGAAGCTGGATGATGATGAACTGGAAGTTGATTACATGGATGTGAGCGGATGAATGAAGAATTCAAGATGGTAATTGCCGTGCGAGGTGATATCAAGCTAAGCCCGGGAAAGATGGCTGCTCAGGTAGCCCATGCGGCTGTGAACTGCGCCTTTTCTGCGAAAAAGAACTACAAGAAGTTCTTCAAGGGCTGGTATGACGAAGGCCAGAAGAAAGTCGTAGTCAAGGTCAAGAATATGGAGGAACTGCGGGAGTTGCAATTCCAAGCCAAGAGTGACGGGCTACCTAATTCGCTCATTACCGATGCTGGCCACACCCAGCTTCCACCAGGAACAGTAACTTGTCTGGGTATTGGGCCAGGGCCGGAAGAAGCAATCGACAAGATCACCGGACATCTAAAATTGGGATGATTTTATGAAGCCACATATTCGAGTTATAGGCATTGATGACGGCTCATTCAGCTTTGAGGAAATTAAAACTCCTGTAGTTGGAGTGGTAATGCGCTTGCCTGGTTATATCGAGGGAGTCATGACAACCGAAGTGGATATTGATGGAAATAATTCCACAAAACGGCTCATTAAGATGCTAAAAAAGTCCAGATACCTTGACCAGTTGAAATTGATTATGCTGGATGGTGTGGCACTTGGCGGTTTCAATGTTATTGATGTTCATAAGCTCCATGAGGCACTGGCCATACCAATTATTACTGTTACAAGGGATAAGCCCGATTATGCTGAAATTGAAAAAGCTCTGAGAAAATACTTTGATGACTGGGAACCGCGTTTAGCCATGATGCACAAAGTTGAACCCAAGGAATTTCAGACTGACCACAGCCCAATCTGGGTAGGTAGTGTGGGGATTGAGCATTATGAAATAGTAGAAATTCTGAAACTGGCCACAGTCCAGGGCGCGCTTCCAGAGGCCCTGCGAATTGCTCATTTAATTGCCTCGGCGATTTCCAGAGGCGAGTCAAGAGGTCGAGCATAAATCAGAAATATGACTGTGTCATTCCCTATGCCGTGATATCATGGGTGACCCGCGAATCGAGAAATTGGCAAAGCTTGTTGTGAACTATTCTGTTAGATGTAAAAAAGGCGATCAAATCCTTGTTAGGGCGCCGCCGGCGGCGGAACCACTGGCACTGGAGATGTACCGTGAGATTTTGAAGGCAGGTGGGCACCCGATAATGAGCGTTAACTTTGAACGCACCCAGGAGATTTTCTATGAAGAGGCAAAGCCCCATCAGCTTGACCATACCTCTCCTTACTCAAAGTTCCTTTATGAAAATATAAATGGACTCATTGGCATTTCAGCGGACTCCAATACCAGGGCACTGTCTAGTGTTGATTCAAAGAAGATAGCCAGGACATCCAAGGCCTCTGTTCCCCTCAGGGAGATAATGATGAAAAGAGGATTTGTCGGGGCAAAGGATGAATTAAAATGGTGCGGCCTTGCATTCCCAACAAATGGACTTGCACAGGAAGCCAGTATGTCACTAACCGAGTATGAGGACTTTGTTTATGGTGCCTGCCTGGTTGATAAAAAGGACCCTGTTGCAGAATGGAAGAAGCTTTCCAAGTCCCAGGAGGGCATGGTGAAGTACCTGAACAAGGTTGACAAGCTGGAATTTTATGGCGAGGATACCGAACTGGTCATGTCTGTCAAGGGCAAGCGGTGGGTAAATTCCAATGGAACGCACAATATGCCAAGCGGTGAAGTATTTTCAGCGCCCAGGATGAACAGTGTTGAAGGTCATATTCGTTTTACCTATCCAGGTATTTACATGGGCAAGGAAATTGAGGATATTACTTTGGAATTCAAAAAGGGAAAAGTTGTCAAGGCCAGGGCCGAGAAAGGTGAAGGCTTGCTGAAAAGTCTCTTGGCAATAGATGACGGTGCAAAACGTCTTGGAGAAGTTGCCATTGGAACAAATACTGGCATCAAGAAATTTACCAAGAAAATATTATTCGATGAAAAGCTGGGCGGAACAATCCACATGGCCATCGGTGCGGAGTATATGGATACCAAGGGCACTGCAAAAACCATTAACAAGAGCGCAATCCACTGGGATATTATCAAGGACATGAAGAAAGGTGGAGAAATCATAGCTGATGGTGTTACGGTTTACAAGAATGGAAAATGGTTGATGTAGATAGTTGAATGCAATTCACAACATTCTATGACTGAGCATTCGACGATGATGCGGTAACATTCAGATGCTAAATATAGCATCATATGGCTCACAGCATATTCTAGGCAATCGTTGGATTCGGCAGTTAAATAAAAACAGATATAGAATCCGACCTGATTGAGCCACATCCTAACAATAACAATCAAAAAGCCCGTAATCTCGTAATCAGTGTTCACATGACAAAGAGATTATGGAAGGACATGAAGAAGGGCGGAGAAATCATTGCCGACGGTGTGACTGTTTATAAAAATGGTAAGTGGTTGATGTAATTTAATCTAATTCCAATATGTTTGGGTCTAGGGTCTAGGGTTCAGGGTCTACCGCTATCAGACCTAATCTGATAGCAGAAGGATAAATTAATTAGGTTGGGGCACCCAGTCAAATACTAGACCCTAGACCCTAAATTAACGATAACTAAACATAGACCCTATCTCTTTTGTATATAAGCTCAGACCCTAGACCCTCAACGATAACCATACATAGCCCCTAGACCCTTAATTATTCTTGAACCAAACGAAAATCGCATATAGTACTATTATATTCACTGCCACAAGTGATAATATGGCAGACCCAAGAATCGAGAAACTGGCAAAGTTAACTGTGAATTATTCTGTTAAAGTGAAAAAGGGCGATGCAGTCCGAATAAATGCACCGACTCCTTCCGAGCCGCTGGCCCTGGAAATTTACCGGGAAGTAATCAAGGCAGGCGGTCATCCAATGATGAACCCTGTCTTTGAAAGAACTGCCGAAATATTCTTTGAAGAGGCAAAGACCCATCAGCTGGACTATGATTCTCCATTCAAAAAACATATGATTAAGAATATCGATTGCTCAATTTCCATACTGGCCGACGAAAATACACGGGCATTATCAAGCTCTGACCCCAAAAAGATGGCCAGGGTATCTGCAGCCAACCGTGAAATTATGGAAATCTACATGAAGCGCTCTGCATCAAAGGAACTGCGCTGGGTCGGACTGCCATATCCAACAAATGCAATGGCCCAGGAAGCCAGCATGTCCCTCACCGAGTATGAGAACTTCGTTTACAGTGCATGTCTGGTTGACAAGCGCGACCCGGTTGCAGAGTGGAAGAAAGTTTCAAAAAATCATGATAAGATGATCAAATTTCTTGACAAAGTGGAAAAGCTGGAATTTTACGGTGAGGATACTGATCTAACAATGTCCGTGAAAGGCCGCAAGTGGATTAATTGCGACGGCAAGTTCAATATGCCAGATGGTGAGGTTTTCTCTGCTCCTGTGGAAAATTCTGTTAATGGAAAGATACGGTTTACATTCCCGGGAATCTACATGGGCAAGGAAATTGAGGATATAACTCTGGAATTCAAGAAAGGCAAGATAGTCAAGGCCAGTGCAGAGAAAGGAAATGAACTTTTGCAGAGTCTCATCAATATCGACGACGGAGCAAAGCGCCTTGGCGAGGTAGCCATTGGAACCAATCATGGCATCAAGAACTTCACTAAGAACATATTATTTGATGAGAAGCTGGGCGGCACAATCCATATGGCCATTGGCATGGCATATCCCGAGTGCAAGGCCAAGAATAAATCAGCTATACACTGGGATATGATCAAAGATATGAAGAAAGATGCTGAAATAATCGCAGATGGCCAGACGATTTATAAAAATGGAAAGTGGCTCCCGAAATAAGCGGACTTCTCCGAGCGAGCAGTGTAGGCCGAGTTTTCTTTTGCAATGGAATACTTGTTCTTTTGGAGGCCTGCCAGCACAGTGAGGACAAAAGAAAAGGCTTCCTGGGACATGATAAAGGACATGAAGAAGGATGCTGAAATAATCGCAGATGGCCAGACGATTTATAAAAATGGAAAGTGGCTCCCGAAATAAGTCATCCTCTCACTGAGTAAGCTAGCCCCTTGCAATCTTCACAGCCGAATCCTCATGCCTCCGGCTATTGCTGGTACTGGCCTCATCTACAGCCTCTATTAAATTTAAATTGAGTTCATCTTTAGTCCGACTAAAATTTAACTATACTTTAACTTTAGTAAGGTTTAAATATAATTAGAGCCTATTATCAATCATGTACGTAGATAGAGATATGGCCGCTCATTTAGAGGATGTTTCCTCTGCCTCAAAAATAGTGGCATTGGTGGGTGCCAGGCAGTCTGGAAAGACCACCCTTCTGAAAGAACTTGCCAAGATTCGAAAGTCAAATTATGTCATGTTCGATGATCCGGATGCCAGGAATATGTTTGATGAGGACATTAAAAAGTTTGAACTGCAGTATTGCAAGGGCCAGGATTTGATTGTTCTGGACGAGGTTCAGTACTGCAAAGAGGCGGGTGAAAAGCTCAAATATCTTGTTGACAGTGGATATAAACTATGGCTTACTTCTTCCTCAGAAACAATACTGGGTAAAGATGTGCTTTCACATCTGGTCGGCAGGGTGTCGGTGCTGCGGCTTTATCCGTTTTCACTATCTGAATTCCAACTTGCTAGAGACCAGAAGGCCCTTACCGAGAAAATTCTTGAGCGAAATGTATGGGAGCACATGACCTATGGCGGCTATCCCCAGGTGGTTTTAACAGAATCTACTGAGATGAAGCAGGTATTGCTGAAAAGCCTCCATGAAACAATGCTATTGAAGGACGTAGCAAGAACATTTTCCATTGATGATATCGGTGCATTGGAGAGGTGTACCAGATATTTTGCCGAGATAGTTGGTGGAGTGGTTTCCTATAACAATGCTGCAAGCGTACTGGGTATCTCATTTCCCACCCTTAAAAAGTACATTGATGCTCTGGAGAAAAGCTATCTCATAGTTCTGGTGAAGCCATTCTACACCAATAAGGTCAAGGAAATAACCAAACAACCGAAAATATATTTTCTGGACACTGGCATGAGAAATGCCATTGTCAACAGATTCGATTCAACACTTCAGGGTGGTGTCTTTGAAAATTACATTATGACTGAACTGCTGAAGGCCGGCCACAAGCCCAAATACTGGCGTACTAAATCTAAGGCAGAAGTGGATTTTGTTCTGGAGGTAGACAATCAAATAATTCCAATAGAGGTCAAGTCCAGCGGAATGGCTGGCAGTATTACAAAGAGCCTTCGTTCCTTCATTGAAACATATGAACCTGAAAAGGCATTTGTGGTTTTCTATAAAGGAGAGAAAATGACAAAACACATCAATGGCTGCCAGGTTATTTACACAGATGTTCCTAGCCTGATTAAATTCCTATGATAATCTAGCCCCGAGCAATCTTCACAGCAGAATCCTCATGTCTCAAAATAAATTTCTTCGATTGCGACATTAACCCATCAAGGTTCTGATATATCTCGAAGCAAACTTCTTCAGCAACCTCCTTGTATATACACCCCATGAGGTCTATATCCCTGTAAAGCATTCTAAGAAATGGCTGAGGGGTAGGCGTGCACCCACCTTGAGGCACAAGTCCTCGTCGAGCAGCAAGCCTCCCCTCCTATGTGATTTCTGAGATTAGCACGTAATGGGCCACAGTATGGTCAAGCCGTACGACACGTGGACTCCATGAATCACATGCAAGGTTACAGTTCACATAG
>JAUWNU010000161.1 GCA_030612505.1 Methanomassiliicoccales archaeon
GGCGAAGAAAAAACCGTCCAGGCAATGATGGAGGGCATGGAGATTGCCGCCAAACTTGTTGAGGAAGGGAAAGCTCTCGGGATAGGAGAGATAGGAAGGCCGCATTTTCCTGTTTCTGATACTATCTGGCAGCATTCAAATGAAGTTCTGAAATATGCCATGAAGCTTGCCAAGGAAGTTGATTGTGCTGTGCAGCTTCATACAGAAAGCGCAGGCCCGGAAGTATGGCAGGAACTCGCTGGCTTTGCTGATGAGGTGGGCATAAACAAGGAAAAAGTCATCAAACATTATTCAGGCCCAGCCATACTTGATTCTGAAAATTTCGGATTATTTCCTTCGGTTCTGGCATCCAAGAAAAACATTACTGCAGCAGCCGAGAAGGGCAATCGCTTCATGATGGAAACCGACTTTCTGGACGACCCAAGACGGCCTGGCGCGGTGATGGCCCCGGCTACAGTGCCCAAGCGGACAAAGGCATACCTGGAGCAGGGCATTTTTGATGAGGAGCTTGTGGCGAAAGTGCACAAGGACTGGCCTGAGAGGGTCTATGGCATTTCAATAGAGTGAGGGCTCCCCAACCCTAAAGGGTGGGGCATCCCTATCAGTTTCACATTGAATGATATGTGTAAATTGGTTATACTGTCATCAATGACATTCAGGGATGCCTAACTGTATTCTTAGAGTGGGAAGCCCTGATACTGAACCATTCCTCGCTTCATCCACAAACCTGAAGGTTGCTCTGCTTTCGGGCTGATACCCGAAAGCAGCGGCATCCTGCTCGGACATGTTCAGTGAGCCCCATGTTTGACAGTTGGTTAGAATAGAATATTAAATACCATATAACTCATGCCAGTATTGGTATAAATGGCCAATGTGTATTTCAAAAAAGTAGATTCAAGCACTTCGCTGGATGAGATAAGATCCATTTCCAAGGAACTGCTGGACATAGTGATCAAGAAGGAAAATATCAATCTTGAGAAAGAAATACCATTAAAAGTTCATTTTGGAGAGCCAGGCAATATTACATTTATCAAGCCAGAGAATTATGACGGCATTATTGATTATCTTGAGGAAAAAGGCATCAAAACATCATTCATTGAAACAAATGTTTTGTATGGTGGCCAGAGATTCAAGA
The DNA here is from genome assembly GCA_030612505.1 of Methanomassiliicoccales archaeon. Classification (GTDB taxonomy): domain Archaea; phylum Thermoplasmatota; class Thermoplasmata; order SG8-5; family SG8-5; genus JAGLQM01. Next base: position 1,136 of record JAUWNU010000161.1, read on the forward strand.
AAGAACTTCATTTAAAAACTGCAAGAAGGCATGGATTTACCCGAGTTCCGGTGATTATTGCAGATGGGGACCATGGCGAGCTATATGATGATATTGAGATCAATAAAAAACATTTCCAGAAATGCAAATTGGGAAAAGAATTTTCCAATTACAGCCAGCTAATAGTAATTGCCCATTTCAAGGGGCATATGCTTGCTGGTTTCGGAGGCGCAATAAAACAGTTGGCCATGGGCCATGCCTCAAAGGGTGGAAAATTAGCCATGCACATGGGCATAAAACCGAAGATAAACAATCGAAAATGTATAAAATGCGGACTATGCCTGAAGAGTTGTGCCGAGGATGCAATAACCATTGGCGAAAAAAGTTTCATTGACCATGAAAAGTGTGTGGGATGCGGAGCCTGTCTGGCTGTCTGCCCAAGCAAGGCAGTCACAATCATGACATTAAAAGGCGTATCAAGATTCATTTCCGGAGGCAGTGATTTCCGAGAAAAAGTAGTAGAATACGCCTATGCTGCCCAGAAAGGCAAGAATAATATTTACATCAATTACACAATGAACATAACCTCTGGCTGTGACTGTATTGGGAAGAAAATGAAGATACTTATGGATGATATTGGCATTTATGTTTCAACCGACCCTGTGGCAATTGACAAGGCATGCTATGATGCTGTCAAGGAAGCTGGAAAGAAGTTTAGAGGCTCTAATACTTTTAATTATGCAGAGGAGATTGGGCTGGGTAGTGCGGAATACACATTGAAGGATATTTGAATTGAGTTTGAAAAATCGCCCATCTTACATATTTGCCGAGGAATTGCTATACAATTCAAATTATCGAGAAACAGACTAGATTATTATACACTACCAGTCGCTAATTTCTCGGCTTCGCGGAATTTTTTTAATTCATATTAGCATACATTCAAAATTACGCTTGCCAAAAAAACTTTTTATTCACCTATCGGTGAAATTATAAAAAGTTTTATGGCCCCGCCCAGATTTGAACTGGAGTTACTACAACCCCAATGTAGAAGGATACCAAGCTACCCTACGGGGCCACGAACGAGTTGGCGAGTGAGTGGGACCGTAGAAAAGAGGAGAAACTAAGTTTTTCCCTGGCCTACGGGACCAATCTGGTTATCACTGGGATATAAAAGAACTATAAATCTTTGTTGCATTGGCCTCAATCAAATGGCATTACTTCGTCTATAAGATTGATATGACTAAGAACCATCCTTCTGCAGCAGTATCTTTCCATGCCCAGGTCATCCAGAACTTCCTTTGGATCCTCACCGGCTTCAACACGTTCTTTGAATGGCTCGAAAGCCGAACCGACCACGTTCCCGCATGTGAAACATTTTACTGGAATTATCAATTGATCACCTGTATGATTTCTGCCTCTTGGCTCTTGCACCGCGTCCCAATGGCCTCTTTTGCATCTTTCTTCTCGAATCGCTGACTAAAAGACTGCGGTCGTACTGCTTGAAGATTGCTTCGAGATCCTTGTCTCCGAGGTATTCTACCAGACCTTTGGCGATTGCAGTTCTTGATGCATATGCCTGTCCCATGAATCCGCCGCCCTGGACATTGACATCTATGTCAAGCTTGTCCATCTTCTTTCCGGCGATATTGATAGGCTCCATGATTTTAAATTTGGCCAGTTCCGGTGTGAGCAACTCTAGAGGTATTTTATTAATCCTCACGCAGCCCAATCCCTTTTTGATAGTTGCCCTGGCAATGGATGTCTTTCTCTTTCCGCTTGTGTTTACAACCCTTACCTTTGCTGCTGCCATCTTATTCACTTCCGAAATCGGCTCCTAGCCACTTTGACACATCGCCTACTTGCATTTTCTTGGTTGCTCCGCGGTCCAGTGCCTTGTCAATCTTAATAATGTTGGCTGTATCCATGCCTATTGGAACGCCAATATAAACCTTGAGTTTTTTGAATGCTGTCCTGCCCTTTG
>JAUWNU010000103.1 GCA_030612505.1 Methanomassiliicoccales archaeon
CAATGGAGCCAGATGAGCCACATTGTAGTTGCAGATGCGGTACGGTTTTTCATAATTCGTGTATCAGTGATATTGAACGCTGCCCAATATGCATAGCTGTGCTTGATGATAATTGTCAAGTGCCTGCTGGTTCTGGGCCAATAGATGATTTAGAAAGAAATATATAATCGAATAATTAGTAGGTGATGAGAACTATGGAAGGAGAATTCTACTTTTTGGTGATTGTGACCCTGCTCGTGATACTCGTGCTTGGTTATGTCCAGTCCTACGTAAAGCGATTTTTCACATGGTTGAAGATGCGGGAGGATAATTACTTAGACCACAGCTCACTGGATTCCATTCAATCCTATATCAGACTTATAATCATCGGATTGCTGATATTCTCAATTGTGGCAGTGAGCTTCCTACTTCCCCAGGAATACCAGGGGCCATTCAATTACCTAGGCAATTATATTTTTATTTTTCTGGCGTTCATGACCCTGGCAGTATTTGCCATACTGGCAATTCTGGGTTCCAGTGCAGTTGCCCATTACAGAAAATCAGCCAAGGAGGATAAGAGTTCGGTTCTTAAACCGGGCATCATGGAATTTTATGAACTTTTCATCAAGTATGGTATGTTCATCATCGGAGCATTGGTGGCCATCCTGGTGGGCATTGTTACCATTCCAGATGATTCTATACGAAATAATATCTATGATTTTCTTGGGCTCAATACCCTTGACACAGCCAGGCTCGGAGCAGAGGTGCTGTCACTGTTTGTGCTTCTTGTTGTCATATACGTAATAAGCAAGTTTATTGAGATAATTCTTGAGGATTTTAAAGAAAGATCCACCAAATTCCAGCCAGGTATTATTGACCTGATAAAGACAGCAGTCAAATATGCCCTTTACTGGATTGCATTCGTCATCACATTGATGGTGGTCCTTGAAATGATCTGGCCAACCATTGCACTCATTGTTGTGGTGTTCATCATGGGACTTACTGGAACCATTTTGGTGATAATTGGTGTTTCACCGGCTGCCAGGAATGCTATCTCAGGAATAGTTCTTCTCACCACTGACAGCATAAACAAGGGAGATTGGGTTAAAATCGGTGGAAACAATACAGGAGAGGTGCTGGCACAGGGACTGGCCATAACCAGCCTGAAGACCAGGAGTGGCGATATCATAGACCTTCCGAATGATATGATCCTAAACAGCAAGATCCATAACTTCACCAAGCTTGGCGGCACAATGATTAGGCTTGCATTGAAGCTGGAGACCCAGCTTTCCCATGACAATATTGAGATACTTCTTATTAATGCTGCAAAGGGCATTGATCAGTCTGAAGACGTTCCATCAGACCTTGCCAGTCTTTCGGTGACCATTATTAATATTGATTCACAGTCTATTGAGTACAAGATAAACATCTGGAGAAAGAACCCCATAACAACAGAGGATGCTATCTCTGACTTTCTAAAAAGATTCCAAGACCTTTCCAGGGAAAATAATATTAAGATTCTTGGCACAAGGATCATTAAGTAATCTAGTCCTTCTTTATTTTTCTAACCATTAGAATTGGCTTTTTGATATTCTTTGCCAGTCGGTCTTGCATACTGCCAAAGGCAAAGGCCTGATGTTCCCATTCCTGGCCTGCACCCAATACAACCAAATCATAGTCATTGGATTCGGCGATTATTGCATTTTCAATAGATTCAGCCTTTATGACCTTGACCTCATGGGGTATATCATGGGTATGGCAGAGGTCTGCGAGTTTTTTGGCATAGTCCTTTTCCTTGGCCATGTTATCATCGGTCTGGCTGGCACTGAATATAGTTATCTCGGATTCATCCCGCTTGGCAATAAGAACCGCATATCCTGTTGCATAGCTGGAATGCCATTCTGGAGTTGAAACCACCAGTATCTTCTTGATATTCTTGCCAAGGCCAGTGGTCTTCAGGACAACAGCATCACATTCTGCGCCCTGGATGAGCTTGTCAATTGTGGTTCCCAGGATCTTGCCTTCGCCACCGATACCTCTCCACCCAAGAATTAGGAGATTCACATTTTCCTCTTTGATGGTGTTCTGTATTGCCTCGGATGCTGCATGGGATATCATGACAGTGCCCCGGGATTTTACTAGCTCTCTTTCACTAGCTTTCTTCAACTTTTCCACAAGCTTGATGTATGGAGCAGTATCTTTATATTTCTGTGAATTCAGTGGTGTGCCAGGAGGTAATTCCATGACTGTGATTACATTAATATCCGCGTCCTCTACACGGCCAATAAGAGCGGCAAATTCCACAAGCGGCTTCTGGTCCTCCCTGACCACCGGCACTAAAATTTTGTATTTTTTGTCCTGGGGTCTTTCTTTCAGTGTCTCTACGAACCCTTTCTTCTCAACCTCATCCTTGCTCATTGATTCTATCTCTTTCTTTCCGCCATAGAAATAGTATATGGCCAGACCAACCGAGATCCAGGCAATGGCTATGAACCAGGCAGTTTGAAATTCTTCCCAGAGCGAAGCTGCAAGTACGAATAATGAAATAATTCCAATTATTGGTATAAGTGGGAAATAGGGCATCAGATAATGTCTTTTTATGTCTGGCCTTTTTACTCTAAGCGAGATTACTGAAAAATTCACAAGGAAGAAAAGCATAAGGAACATTATTGAGGCAGATGCAGCAATTTCCTCTATTGGCAATAATAGGGTCATGGCAATGATTATGATGCCGCTCATGATGATGGCAACATGTGGTGTATGTGTTTTTTTGTGTAATTTACCAAAACTTGAAGGCAAAGCCTTGTCCCTTCCCATGGCGAAAGATACTCTTGATGATGAAAATAATGTTGAATTCACGGCAGCCAGTGTTCCCAGAATTACGCCGACCCCAATGAGTATCATGCCGCCTGGCAAAGATCTTCCTGCTGCCTGGGCCACAACATCCTCTCCGCTCATGATATCCGGATTTGCGAGGTATTCTGCATCTGTGAGACCTGAGTTAATAAATGTCCAATCCAAAACACCCACGCACACAGCAGCCACAAGTATGAAAATGATTGTGGAAATTAATATGCATAACCAGGTTGCCCGTGGAACATTCTTGAGAGGGTCTTTACATTCTTCACCGCACTGCGCAATAATCTCAAATCCCTCATAAATAATAAATGTGAAACCCATGGCAATGAAAATAGACGCTGAGCCATTGGGTGTGGGGTTTGAAACGATATCCCCCACATTACCATCACCAAGGCCCTGTGAGATATAATACAATCCAGCTATTATGAAGACGATAATTATTGCCAGCAAGACCACGGTGATGTAAATTCCCGAACGGCCGGTCTCCTTTGTTCCCCGGTAATTGATGTAAATAAATACAATACAAACCACCACTGCCAGGGCCTTGATCACGATATCTGAATTGGGGTAAATTGTTCCCTGGGGGTCCAAGATCCAGAAAATTCCCTTTCCGAATCCCAGGACATAGAAACTGGTAACAATACAATGCCCGAACCAGGACAGCCAGCCTGCAAGAAAACCGAATGGCTGAGGAAGCCCTTCTTTAACCCAAAGATACCCGCCTCCAGTATCAGGAAAAGCACTGCTGAGCTCGGCGAATGTTACTGCGGTGAAAATAACAACCAGGAAATTCATAACAAGAACAAGGACCAGGCCGGGACCGGCAATTTCCACGCCAAAGCCAACAAGCAGAAATATTGTTGAACCCAGGGTAGGACCAAGGCCGATCATGAGAACTTCCCACATGCCCAGGTCTCGCTGAAGCTTGACCTCAACGCCGCATGTGTTTCCCTCGCTGACCTTGCAGGGTGCATCTTCTGCCATGAGAATGGTGAATTAAGAATTGGTATTTTAGTATATCTATAAACAATCAGCCCTCTGGGCTGTATGTTTACCTCACAAGCAGGCCACACGCCTGCGAATTCGAAATAAAGATTTCGAATTTTTTGTCGCGGGTGTGGCGGAGGACGACGATAATGTTTAAATCGAATAACCGATATGCCAATCCTCCAACCGAAGTAAAACCATTGCAAAACGGGCCCATAGCTTAGACAGGTTGGAGCGCCCGGCTGATAGCGTGTTGCCAGTAAAATGACAACACGAAAGAAACCGGGAGGTCGGGAGTTCAAATCTCCTTGGGCCCATTATTTTTTCTTGTTTATCATTGCTTATAGTCAAAAAAATAATGGGGGCATGACTAATTCATGGAAATTAGATTAGCTGGGATTTATGAATTAGTCAGGGGGGAGGAGGAAACAAAAGTTTCTGAGAAGTTTCCCATTCGAGAAATAGGAAAAGCTGGACCAATACTGGATAAAATACAGATCATTCGTCTTAAATGACACTATCTAGTTTAGATTTCAGTATTAAACAGAATTGTAATAACTACTTTTTCAAGTATCGCTTACTTCAAAATCTGATTTATAGCGGTTTCAATCAATGATGGTTCCACTCCAATGACCTGTGCAGCTTTCCCAATATCTTCTGCAGTTAGAGCATCTTTGAACCTGGCGATATCCTCAGCAGATAAGAAGCTGGCCAGCCACTCTCCGTCTTTCTTGATGGACCCGAATAACAGAAGTGCTGCTATGTCAGAAACATCCTTGATTCTCTTGTGCTCCTTGCCCCTGTCAGGATGGGACTTCATCTTCATGGCCAGCATCATGTTTGGAGACGGCAGCCATAGTTGTTTCCCATATTCTCCGACCTCTGTGCGGTTTCCAGGATCTGCGAAGACAGGACCAAGAAGAGGTTCATCTATCGGTGTGAAACCGAATTGCTCCTTGAAGCCTTCTGGAATTTTATCCACTATCAGGTCAACATACATGGAAAATATCTGATATCCTGGCATTTTCTTTGATTCTTCTGGATCCAGAACTTCACCAGTCTCTGCATGTGTTCCCTTGAATAACCTAAAGGCCTGATGCTCAAACCCAAGCCCGTCTTCCAACTTCTTCAGGGCCAGGGCAAATGCCGAACTGCCTATGTCTGCATCAGCCATGCTGAACCCGAGGTCAATGTCCCTGGAACCAATGTAATCTCTTCCAGTGGTCTCCTTGTACCTATCATTAACAAGAAAGTAAACAGCCCACCCGCCCATTATGACTATGGGCTCTTCTATGGCGATTATGACCTCTTTAAGATACTTGTTTGAGATTGCGACCTCATTTTCATCGTACATATTTCTCCACCATCATATCGTAGGCTTCCTGGCACACGCCCCCTTCCCGTCTCAGGTCTATCATAACCTGGGGAATGGAGGCCACCCAAAAACCGCCAATATTCTTCTTCTCATACATGGTATGCTCGTCGTAGATTAGCAGCCGAAGATTTCCCTTGCCAACAAGTCCGTTCTGGCTTATCTTTTCCTTCCATTTGGAAAAGTCTTCCTCCTTTATGTAAAGGTCTGTCCTTGAAGGAAACAGGTAATGATTCAGCAGGTTCTCTGCCATGTATGTTGTGAGTGCGTAATCCAACCTGATATCTTTAAGAAATTCCTTTGGAGACTGAACAAAGAAATCATAGTGCTTGGGCTTCTGTGTAATGGAGAACCAGTGGTCCAGTAGTGCCTCTGGCTTCAGAACCTTAGTTGCCTTAACCAACTTATCCACTTCAAGAATACGAAGATAATCTATAATCCAGCTCTTTGCAGTATCTGAATATTTGGCCATCATATACTTTGTCAGTGTACCGTCTGGCTGGTTCATCAGAACCCTTAGGATTCTCTCCCTTTTTATCCCATGCATAATAGGTCGGAAAACCTGCCCCTTTATAAACCTTTCCGACCGGTCGGAAACTCACCTTATTTAAATACTGTTCCGACCCATCCCCATTTTTGTTGTGGCGCAATCGGTTATTCTCAATTTCCCATCCTCTGCTGGTAATTTCAACTGTCCGATTTTTTCGGACACTTCAAATCCTTCTTCATCAAGTTTGGATTTCAAGTCTGACCAGTATTTTCTGGGTCTGGAACTTTCTGTCAATACCTTTATGATATCAATTACAGAGAAATACCATTCCTCATCCTGCCAAATCCTGTGAATTCCCTTGCCCTGGAACACAACAAGTGCGTTTTCCTGACCCTCGGCCACCTTCATAAATAAAGGAATGTGTAGACGGTATATAAGATTGGAGAGGGGGTTGGTGAAAGTGTTGGGATATTACCCTCAGAAGGTGACAACAACAGTAATGGTGATTTTAGCTATCACTGATACCTATTAGTATGTATCGGAAATAAACGATACCTATCACTGATACCTTTAAGTATTATAGTCATTTTACCGATATAGTGATGAAACTGATAGACGAGGATATTGAGACCATCAAAGAACTCATAAGGCATGAGCTTCAGTTAAGCAATAAAGCAGACTTTCAGTTTGAAAGCTACTTGTCTAATGAATTTCCAATTACTCCAGATATTCAAATTAAAGATAAGAATAAAATTTATTATGTTGAAATCAAACATAAGGCCAGCTGGGAAGCTATATCCCGATTGTTATTGTATCAGAAATTACAGGACGAATCTGCTTCAATTGTTCTGGCTGCCAAAGTCATTCCAAATTCTATTCGTTCAGCAGCCGATAAAGCTGGTGTTATACTTATTCAACTCACACACGATATTGTTGTGAAGAAAAAGGATTACAAGCCAAGAGGGAAGCTAACTTCTGAAAAGGCTTGGAAGATTATTATACACTTAATTAAGGTTCGAAGGTGCTCGATAAGAAGTATTTCACAAGATGAGGACATCTCTTATGCCTGGACCCATGGAGTTGTTAAGAACCTTATCTCAAGAGGCATAGTTAATCAAAAAGGAAATATCATAGAACTTGCAGATTTGAAGAGCCTTCTAAATGCTGTTGCTTGGGAGAGGCCAATCAAAGATTTGCAGTGGGATGAGATAATAACTTCTTTTGAATCCACTCATGATCTGGCACAGACACTGACAGAATCTTATTCAGAAGGAATTGATAAAGTAATATTTGCTGTATATACCGCAGCCACGCTTCAATTTGGATATGGAGTCAGGAGTGATGCTGTGTATTGCTATGCTACTTCAGGAAAAGTAGTCCAGAGCATTAAAAAAGAATATACAGATATTAGGTCGAAAGAAGGAATCAAGCTGATAATATTGAAGCCAGACAGAATAGTGTTTGACAATAGTAGTGAGATAATCGATGGAGTATTAGTTACTTCAAGGGAGCAAACACTTCTTGATGTGGCTGGACTTGGATATTCAGGAAGAGATTTACTGAATGATATGGTGGAGCAGTATGGAACCGATAGCAGATGAATCACTGAAAGAGCTCCAAGTCATATTCAAGTGGGTTCAAGAGAGAGAAGATGAACTAACTGATTCGAGGACAGTATTAGTTGGCGGTTGGGCAGTATTTGCATATAATCAATACTGGGGTTCAGTTGATATTGATTTGATTACAAATAATATAACAAGGCGTAGCTTGAGGAAAATTTTATTGGATGAGCATAACTTTCATCCAGACCCTGAATCAATTTCTATTTACAAGGACACTACTGCAGGGAAAGTGATAATTGATTTTGCCAATAGAGGAGATGATTCATTTGAGGGTAATCATGGTTCACTTAATCTTGGAGTCGTTGATGGCAATACAGTAATTCGAAGGATAGAGACCCAGGATATTCCAGTACCATCACGTTCGGTGCTATTGATGATGAAGACTAAGGCAGCATGGGACAGAAACTGGAGATATGAGCGCGGCATAAGCATTAATCTTGATAGGGAATTAAGCAAGATAATCAAAGATTATTCAGATATACTGGCACTAATTGATCCGGACAAGGGCGGAACGGATCTTGATGTTGAGCAGATGGGTGAGTTCTTCTCAGAACATGAGTTCATCAAGCCAGTGTTGGACAGGATATCAGAGTCCCAAGCTGCTGCTGAGAAATATAGAATAACCTTGGATCAGGCGAAAGAGATTGTTGAGCGGTTTAAGAGTGTTGTTTTCTGATGCTGGAGTTTGGTAAGGGTGTACAATATGAAAACAGAAACAATAGACATGCGGCCATTGAAAAGGACTGTAAGGCGTGATTATTGTAAACTACCAGGCCATAAATGACCTGGCGTTTCCGGT
>JAUWNU010000066.1 GCA_030612505.1 Methanomassiliicoccales archaeon
ATTGATGGCAAGACAATTCATTACATCCCGCTCTGGAAATGGCTTCTGGCAGAATCGACCGGAATTGCAATGTCCTTCGAGGACGCCGCAAAAGAATTTATGGTGGACTATGCGAAGATTCTTCCAAACCTTCCAGATTGAAACATTTCAAGCTCCAGTATAATCATCTGCCGTGTACTGAATCCAAGCTCTTGCGTGGTTTCAAACATTCCAAACTCTTGCATGCCGACTGTTTCATACAGAATCCAAGCTCTTGCGCAGCCGCTGCTGTCTTGCACCGAATCTAAATAAGAACTAAATTAAGGTCGTAAGACGTGTTTACAATCTCCAAATGCACTCCTTTAACAAATATTAATACGTGCGGAAAGTGAGATAAACCAATTATTAACTTTATACAAAAAGCATATAATATAAGAAACCTTTCCAAACTACATAAGGGAGGAACCTAATGCGCGTTCAGTTCGTGGCCTTTTTCTTGGTGGTGGCAATGCTATTGATAACCATTCCGCCAGGCACAGAGGCACAGGTACTTGATTCGGTCACTTATCTCATGGGAGAGGTACCCCAGGGGAAGATTGTCGGCGGAATTGTTCATAATGTCACAATACGATTGACCCAGCCTGCCGCAAATATAACTCTCAGAGCATACCTGGAAGCTGGATTCACCGTCAGCAATTATTCTACAAATTATTCCTGGACATATGCATCAGGAACTTGGACCGATGACCTTTACGATTATTATGTCCAGCCCGAGTCAAATACCTATGGCAATTACTACTGCTTTCATATTGCAGTGGACTCAAATGTTTACCCAGGAACCTGGAGATGGATTGTGGATGTTGATGGAACCGAAGAATACAATCAACCTATGCTTGTGGAAATCCCTGTGGCTGGGATAAGAATGTCCTCGCCAACTTTTTATCCTAATATATACCCGTTCGGCGAGGGATACTATAATTCATCCTATTCCGAGGGCGTGAACTATTCAAAGAGCGTGCGAACTGAAAATATTGGGAACGTACCTCTGGATCTGACAATAAACTATAATCGTTTGAATGGATTATTCGAAACCTCCAACTGTACTGAAACATTCTTTCCAGGTGAGATGCGATATCATGTTGTGGAGTTCCAGGCACAGAGCTGGAGCCCCAGGAAATTCACAGTTAAAGGATTAATAAAAGGTGTTCCCCAACTTGTGATGACCCCTGATACAATATCCTGTATCGTGGCGCCTCAGATTACGTTTGATGTGGTTGTAACTGTGGCCAGGCAGGGTTATGAAGTTTATCAGATGGAGGGCGTGACCGTTCAATATAAAGAATTTTACACTTCAATATACAATGATGACCTGACACTGGACATGTATCTCTCTGGAAATAGAAGCGTATATCTCAGCGGAGACATGGACCGCCTTACAATGAACTTCATTGAGTTCGAAGATGAGGAATACACCGAGCCATTATTACTGGAACTCTCAGATGAGTATGAACTTCATGTCCTGGTTAATATCACATGTTCTGAATCTCCAGAGGAAAATCAAGCTTCAATATTGACGCATGCTAATTTTGACCTGGAGCTGGAATATAATTCAGCTATGGGGAGATTTGGAAGCACCGTGGTGGTTTCTGCATCATCCCATGAAGAGGGGCCTACTATTCTTGAAGCCAATTTCTGGGTTATATTGGTTCTGTTGGGGGTTTTCGTGGGTATTGGGGCAGTACTTTTCATGGCCCGGAGAAAGGCTGAAATTGAGAAAAGAAAAGAACTGGAAGATCGTATTCGCCAGAAGAAAGGGGACGCGCGAAGGAAGAGGTAATCATGTCACTCATAGTTAATAAATATAGTAAGGGGCTTTCGCTGCCTGTAATCGCTTGTGGGAGGGGCGAATATTGAGATTTGATAATCTTTCAAGGAAAATATTTCATTCAATATTCATTAGTTCAGTCATAGCACTGGCTATACTAGTTTCACTCTCACAATTTGCATCTGCACAGATAGGTGTGGATAATGATGGTCCCTCTTTCACAAAGATTACTATTGTGGAAGTTGATGAGGTTATTTTTGTTAGTGTTATAGTTCGAGATCTGAATGGATTCAACAATATTTTCTCGGTGAATGTCGCAGTCTTTGATGAACGAAACGAAGTAATAAGCAGAGTTAATTTCTCCCAGTACTCAGAGTTCAATAGCACCACATATTTCCCACGATTCTCCCAGGAGGAAGGTCAATACTTCAATAGTGAATATTCAACATCTTCCCCGGTACCCATTGCTCCCTGGAATCCAGAGAACACTGAGACGGAAATAGGTCTGGAAGTGATATTTGCATTTGACAAGTTTGCAGGAGATTCCATAATCATTTTATGCATGGATATGGGTGAAATCCCATTGACTTGTGAGCATTCTGGCCCATTTTCTGCGGATTACACTCCACCACCTAAATTCGATGATGTAGCAATCCCAATTAGCCTGTCTACCGTAATAGCAACTAGCGGTGCATTGTTCATGGTCTACAGAAGATTTAAAAATAATAAGCTGGCAAGAGCTGTAGAAGCCAGCGAGAGAGGTAAGTAAGAATGGAAAGAATATGCAGTATCTGTCAATCGGCCACGCTGGAGGACCAGGAGACAACATGCTCTGTTTGTGGAGCAGAACTTCCACCTGCTGAAGCACCAGAACTAGAAGAGGTTCAAGAGGAAGAGACCTTGGAAGAGCTGGACCTGGAAGAACTGGATGATTCAGTAACTCCTGTTCGGATTGACACAGAAAATCTGCCTGAAACCGATGAAGTTGAGCCAGAGGATACGGTTGAACCATCCGAAGATGCAGCAGATTCGCCTCCAGCAGATGCCGAAGACGGCGCCTGGGACATGGGAACAGTAGGCGGAGAAGCCAGTGTAGATGTAGAGCTGGAAGACGAAGAAGTTGAGGAAATCGAACTCAGTGAAAACGAACTCCTCTGTCCTGAATGCAAGGAAGTGGTTCAGATAGGTTCAGAATCCTGCGCCAATTGCAATACTGGAACAGAATACCTTGTGCCGTGCCCGGCCTGCGCAATAGGCATTGACAAATTGGCAGATATTTGTCCTCACTGTTATACTGATTTAATCATGTTCAAGGAGCAGCAGGAGCCAATAACTCCAGCTGAACCAACCGAAGTCCAGGAGCCGGAGCCTGTAGAAGCTTCCGACGGTCCAGAACCCGCCGGAAGTTCTTCCGATGAACCAGAAACAACTGAACCAGAGTCCGTCAAAGCAACCGAACCCGAGTCAATAGAAGCAACTTCTATCGAACCAGATTCAATAGAAGAAGCAGAGCTTGGCCAGAACGGCGACCTCTCGGAAAAAGAGAAAAAGAAAATGCTCAAGAAACTTCTGAAGGAGCAGAAGGAACTTGAAAAGCAATTAAAGAAAGGCGAAATAACCGAAGATGAATTCGCTGAACGTCTTGACAAGATAAGAATGGGCAATGGCTTCGGCCCAATTGGCGGCTATGTCCTGGAAGAAGCCGAAACAGAAGCCGCAGAATCATACATACCAGACCGCAGGGAAGAGCGTGCAGCCAGAAGAGAACTTATTGCAGAAGAACTGGCAAAGGAAAGAAGCCAGGGTATGTTCAATTATTATAATCTGAGCCTGGTAACATTATTTTTCTTCCTGTTCCTGGCATTATTCGTGCTCATGGAATTCATTTTCACAATTGGCAATTTCACAACCCAGGCTGATGTGCCAATTGCAATATTCTTTGATTTCACTCCAACAGTGGATGAAATAATTAGCATGCCAGTGTTGCTATTTGGCGTATTAATAACCATGATTGACGCAATCCTGCATCTCTGGGACAGGAAATCAAATCTTATGCTTTCATTAGTTCCTACTAGCTTAATGATTGTATCACTTGGCTGGGACACATATTTCCTTCATGACTTTTCACTTATCATAGTGGTGCTGGCACTCTTAATCTTCATGCTTACCCTTGACCTATACTGTATTTTCATTGCCTATCCGGTGGTTCTTGATTCTCAGAACAGGGATGAATTCGAGATGTTCCTGGAGAAAGAGGAAGAGAAGAAGGAGATTCAGCAGACTCTGGAGGACGAATTCCAGCGCATGGTCGAGGAAGAGGAAGAAAAGCTCAAAATAAAAGATGAAGAGATAGATGATATCAAACTTGAACTCGAAAGCTTAGGAGATCAAATTCAGGAAGAGGAAGAAAAGCTTCGCATGAAGGAGGAGGAAGTGTCCTCAATTAAATCTGAATTAGACCTAAAAACGCAGCAGATGGCCGAAGAGGAAGAAAAGCTCCGCATGAAAGAAGATGATATGGAAAGCCTCATTCAGACCGAATTGGAAAAGCGGGCCGATGACATGATGCTGGAGGAGCAGGAAAAGCTCCGCATGAAAGAAGAAGAGCTAATCAAAGCCACAAATGAACTTGACATTCAGAAGAATTTATTCGATGATACCAGAGAAAAGCTCAGAATGAAAGAGCAGCAGATGCAGAGCATCAAAACTGAATTAGAAAACCAAATGCGCCAGCGTATGGAAGAGCAAGATAGGCTCCGCCTGAAAGAGGCGGCTGCCAAGATGCTGGATCGGGGCAAGCAAAAGCGTGTTCTATTCCCATTTGCAGCAATGGTGGGTCAGGAAAAGATGAAGCGCGCACTCACCCTGAATGCAGTATATTCTGAAATTGGCGGTGTTCTTATTCGCGGTCAGAAAGGTACTGGAAAATCTGTCAGCGTTAGAGGTCTGGCGGAAATTCTTCCGGATATTGAAGTCACAGGCTGTAAGTTCAATTGCGACCCAGCGGACCCGGACAAATTCTGCACAGAATGTAAAGCTACCCATGATGCAGGAAAACTTGAGATCTTCAAGAGACAGGTTCAAGTGGTAGATCTACCGCTTAATATTACTGAGGACCGTCTGGTTGGAAGCATAGACATCGAGAGAATCCTGGCAGCCGGAGAAAAGAGTTTCGAACCGGGTATCCTGGCGGAGGCACATCGTGGAATTCTCTATGTTGATGAGATTAACTTGCTTGATGATTATATTGTTGACATTCTGCTGGATGCAGCGTCATCAGGTGTTGTCACAATTGAAAGAGAAGGAATGAGCATCAGCCATCCGTCAAAATTCATTATTGTAGGAAGTATGAATCCAGAAGAGGGTGAATTAAGGCCGCAGATTCTGGACAGATTAGCCTTGCAATGTGATGTTGTGGGCATCAAGGATGTTGAGCAGAGAATCCAGATTGTCAAGCGCAGAGAGGCATTCACTTCTGATCCTGTGGCCTTCAGAGAACAGTATGAAAGTAATCGTAAAGAGCTCAGAGAAAGAATAGACAAGGGTATGGAATTGGTTCCAAATGTTACAACTCCGCCAAGGATCTACAAGCTAATTGCCCAGATATGTCTTGATTTCGATGTTGACGGCCACAGAGCGGACATTATTATTGAAAGAGCAGCAAGGGCAAATGCAGCATTCGAAGGGCGTCTGGAAACAACTGCTGAAGATGTAGTATCCGCAGCTGCAATGGCGCTTCCACACAGGATGAGGCGCCGTCCGTCAGAGGATGAAGAGTTTAATGAAGAGAGTTTAATGAAACTTGTGAAGTCCAGAGAGGCGGAGCTGGAGGACTAGGATGCCCGAAGCAGCTGAAATAAAACCAGAAGCTCCCATAAAGTCAGAAGCCCCCAGAATGAAAATAAAGAAAACTGATTATCCTTTTGCAGCCATTGTTGGCCAGCCAGTGCTCAAGCGTGCTCTTGTTCTTAATGTTGTGAACCCAAGTGTCGGCGGAGTTCTTATTCGTGGAGAAAAAGGAACTGGAAAGTCAATTGCTGTTCGCTCTCTGTCTGATATTCTTCCTGAAATTGAAATAGTGGAAGGGTGCAAGTTCAATTGCGACCCAAATAAGCCAGACAAATTCTGCAAGGATTGCCAGATAAAGCAGGAAAAGGGCGAGATAAAGTCTGCAAAATCACCAACCAAGATTGTTGATCTGCCTTTGAATATTACTGAAGACCGGCTGGTAGGCAGTATTGATATTGAAAGAATTCTCAATGAAGGTGTAAGGGCATTCGAGCCAGGATTATTAGCAGAAGCCCACAGGGGCATTCTCTATGTGGATGAGATTAATCTTCTGGAAGATAATATTGTGGATGTTCTGCTGGATGCTGCAGCCATGGGCATGGTGACAATCGAGAGGGAAGGAATATCACTCAACTATCCCTCGGAATTCATCATGATAGGCAGTATGAACCCTGAAGAAGGCGAATTACGTCCTCAGCTTCTGGACCGCCTGGCACTTCAGGCAGAGGTCATAGGCATAAAAGATTTGGACCAGCGTGTGGAGATAATGAAACACACCAGGGAATTCGCCCTGGACCCCATCACTTTTAGAGATCAATTTCGAGAAGAATTACAGGAACTTAAAGATGAAATAATCAAAGCAAGAGAAATAATGCCCAATGTCATTACTCCTGATTCTGTGCTGGCAATTATTACCAAGATAGGAATAGACTTCAATATTGACGGACACAGAGGCGACATTATTATCGAAAGGACCTCAAGGACAAATGCTGCATTTGAAGGCAGGACAGAATCCACGCCGGATGATGTTATCCTGGCAGCAGAAATGGCATTGCCTCATAGAATGAGAAAACAGCCCTTCGAGGAAGAAAGTTTCAGCGCGGAGATGCTGAGAAGGCTCGTAAGGAAGTACGAGACAGAAGGTATCAAGTAATTATTTTCGAGCAGGCTGACCTGTAGTTTTTCTCTTTCCAAATTTTTCTTTTTGCGGAAGGTCAGCCAGCGGAGAAAATGATAACAAAAAGAAAAACTTGACAGAAGGTATCAAGTAAGTATCATCTAATTTAAAATATAAAATAATTTATATATATTAATTAATATACACTAAACTAATATATTTAATTTCCCCGCTTATATCAATGCTGGCTCTCTCGATACAAAAGTCCTGACCTGAGGGTATGACCGCATAGGCATCGGTAATTAACTCATCATAACTAGTTAGGTTGAATTGTCTTTCAGACAAATTTTGGCAAATAATAGGCTCAATAAAACTTGAGATCCATTGTCTATTGCCTTGGGTTATTATTACCATATTGGTAGTTATATTGATATTATACTCTTTACCATTAATATATACAGGCAATTGCTCGGGTTCATTTCCAAATCCCACATCAACTGAAATAGCAGCCTCAAGGCCTGCCAGGCTGTCAATTCTTTCAGATATGCTGTCTGCAATTAATTGACCTTCCCTGTCAACCATTACTCCGTGCTGCCATGCAAATAATGAAAGCACAAACCCGGTTATGATGCCTATTGCTATTAATGTTCCAATTTTCGAAACCAGCCAGTCTATCATGCTCTTCCCAGATGGTAATTGAAATCCTGCAATTAATGTTTTCTGCCTTTTTTCTATAGGCACAATAGGTAAATAGTTCACTACAATCAGGTATTGTGAAATACTCACTGGATTACATGAAAAGATGGCTGCTGGCAAGCCGGAAGCGATATTTTGACTGGGCAATATTAGTGGCCCTGATTTTTGTATCATTCTGGTTCGTGGCAAATCTTGCCGCACCATATCTGGCTCCTGCCGGAACCATTAACCTGGGCGAGGACGGTGTAACAGGAATTGTTCCGGAAATGGAAGATAATGGATATCAGATAGACCAGATAGAGAACAGCTTTGCCAGAAGCATATATAATGCAGGTGATGGAAACTGCCATCAGCATGCCTCACGTTCCTTTTTCCTCAATGATAATCAGATGCCCTTCTGTGCCAGGTGTACTGCCATATTCTTTGGAATAGTGGTAGGCATAGCCATTCTCATGTTCCTTGTAATCGAACTTAATCTATGGGCGCTGCTTCTGGGTCTGGTACCAATGGGGTTGGACGGCGGCATACAGCTTCTTACCCAGGAATTATATGCCAATGGGACCATTGGATTTTTCTATGAGAGTACAAATCTCATGCGGTTCATTACCGGAACAATAGCCGGAATATTTGCAGGCTTGGCCCTAGGGTATGTAATTTCAGAAATCACTCATATGGCAATTGTAAGAAGAGACATCAAGAGAGGTCCGAAATGATCTCCTTGACCCAATTGATATTATCTTGAAGCAATTTTTCGCATTGGCCATGGGACCGAGTCTCAACAGTTACCCGTAGAATTGGCTCAGTTCCTGATGCCCTCACAAGTATCCAGTGATCTTCATGAACCATTTTTATACCATCTATGTCCAGTATTTCGCCCTGTGCATTTTCCTTCACTTTCTTCATGATGGAATCTTTCAAGGCAGATGGTATTGTCAGTTTATCTCTTTTCAAGTGGTACTCTGGCAGTTCTGCAATTAAATTCGATACTGAACCCTGGCTGGAAATTATCTCAACCATCTTCACAGCAGTCATCATGCCGTCCCTGCAGAATTGATGCTCCGGAAAAATAACTCCACCATTTCCTTCGCCTCCAAGCACTGCGCCTATCTCTATCATTTTTCTGGCAATGAGAGGTGAGCCAACAGGGGTTATTACCGCTTCACCGCCATTGGCCTCCACAACATCAATAACAGTCATTGAGGTATTGACCGGAATAACAACCTTTCCTCCATTGTTCTTTTTCACAGCATCAATAGCAAACAGGGCTAGACTATTATCTCCGGTGATAAATTCGCCTTTTTCATCAACAAATGAAGCCCGGTCAGCATCCCCATCATGGGCAATACCAATTTCTGAGCCATGCTGCTTAACTGCCATGATCAGCGAGCCAATATTTTCCTCGGTAGGTTCTGGCAGCCGGCCAGGAAACCGGCCATCTGGCTGTGCATTGAGGGTTATAACCTGGCATCCAAGTTTGGTTAGAATATCTGGAGTATAGTCCCAGGCAGTTCCGTTTCCGCAGTCCACAATGGTATTGATGGATTTGGATATGCTGGCCTTGGAGATTATTGATTTTCTATATTTGTCTTGTATATGTCTCTCACAATAATGTTTGCCAATCTTGTTCCAATCAGCTCTTTTTAGAGCATCTTCATAATAAATGGTATTGATTTTATTTTCTTGTTCTTTTGAGAATTCGGTTCCATCGCTGGCTATAAATTTTAATCCATTGAACTTAGGTGGGTTATGAGATGCTGTAACAATAATGCCGCCATTGAGATTCAGTTCTCTCGCGGCATATTGTAGCATGGGAGTGGGTACGATTCCCAGGTCAATTACATCACAGCCACTGGCCTCCAGGCCAGAAAGTACAGCATTGAATATCATTGGCCCGGACGTTCTTGTGTCCATGCCCAGGGCTATCCTGCTTCCTGCTCCAAAATAGGTTCCTGCGGTTAATCCTAGCTTGATTGGAAAATCAACGTTCTGAGAGTCAACAATCCATCTGATGCCATTCGTGCCGAATAGCGAGTTCATCTTTATGCCATCCAGACTATTTGGGAACTATTGTGACTATATTGTTTCCACGGAGAACAACGGTGCCTAGGCGCCGAACTTGATCATCCTTGGTCTCCTCGGTATCTTCGAGTATCATGTTCATGTACTCGTCGAATCCAGTCAGCTTACCCTCTAAGGTTCTTCCGTCTTTCAGCGTCAACATTACAATTTTATTTACGTTTCTTTCTAATACATTCAAAGGCATTGCCAAGGGCACTCCCCCTGTTAGGTTATTATCCATGATATGCTACATCAATTTAAAGCTATTGATTCTGGATTTACCGAAAAGCTTAAATAGAATACAAAAGGCCGTACAAATCTATTTATATACTCCGTATTACATTATTTCTATTGATGGAGGAGAAGCAGATACTCTCGGCAAAGCGTATATTCACATTATTTCTAGCTTCAATGCTGATTATTTCTCTAGCCAGTCTATTTGGGGATAATGCACTGGCAGACCAGGACATTCCTTCTAATGCACATGAAGAAATGCCAACCCTAACACTGAGAACACTGGATGTCATGGTTGACTATGAGACTTTACATGTTGAATCTGGAATACCACTTTACTTTTTTGTCACAGTAACTAGTGATATGCTTCCGGTTTCTGGGGCACTTATAGAGTTCAATTGCACTGCATCGGATATGTGTGATTTCACATATGAAAATAGATATACAGATATTGATGGAAAGGCAGTGGTTTATCTTACTGCATATTCTGAGGAAGGAATGGAAATTGACATAACAGTCACAGCCTTCATTGAAGGATACATGGTTGGAATAGATGTCATAAGTGCAGTAACAATCGAGCCGCCTGATGTGATAATACCTGTGGAAGATATTCCTTCATATATTAGTATAACAGGAATAATAGCTTTATTAATCATAATTAGTACAGAGACTGGCAAATATGGATTATTCAAAACCCTGTTTGTCCCATTGTATTCAAGGCTGAAAAAAGATGAACTGTTGGAGCATTTCGTTCGTGGTCAGATATATGGACACATAATGTCCCATCCTGGTGAGCATTATAATCATATCAAGGCAAAGTTGGGAGTTACTAATGGAACACTATCGCATCATTTAAGGACACTGGAACTCCAGGGATATATAAAATCACACAGGGACGGGACCTACAAACGCTTCTACCCCACTGGCATGAAGATACCCCGAAAGAAGGGAATTCAGCTAAGCGATCTTCAGATGGGGATGGTCGATGCAATCAGGCAGACTCCTGGAATCTCCCAGAAAGATATAGCCCAAATAGAGGGTATATCTCAGCAATCTGTTAGTTATAATCTGGCAATACTCGAGAGAATGGGAATCCTTGACAGCACCAGGGACGGCGTGAGAAAGAAGTATTTTATCTCAACTGATTCCTGATTATCAAGGGTCTAGGGTCTATGTTTGGTTATCGTTAGGTAAGGGTCTTTACTTGGTTATCGCTAGTAAAGGGTCTAAGTTATTATACAAAAGTAATAGGGTCTATGTTTGGTTATCGTTATTGAGGGTCTTTACTTGGTTATCGCTAGTAAAGGGTCTAAGTTATTATACAAAAGTAATAGGGTCTATGCTTAATTATCGTTAGTGAGGGTCTGTGTTTAGTTAACGCTAGTAAAGGGTCTAGGGTCTATGTTTGGTTATCGCTAGTAAAGGGTCTAGGGTTTTTTGGCTGGATGCCCAAGACAATAAATGAACTGATTTTTAGTTCACTAGCCTCATTAATTTATCCTTCTGCTATCAGATTAGGCCTGATAGCGGTTGACCCTGAACCCTAGACCCTTCTGCTATCAGACTAAATCTGATAGCGGTGAACCCTAGGCCCAAACAAACTCCATTTAAACTATCCTATTTTTTGACAATATATTCTAAAAATAAAAACCAATTACAACAGTCTGTACCACAAAGTTTAAATACTTTACAAAAGGCTGTACAAATTTACTTTTATACTAAAATGGTTTATTCTTGATTCATGGGTGTAAAGAGTCAAAAAAGCCACGAAATAAAACATCTGGCTCACATGGCTCCAAGAAAACTATAAATATAGTCACCTTATTGCCTCCCTCTATAGATTCCCCTTGGGATTTCTATGGTGATGGAGTAAGAAATATAAAGAGGATTGAGACCATGAAAGGAAAAAATAAATCACATAGTAAAATTGTGGGTATTGCACTAATTTTTGCCATAACAATGTTGTTCAGTTCATTTGCAGCAGCAGGTAATGATACTAGGCAGGATGATGAATTGATTCTACGCGTTGCTATGCAGGATGATCTTAAGACCACAAATCCATTGACAGCAGGCGATGTTTGGACATGGAATGTGATAGGATACTTGTATGATGGACCTATTAATGTAGATCCAGAAACTGAGAAACTTATTCCGTACATTGCTGTAGGAACTGCCGCTACCTCCCTAACTATTGACCGTGGAGAAGTGGATTGGGATGATGATTGTGAGGTTGGAGTATTTGAATTTTCAGACGAAAGTACCTGGGGAACTTCGATTCCAGATAGTACAATTGGAGAAACTATCGTGTTCTACGATTTCCAAGATGTATACTGGCATGATGGTGAGCAGATGGACATTCGTGATGTCATGTTCTCCATGCACGTTACAGCACAGGTTCCAGAATGGTCTTCTTCAATGAATTGTTTGAAGGAGAATGCAGGAAAGGCTGGTTCCAATTATTCAACAACAAGCTGGTTGAACATATTCAAGGTCTGGGAGAGCGATGATGGACTCAGGGCAGCTTTGAAATATGTCCTTTCAGAACCATATGCTGGTTTCTTCAGAGGAACACTTTCAACTTTCTTGCTACCGGAACATATCTGGGCATACACTGAATCTGGCCAAAATGTTGATGGGGCCAAGATATTCAGCGACCCCGGTTACAATCTTGATAATGATGATTCCTGGAAAGTTGACCTAGCTCAGGCATATGACAATGATCACCCAATAGGAAACGGCCCATTCGAATGGGACCACTGGGAAGTCGGCCAGATAAGTAAAATCACAACATTCAGAAATCACTACTATGATGAGGATTTCAAGTACACGCCTTATGTCCTTGATTCCGACGGAAATTCCCTGGCAGGACAGCCAAACATTGATGCAATGATATTCAAGATCTACAAGACAGC
The DNA here is from genome assembly GCA_030612505.1 of Methanomassiliicoccales archaeon. Lineage (GTDB taxonomy): Archaea > Thermoplasmatota > Thermoplasmata > SG8-5 > SG8-5 > JAGLQM01. The sequence continues at coordinate 12,611 of JAUWNU010000066.1, forward strand.
AGAGGCAGCCGTGTTGGCACTGAGGAACGATGACATTGATTATATCGCATGGTCTGTTCCACCTACCTTCGTTCAGGAATTGGCAAATGAGCCTGGAGTTGCACT
>JAUWNU010000139.1 GCA_030612505.1 Methanomassiliicoccales archaeon
GATGAGGATTGGAATAATTTTGTTAAAGAAATACCTTCTTTTTACACGAATTGCGTTTTAAGTAGTGAACTATACTTTAACTATACTAATATCAATGAAAATGATTTGAATGATTTAAATTTTCTTGCATGTGCAATCCCCTATTGTGATGTAATTGGATGCGATACAAAATTCTACAATATATCTCAAAAATACGAATTAGGCAAAATATTTGGTAGCACAATAATAAACAAAATAACAGACTTAGATTATTTCATACAATAATTTCGCTTATTTTGGCTGCTCATCAGAACTTCGTCAGAATGTTTACCCGATTTAACACCCTTGGCGACCACATCCCCGCGCTCACGCACGGGGTTTTCAAAGTTTGAGCTAGCCTGTCATCTCTCTCGATTTCCATAATCGAGAGATTTAACCCCGCCCTCTCGCCAAAACAAGTTTTGGTCTCGCTGGCAAACATTCAGTTTGCTCACACAGACGAGGCATGTTAACATACCGACTTACAAATAAACTTGTCGCTATGTTTATATATGGCGGACACATATAGGACGTATGTCAGACAAACAATCGAAAACCGTCTGACAAGACAGGTGCGCAAGATGTCAACAGACTCAGAGCGGGTCACAATCCGAATACCCAAGGATAGAGTAGAAGCTTTACAAAGCCTGGTGGACCAGGGCCAGTACACGAACATGTCAGATGCCATAAGGGCGGCAATCGACAGTTTCGTGGAAACACATTTCACTCCTGATCACATCGAAAAATTCATGGTAGAACTCCCCAAAGGGAACGTGGTGAAACTCGAAGAGCTGGTGCATTCGGGTGACTCGATCTCCGTTGATGATGCCGTGCGGAACGCGGTAAGGGAATATGTGCGGCTGCGCCTGAAAAAAGCAACAGAGAGCCAAGAAGACGAATAGAACCGTGCCTAGCGGTTCTATCATGCTGGTTAGGGATGGCCGGCACTTCAGAAGTATCAGCCATGTGCTGGTAGGGATGCACGCAAAAATACGATCCTGATTATACAAAATCAGGCGAGCAGACGTAATTTTGCTTCACTCGATGTTAGTTAATATGCTCCAAAAAAAATTGTCCTGATGGACGTTTGATGGAACGGCCAGTGAGACAATATAAGTTGGTGAAAAAATGCAAAATATGGTGGAAAACTCAAACTCATTCGAAACAGAGTACCTGATATCGGACCCGAAAATACTGGTCGTCGGGTGCGGTGGGGCAGGCAATAATAGCGTCGATAGATTACACAGGATCGGCCTTATGGAAGCTGAGACAATAGCGATTAATACAGATAGAGCTCATCTTGAAGGGATTCATGCGGACAAGAGAGTTCTAATTGGCAAGAGGATAACCAAGGGCCGGGGAGCCGGAGGACATCCAGAAATTGCCGAGCACTGTGCCGAGGAAGCTAGAGAGGAATTGGAAGATCTTCTCAGAGGCGCAGATATCACATTCATTACAGTCGGAATGGGCGGCGGAACAGGAACCGGTACAGCACCAGTAGTTGCTGAGATAGCCAAAGAACTTGGCTCGGTTGTTGTATCAATGGCCACAATACCCTTTGCAGTTGAGGGACGGGCAAGGAACCAGAGAGCGGAAATTGGCCTGGAAAAATTGAAAAGAAATTCTGATAGTACCATAGTTCTTGCAAATGACAAATTGCTAAGCATTGTGCCGAAAATGCCAATAGACCAGGCATTCAGCGTCATGGACCAGATGATCTCCGAGGTAGTTAAAGAAATTACAGAGGCAATTACCCAGCCATCACTCATTAACCTTGATTTTGCAGACCTGAAATCGGTCATGTCCGGTGGCAGCACTTCCACTATTGTATACGGCGAGAACTCAGCAAATGACCCACAAAGAGTAGTTGCAGAGGCACTTAGCAATCCATTGCTTGACATTGATTATGCAGGTGCAACAAGCGCGCTTATTCAGATCACATCTGGACCGGAACTGGACATCAGAACCACCACTGAGGTCGTAAACGAGTTCACACAGATAATGGACCCAGGCGCAAATATCATCTTCGGAGCCAGAACCTCACCGGAGTACCAAGGCCAGCTCAAGGTAATGGCAATCATGAACGGCTGCGACCTCCAGTGCAATAATCTTCCGGGCTATCAGATGGAAGCGCTTCCTTCTGGCGTAAAACAGAGGGAAGTTCCGATGACCAGCTATGCAGTGCCAATAGTCACATAATTAGAATTAACTCTCCTCTTTTTTTTAAAAGAGAGGAGAAAAATTCAAAATGAACCCCCTCTTTTCTTTTGGAGGAGGAGAACTCAACTCCTCCTTCCTCTTTTTTTCATTTAGTAGCGACAGCCAGGCTATTTCTTTGACAGCAAAAGTTCAGATAAAGTGCTCATCTCGTGGATAATATGGTCAGCACCTGCATCCTCCATCTCTTTAATGGAGCCCATGCCCCATGAAACCCCAATTGCCAGGCAACCTGCCTCTTTTGCAGATAATATGTCATATTTGGAGTCTCCAACCATAATAATGTCCTCGGGCTTGACCTTGAGGGCATCACAGGTTGTAAGGATATGCGCACCAGAGGGTTTTGGCCCTGGAGTCTCGTCTGCTCCTACAATGGCTTCAAAATGATTGATTAAACCAAGGCCATCCAAGACTGCCCTGGCTATTCTTCCCCGCCTCATGGTGGCAGTCCCAATAACATATCCAGATTTTTGCAGGGCTATCAATAGCTCTGGAACGCCATTGTACCATGTCATGTCGTCCATGAAGGTGTCCAGCTGTATCTGGGTGTATCTTTCGGCTATTGCTGGTTTATCAGCGCCTTTTCGAGCCAGTATCTGGCGGAGGTCCATGCCAATCATGGAATGAAGCTCATGCTCCTCAAATGGCGTAAAGCCAAATTCCTCCAGGGCGGTATTGAAGCTCCTTAGTATTGTTTTTTTAGAGTCCAGCAGGGTTCCGTCAAGGTCGAAGATGACTGCGTCCATGAGACACTGGAAGGATGTGAATGACAATAATCTTGCGGTCTAATAATTTATAAATATAGCTTGGTTCATCCTTAACCATGGACCATCGAATGTTCACCAACGAGGAGTACCGCAAGGCAATGGAGAGATGCCTTGAATGCGAAGAACGGATGGAATGCGAATTATTTATTGGCATGAGTGAAGGCGGCCAGGTAGTGAAATTCTGCCCCAAGGGAAAAGCTAATATTATCTAGTCTGAATTTGCAGGTCAAATTTACTCGAACCAGGTATGGTTCTAATCCGATTCGCAAACATAGCTTTTATCTTATTATATTATGTTTGCTCCCACGAGGGAATCACTCTTAAATTCGAGCATAGATTAATAAACCACGAGTAGATACACCGGCAGGTGAATTATCATGACAGAAGCATACTGCGTAAAATGTAAGAAAAAAGTAGAGATTAAGGGTGCAGAGAAGATTACAATGAAGAACGGCAAGCCAGCAACAAAGGGTACATGCCCTGACTGCAGCACAAAGGTCTTCAGAATCGGAGCATAATTAAATTCTACATCTAACAACGCTGCCGGTTATGGCAGCGTTACCTTTCCCTTTTGTTTTTTGCTTATTATTGGAATATCATACAGGCAGATTGTTTATGGAGACATCCCCGCCCTCCACAGCTGAAATCCTTCGGCTTTCAGCCTCCTTCACACGAACTATCGTGTTCACGGACGGGGTATTCGAATGTTTGCGATTGGTGTTTGTCACTCGTTTGGTTAACGCTTTAAAAACCCCGCCCTCTTCGACTGAAAACCTTTGGTTCTCAGTCTCGCTCACAACGAAAAATCGTTGTTCACACAGACGGGGCATGCTACTTGTATCTGCATGTAGTTTGGATTCATCTGCCTTTCCCTTTTAATTTTCATTATTTCTTATTGATTTTTCCAGTAAGATATTGTTAAAATCGTGGAAAGCTTTATATCGAAGTTCGATATGTCGGATATCGATATGTCGAAACCCGATATACTTACCAAAGAAGTGGCGAAAGACTTTCGCCGAGGCCTGCTCAAGTTCTTCATATTGAAGATGCTGGACAAGCAAGATATGCATAGCTATGCCATGATGATGCGCATAGAAGAGGTCAGCGGATGGAAACCCAGTACTGGCTCCATGCACCCGGCCCTGATGAAGCTGTGCAGGAAAGGCAATATCACTGTGAAAGTTGCAGGAATGAAGAAAGTATATTCTATAACAAAGAAAGGTAAAATCATGATTAAGGAATTAGATGAGAATTTCGACAATGGATTGAACGCTATCAAGCTAATATTTAAGAATCTTTGAGGTAATAATATGACAAATAACATAATGGTAGAAGCTAAAAACGTGCACAAAACCTACAAAACTGGCACAGTAGAGGTAAAAGCACTGAGAGGTGTTGACCTCACAGTTAGAAAGGGAGAAATGATTGCAATCATGGGCCCTTCCGGCTGCGGAAAAACTACGCTTCTAAATTTGCTTTCAGGCCTGGATGATTTGACTTCCGGAACAGTAAAAATTGAAGGAACAGACCTGAGCCAGATGACTGATAATAAGAAAACAGAACACAGAGCACAGCGCATGGGCTTCATATTTCAATTTTATAATCTACTGCCAGTTCTTTCGGCTGTTGAAAATGTTGAGATGCCATTGCTGGTATCTGGCATCCCTGCAAAGGAAGCCAGAAAAAGAGCAATTGAAATCATGAAAGTTGTTGGCCTGGAAAAGGTCATGGACAGCAAGCCAGGCGCATTATCCGGCGGGGAACGACAGCGAACCACCATTGCCAGGGCACTAATCAATCAACCGGCCATTGTATGGGGCGATGAGCTTACTGGCGACCTGGACGATGAAACTGCAAATGGCATCATGGACCTGGTGGAGAAATTGAGGCGAGAAACAAATGCCACTTTTGTCATAGTC
>JAUWNU010000111.1 GCA_030612505.1 Methanomassiliicoccales archaeon
GTTGTCAGAAAAGAGGTGCTAGCATGGCAGAAATACAGAGACAACAAAAATGCAAAAGTTAATTGGCAATTCACAACCGAGGATGCTCGGGTAAAGTTATCTCGGCTTTATCCGACACTTGAACGTTGACGCGACACTAGGACAATCACAATTATCATCCAGTTATTAAAAAAATCCTCGTCACCATCTTGGTTTAAAGGGTCTTGATTTAATGGTTCAATACACTGGCCATTGTACGGTTCCATCAAAGGATAATTATCTTCATTACTTCCACCAATTATTGAATATGGCGTGTCGCCAATTCCATCTCCGTTATTATCTGTTCCATTGTAGTCTTCCCAGAAATTCCCACTAGAACTAGTGTTCCAAAAATTAGCATGTTGGTCGTATGCTTGGATAGTGTTGTTAATGATGCTGTTGTGATAAATCCAGTTGCCAGAATCCCAAAGATATATTCCATATTCATTATACGAAATAGAGTTGTTTGAAATAACGTTGCCTACTCCTCTAATTAGTAATCCATACATATTGTTAGAATTAACTTTGTTGTTGGATATGCTATTTTGATGGCTATGCCAGATGGTTATACCTTCGGCATTATTTGAAATATTATTGTAAGATATTTCATTCCTGTCACCATCATTCACATAAATACCAGTTGAATTATTTGAAAAAACAGTGTTGTTATCAATGATGTTATTGCTTGCAGGAAATAAGAAAATACCGTAATAATTATTCCAGTTAGCGACATTGTTAAAGATGCTGTTACCATCAGAGTGACTGAGCTGAATACCTGTATTTCCGAGGGATGCAGTATTGTTTTCGATGGTATTATTATCAGATTCGTAGAGAAATATGCCTGCCAAATTGTTGAGTGACACATTATTATGTTTTATTGTGTTATTAGATGAATGTCCTAGCGTAATTCCATAAGAACAGTCACTGAGATTTTGATTCTCTACAATAATATTTGAGCAGTTAGCGAGAATTACTTGTCCAGCACCCGCAGGTACAGTACCACCATTTTTATTTTTCCAATAATAGACTGGTCTTCCATTAACAGTATTAGAAATATCAATGAGGTGACTGTTCCAGTAATCATAACCATCGAAAGATATCCCATTTTCTATCATAGTATTGTTGTTTATAGTATTGCGTTCCGAAAACATTGATAAAATTCCATGATATTCGTTTCGCTCAAATGTGTTGTTTTGAATAGTTGCTTTGTCGCTCATATAGATGAATAATCCAGAATTACGATGAAATCCCCTGGGATTACCACTCGCATCATGCAAATAACAATTTCTAACAATGAAAGAACCAGAGACATTCCCAATATAGATACAATATCCATAGCCAGTTCCATTAATGTCAAAGTTCTCGACTATCCATGGATTAACTTCTGTTCCACTACCTGGCCAACCTTGGGAGATAAAATCAGAATCGGAATTAATACGGATGGGGCTAATAGATTCTTGAGCTACATCAATCATTTCGATAGAAATAATATCAACTATTGTGCCAAACATATGAACTCCGCCAAAACTGGGCTTGGTTATTACCTCGAATCTTACCCGAAGTCCATCAATTCGAAATTCAGTTGGTAGTGTATTATAAGGGTCATAATTCTCCCCATCATCAGAGGCAATATAATAGAATCCACCTTCAATAGTAGCATATCTAACAGTTCCTGTGCCAGATATATTTTCTTCTATCTGAGCTGATGTATGGCTAACGAATAATGAACTTGCACTCAATGAAATCATGAAAATTAGACATAGAATCCAGAGTTTCTTCCTTATTTCCACCATTAGATTTTAGATGTTAATATAACTATTTAAGTAGTTTGGTACACCCTTTTGTATATGGCCATTCCACTATTCAATGTAAATTAACGGGCACTCCTCCACTCGCTAAGTGAATGCCCGAAAGTCCATAAAACTCTTTCGTTGTGGTCACACCCCGTCCTGCGCTTGAACAGGGCATAACTAAGGAAGCTGGTCTAGTACCCCAGTCAACACCCCTCCGTCCTTACGGACGAAGCACCCAAAGTTTGAGCTCAATTGTCACAGCCAGCTTCGGTAAATCTGGCTCGCATACCCCGCCCTCACAGACGGGGCATGGACGCAGAAGCTTAATATCCAAGCTTCTGCGCCTCTTCCTCTGCCTGGTCAACCATCCTGCCAATTAAATCCATACCATTCTGCCAGAATGCCGGGTCCTGAATGTCCATGCCCAGTTTTGCCATTAGCTCCTTCGGGTAGCCGGAGCCTCCTGCAGCAAGCATCTCAATGTACTTGTCAACAAATGCCTGGCCTTCTTTCTGGTACTGTTCGTACAGCGATAGAACCATCAATTCGCCGAATGCATATGCATAGGTGTAGAATGGATAATGCACGAAATGGAGCACATAAGACCACCAGGTGCCATATTCCTCTGTCATTTCTACGGAGTCGCCGAACATCCAGCTATTTTCCTCGGTCCAGAATTGATTAATCAGTTCTACCGGAAGTTCGCCCTGCTCACGCCTTGCCTTGTGAAGTTTTGTCTCAAAGCGGTTCATCATTATCTGCCGAACAACGCTGGCAAATGTACTTTCTATTTTGCCTGTGAGCAAATTTAGCTTCTTCTTGGGGTCTGTTTCATCCTCAACAAGTTTATTGAATAGCAGCATCTCGCCAAATATGCTGGCTGTTTCTGCCATGCATAATGAAGTGTCCATGTTCAGGTCTCCGCGGTCCCTTGCCAGATACTGGTGGATTCCATGTCCCAGTTCATGGGCCATTGTTGAGGCATCATTCAGGGAATCTGTGAAATTTAGCTTGATATATGGGTGGTGGTCAGATGATACGCCAGCAGAGAATGCTCCGCCTTCCTTGCCCTGTCTGAGCTCGGCATCAATCCAGCCGCCGTCAAAGAACATCTGCACTATTTCTCCTGAGCGGGGATTAAATTTGGTATATGCATCAATGCACATTTTCTTTGCCTCTTCATAGGTGCATGGTTCTATATCCTGGGTAATTGGCGCATATCTGTCATAGTCCTTCTGATCCTCTATTCCAAGAATGCGGCCCTTCAGATTGTAATACTTCTCAACCATCTTGATATTCTTGTCAATTACTGTTTTCATGGTTTCGACAGTCTCATCCTCAACTTCATTGCTGATATTCCTGACCCTTGCAGGATGCGGGAACTTTCTGAACTCATCGATTGTTGCATGATGCTGTACCAGTGTATTGAAAATGTAAACCATAAGGTCCATGTCCTTTGCCAGTGTCTTGGTAACTGCCTTGTGGGCCATTTTTCTCTTCTCTCTATCTGGGTCGAAAAGAATGGTCAATGCACCATCCAGAGGCACTTTCTTCTCCTGGCCATCCAGGGTAACAGTAACTTCCATCTTTCCCATGGTCTCGTCAAATAATCGAACAAAAGCATTTCTTCCACTGAGGTCCAGCGAAGCCACAAGTTTCTCCTCATTTTCTGTAAGTAAATGGGGTGTCATGAGCCTCTGGGCGTCCAGATAATGCTTGTATCTTTCCAGCTCTGGGGCGTTCATAATCTTATTGGCGATTGCATCATCAAGATGACACCATGCCAGTTCAAAGAATACCAGAGGCTTCTGAGCTTTAACGAAGTATTCCTCGGCCATGCTCTTTGTAGCTCCAGCCTCCTTTGAAGTGCAATTCTGTGAAAATCTGAGATTTGCATAATAATGCGGCTTCCTCAAGTCTCGGATAAGCCTCTCCAGTTCGTCCATTGCCTCCTTTAGCTTGGCTGGTTCCAAGTTTGGTCCTATAAGGTTCCTGTACTTGCTTTCGAATTCTTCTGCTCTCTTGACAACTGCCTCTAAATCTGCCTTCAATTTAGGGTCATCCAGTGAATTGTACAACCCCTCAAAGTTCCATGCGATACCGTCGGCACTGCTCTTCTGTTCTGCCATATTAATCACGACAGTGGGAGATGGAAATCGAATATAACATGTTTCGCCCTGCCTAATCAAAAATCCACAAACCAATCCAAAAGAATGTCCAGGGCAATCTCCCGCCGTGCTGGATAAGTAGCCACCTTCATGCTCACGTCAATTATGTCTTTAGAATCTGCAAGCTCAAGTTCTTCAGCATAGGCTTTCTGTTTATCCAGCCGGAAATGAAAAACACAATCATCATCCAGCCGCGGCTCAATCTCTTCCATTAGCAGAGCCAGCATCCCAGCATCTTTCAATATTTGAAGGAATTTTTTCATATCTCTGGCCTTGCTCATTTCCACCTCGAATATGATTATTGGATTGCCAAAATGCCCCTCAATTCTGGAGCTTGGTACTTCCTCCAGCCCAGATACAAAAAGCATAGCTGCTTCCACCCGTTCCTTCATTTCTGTGGCCTGGGCAATAGCCCTTATGCGAATATTCAGGAATGGTGGTTTGGCACTCATTCTAATGGATAATTTATTGACATTAAAATAACTATCTTATGAAGTATTGGGGATACAATTAATATAGAAAAGTCATTGTCGGTTCACTAAGGGGGGACTCGACAAGAGGAACATGGTGACTATGAGTCACATCTTTTGTCGGTATGCCCATTTGTGTGTACAATTGAAAATAGGTGTGTGTGTATATGATTGAAGTCCGATTTCATGGTAGAGGAGGCCAAGGTGCAGTAATAGCCTCGAATATTCTCGCAGAAGCTGGATTCTTGGAAGGAAAGGAGGTAGCTGCATTTCCGTTCTTTGGAGTGGAAAGAAGAGGCGCCCCGGTAACGGCTTATACCAGAATAGCCGAACAGAAGATTCGAATAAAATCAGGCATATATGAGCCTGATTTTGTGATAGTACTTGACCCGTCTCTTCTAAAGGCAGTTAATGTAGCCGAAGGACTTAAGCCAGGCGGCCTCGTTCTTATTAATTCAAAGGTAGCCCCGGACAAGCTACGTGCTGAACTGGGCCTGGCAGAGGATAAGAAGCTGGCCACAGTCAATGCTACGGAAATAGCCATCAAGCACAGGTTGGGCAGCAAGGCAGCTCCAATTGTGAATAGCGCTCTTCTGGGAGCCTTCGCAAAGGCATCTGAAGTGGTTCAGATTGATTCTCTTATCCAGGGCGTGAAAAAACTTGTGCCAGTCAAGATAGAAGAGAATGCGGCAGCTGCCCAGGAAGCATACGATTCGGTGGTGATACATTGACCAAAGAACAGTTAACAGGCGATTACAAGACCTATCAAGAATTGCCGCTTACGCCGATAACCAGTGTAGATTCTGCCATCAATCTCACCGGTTTCTGGAAGACCTTCAAACCGGTTCTTGACGAATCAAAATGCATAAAATGCACAATATGCTGGAAGTTCTGTCCAGACGTAGCAATCAAGATGGACGAGGATGAATTTCCAGAATTCGATCTAACACACTGCAAGGGCTGCGGAATATGCGCCAATGAATGTCCCAAGGACGCAATAACAATGGTCATGGAGGGGGAGTCTTAATGAAAATGGTAATGACCGGCAACTACGCCTCGGCCTATGGTTCAATGGTCTGCCGCGCGGAAGTTGTCTCTGCCTATCCCATAACACCACAAACATCGGTGGTTGAGAAGATAGCCAGCCTTGTTGCTTCTGGAGAAATGAAAACCCAATTCGTCAAAGTGGAAAGCGAGCACAGTGCAATGGCAGCCCTTATCGCAGCCTCTCTGACAGGTGCAAGAACATACACTGCAACTTCCTCTCATGGGCTTCTGCTAATGCATGAACTTCTCATATGGGCCGCCGGAGCACGTACGCCTGTTGTAATGAGCAATGTTTGCCGGGCTAATGGACCACCATGGAGCGTCTGGGCGGACCATCATGATGCAATGGCACAGCGTGACACTGGCTGGATGCAGGTTTTCTGCGAAGGTAATCAGGAAGTTCTAGATTCAATAATCATGTCCTACAAGCTTGCAGAGCGCGAAGATATCCGCCTGCCATCAATGATAAATGAGGATGCGTTCATTCTCTCCCATACTGTGGAGCCAGTGGATGTTCCAGATAAGGAAGAGGTTGATAGTTTCCTGCCTTCATACAATCCAAGATTCAAGCTTGATACAGATGAACCCTATGGTTTTGGCTCACTTGTGATGCCTGAAATGTACATGGAATTCCGGTTCAAGATCAATGAGGCAATGGAATCAGCCAGACAAGGCTGGCGTGATGTTGAAAAGGATTTTGAAAAACATTTCGGAAGAAATCATGGCGGCATGATAGAATTCTATCAATGCGAGGATGCAGACGCAGTCCTGATAATCGCCGGCTCCGTGGCCAGTACCGCAAAGGACGTGGTTGACAAACTGCGTTCTGAGGGCAAGAAAGTAGGATTAGCCAGAATGAGAGTCTATCGACCATTCCCGGTTGAGGAAATTCGAAAACTAGCTGGCATGACCAATATAATCGGAATCTGCGACCGTTCTTACACCTTCGGGCACTGGGGTCCAATGGCACAGGAGATTAGAGGTGCGCTATATGGCCAGACTGACCTTCCCATACTAAAAAATTATATCATGGGGCTTGGTGGAAAGGACTTGACCCCTGAGATACTGGAAAAGATATTCTTGAAAACACTTGGCTTGACTGAAGGCCTGGATGCAGAAATTGAATGGATCGGCGTTAAAGGCCATGGGGGTTGGTAATATGGTTAAGAAAACAATCCCAGAAGAAGAATACATGAATGCTGGCCATGTTGGATGCCTGGGTTGTGGAGCATGCAATGCAATGCGCTATACCCTGAAAGCTCTAGGGCCCAAGACCATCATGAGCATACCGGCATGCTGCTGGGCAGTTATGCCTGGCCCATTTCCTCTGAAAACCCTGGAAGTGCCGCTTCTTAACACTGCATTTGAAACCACTGGCGCATCAATATCTGGAATAAAAGCAGCACTTGATGCAAAGGGAATAACAGATGTCACTGTGGTAGGATTTGCAGGCGACGGCGGGACCGCAGATATTGGCATTCAGGCATTATCTGGCATGGTTGAGCGAGGAACCGATGTTATCTACATAATGTATGATAATGAAGCATACATGAACACAGGAATTCAGCGCAGTTCCTCAACGCCGGTTGGTGCATGGACAACCACCACGCCAGTTGGCAAAAACCAGGAATGGAAAAAGCAGCCCAAGAAAAACATGATGGAAATCATGGTTGCGCATGAGATTCCCTATGCTGCCTCGGTTAGTGTCGGCTACCCGGAGGACATGATTAAGAAATTGAGAAAGGCCCAGAGCATCCGCGGCCCGAAGTTCATACAGATATATGCACCATGTCCAACTGGTTGGAGAATGGCGCCAGACAAGACCATAGAGATATGCAAACTGGCAGTTTCAACAGGCGCATATCCGATGTATGAAGTGGAGAATGGCGTGTACAAGATAACCCACAAGCCATCGGAGCTAAAACCGGTAATGGAGTATCTGAAGCTTCAGGGCAGGTTTAGGCATCTTCCACAGGAAGAATTGGACTCTATCCAGGCCAATATCACAAAAAGATGGAATCTACTTCTCAAGAAAGAAGAATTTACTCAAGGGCTGGTGGACTTATGAAAGAGCTATTGACAAATGAGTCTGGCAAGAAAATGTTCTTGCTTGGAAACGAGGCAATAGTAC
>JAUWNU010000114.1 GCA_030612505.1 Methanomassiliicoccales archaeon
TATCCTTGTCAAACGCTTCCAAGCTGAGCCTATCATGGCCATATGTCTTAACTGGCTTGATCAATTTGTTCTTTTCATTCTTAACCGCAGCCTTGAAATCATCCTTGCTCACATCCAGTCCCACAAATATTGTTTTCATAATCTTTTCACCTCATATTTTTAATAGGCTGAGGTCTATATTTCCCCTGCAACTATGTGAACTGTAACCTTGCATGTGATTCATGGAGTCCACGTGTTGTATGGCTTGACCATACTGTGGCCCATTACGTGCTAATCTCAGACATCACATAGGGAGGGGAGGCTTGCTGCTCGACGAGGACTTGTGCCTCAAGGTGGGTGCACGCCTACCCCTCAGCCATTTCTTAGAATGCTTTACAGGGATATAGACCTCATGGGGTGTATATACAAGGTGAGCCGGGGGATGGGGGCGAGCCAGCGCAGAAGTTGGGTGGGGGGTTAATGAAATGGGGCGGGATAATCCAGTGGCGATACCTCATTTATAGTATTTTATATCTGAAACTACAATTATGGGGCAATATGATATGTAGAAAAGTCCTGACAATTCTGGTAATGCTGACCATAATTTCAACAACTGCCAGTGCTACAATCTACAATCTGGGATATGGCACAGAGACCATTGAAATAACCATTCAGTCAAATCAGGACGCGGCCTATATTGTCCCTCTGGAAGTTGGAGACAAGCTCATAGTGGACCTGACAGTAACCGATGGCGGCTCTGTAGACTTCTATTTATCAAATAAAACAGCATATGAATTGTATCTAGCCGGCGCAGCTGGGAGCATAAAATTTGATTCTTTGTATTATGTTGAGGAATATTCCAGAATCTCGGTTGGGAACATACACTATACCTATGATTCCCTGGTGAAGAATGATTTGGTTGTCATTGTGGACAATGCTGGCCATGTGGGTGAAGTGCCTGTTGGTCCGGTGACTGTGGAAGGTACTATAACCATTCAAAAAAATGTCTGGACACTGCAAAATATTTTGATTACCATAGTTCTGATAATACTCATTATTGTGTTCATGTTGAGTTTTAGATATCCCAGAAAGAAGGCATAATTTTTTTATGCCAGGCCGTAATGCAAGGCCTATGTATGAGGAAGAGGATGGCGCTCTGGCAGTGAAATTGGCCAGGGCATCAATTGACCAGGCGGTGAAGGGAGAGCCAATGCCTGATATTAATATTCCAAAAAAGTTTCAGGAAGATTCTGGGGCCTTTGTAACACTTAATACATATCCAAAGCATGAGCTCAGGGGCTGCATTGGGTACCCAGAGCCGTATTTTGCTCTGAAGGACTCGCTGATTCGAGGGGCAGAAGGGGCCACAAAGGATCCCCGATTTCCGCCTCTGGCAGCTGACGAGCTTGACAAAATAATTGTTGAGGTTAGCTTGCTATCCCCGCCAAAGCATGTTAAAGTAAGAAATCCAAAGGAATTTCTTGAGATAATCAAGGTGGGCCAGCATGGGCTTATTGTGGAACAGGGCATGTTTAAAGGTTTACTTCTACCACAGGTGCCTGTAGAATATGGCTGGAATACTGAGAAATTTCTTAGCCAAACATGCTTGAAAGCAGGTTTGTTTCCAGATGCCTGGCTGGATTCAAAGACTAGAATTTATTCATTCACCGGAGATGTCTTTTCAGAGGAGTCTCCCCGTGGAAAGGTAGTGAGAGTGGTGCTGAATGGCCCATGAGATTGTTGTCAAGACAAAAATTCTTCAAAGCGGCACCGAACGAGCCATGTGCATTGGCATCGATAATGGCAAGATAAATGCTGTTGAGAAATATCTTGACGGTGAGCGAGAACTTCATTTTGAGGATTATCTAGCTTTACCTGGCGGCGTGGACATTCACACACATATGCGTGAACCAGGCATGACCCAGAAAGAGGATTTTTACACCGGAACAAAGGCAGCTGCCTTCGGCGGAACAACAACCATACTGGACATGCCAAATACCATTCCTTCGGTTAAAAATGAACTTGCGCTTAGGGACAAGCTGGACATTATTAAGAACAAGGCAAATGTGGATTTTGGGTTATTTGGCCAGCTTTCAGATATTGACAATATTTCCGGCATGACAAACCTGGCAATAGGATTCAAGCTCTATATGTCTGAAACCACTGGTGCTTCCGGCACCATAAAAACCCCACTTGAGCATTTATTGAACTCAGATGCACTGGCTGGCAAGGTTGTCACGGTCCATGCCGAGGATCCAAGAATGTTCGCAGACGATACTTGCGACAATTTGCACAGACACAATCTTATTCGCAACATGAAGGCAGAGTTCATGGCCCTGCGAAGAATACTGGCTGTTGATGCGCCTGTGAAACTAAATCTAGCGCACCTAACCACAGCAGAGAGCATTGACCAGGTAAAGGCAAAGAGGGCAAGCTTCGAAATTACGCCGCATCATCTACTTCTTCATGATGCCAGTAAGATAGATGCCATGGGAAAAGTAAATCCCCCGCTGCGGAAAAAGGCAATCTCAGAGCGTCTTTTCAAAACCTTGAAGACTGGCAGAGCCATAATAGCCAGTGACCATGCACCGCATACCCTTGAGGAAAAATCTGTTGATTTTAAGGATGCGCCTTCCGGCCTACCGGGTGTTGAGACCAGGCTTCCACTAATGCTAGCACTTGCGAATAAAGGCATAATTCGATATATTCATGTCCAGGACATGTGCTGCACCCTGCCTGCGGAATTATTTGGCCTGAAGAAGGGGAAAATTGAGACTGGGTACGATGCAGATTTGGCATTCTATGACGCCAATAATATGGTGAAAATTGAGGCTGAAAATCTTCATTCAAAATGCGGCTGGACTCCCTTCGAAGGGCATCATGCCATATTCCCCAAGGGAGTTATGCTCCGGGGACAGATGATAATTCGTGGCGGTGAACTGGCTATTGAGAAATCTGGAAAATTTTTAAAGTAAATTGTCAAGCTGATTGAGAGTTGCGGTAATACAATGGTCAGCATGTAGGCTTCTCGGCCCCAAGCTTATTTTTAAAGTATCTGGCCATTCTGAAATTCGCTGTTCCTCCGCCTCTGATATGTCATCCTTCCCGCCCAGGACAAAAATATCATCTTGACTTAGATTCGCCTTGGAAAGGCTTGAACCTTCCTCTTTCAGATAAACAATCCTGCGGCCTTCCAGCTGTTTCAAAAGTTCAGGAAAATCAAGTCCGGCTACCATTATTCCCGGAGTGGATTTTGTCCATTCCTCATTGATGTTTTTGACCATCAGGGCGTTTCTGATTAGTGCTGCGGTTGCCCTTTCATCCGGGTTCAGGTACTTCAGCTCACTTCCTTTCAGAAGTATTGTTTTCGGTGGGTCTGGCTCCCCCTGAAGAACAAGGTACAATTCAATGTCTCGGCGAATGTCATTTGACAGCATAAATGATGAATTAATGCATCGCAGAAGTACATCAAGCCTACCAGTTGAGCCTGTTAAATCGTTTAGAGAAAATCTTCCGTCTGTGCAAACTTTTCTGCCAATAACTATGAAAGCTGGCATGTTTACATCCCGAATCCTTCCAGGGAACCGTCCTTCATTTGTTTTTGAAGCTGCTTGCGGATCTTACGGTTGCCCATGATGCCTTTCATTTGCTTTCTGGTGGTATTGTAATGATTGAGCAGAGATCTAACGTCTTTAGTTTGCACTCCAGCGCCATTGGCTATGCGCTTGACCCTTGAGGATTTTATTGTCTTGGGTTCCTGAAGTTCCTGGTCAGTCATTGAGTTCATGATAATCTTGAATTTTCGAAGTTTTTCCTGCATGGCATCCAGCTCATCATCCGGCATTGCGCCTGCCCCTCCTGGGAACATGCTCATGAGCTTCTTCAATGGACCCATATTTGTCAGCATTTCCATTTGATTACGCATCTCAATAAGCGAAAATTTACCGCGCATGATATTGGTCATTGTTTCTTCGGCCTTTTCCTCGTCAATAGCGCCTTCTGCGGCTTCCAGAAGCGACTGAATGTCGCCCATTCCCAGTAAGCGGGAAATAAATCTATCTGGGTCAAATAACTCAATATCTTCAATATGTTCTCCAGTTCCTATGAACATCACTGGAGCTTCGGTTACATTAACTGCAGAAAGCGCGCCACCGCCCTTTGCCGAACCGTCCAGCTTCGTAATAATAACTGCTGAAACACCAACTGCATCATGGAATGCCTTTGCCTGGGGGCCGGCCTGCTGGCCCATTGATGCATCAACTATCATTATTGTCTCTGTGGGGCTGGCAATTTTGGAAATTGCCTTAATTTCTGCAATCAAATCCTTCTCAAGGGAGTGACGGCCAGATGTGTCCAGAATGATTATGTCTGATTTTTCGAATTCTTTTAAACCATCTTTAACAATTATTGGGGCGCTTTTCTCTCCAGGCCTACCGTAGACCGGAACTTCAATAAGCTCGCCAATCTGGCTAAGCTGGTCATAGGCTGCCGGACGATGAACGTCTGCTGCTACTAATCCTACTTTTTTCCCTTTTTTCTTGTAATATCTGGCCAACTTACCGGCTGTGGTGGTTTTCCCATTTCCGTACAGACCAACCATCATTATGACTTGCTTTGTGGTGCCCATTTCCCTCTTCTGGCCAAGCATATTGACCAATTCTTCGTGAACAATATTAACCACATGGCTCTTGGCATTCTGGCCTGGCTTGGGTTTATCGGTCAAAGCGCGCTCTTCGATGGCCTTGGTAAGTTTCAGAGCCAGTTGAACATTAACATCAGCCTGCAAAAGCGCCCGCTGAATGTCCCGCACAAGTTCCTTGATCAGGTCTTGGTCAACATGGGAGGCGTTTGCAATTTTTTTGAGTACGTTTTTCAAGGACGCACCCAGCTTTTCCATGACCATGAAAATCTATCTCTTGCATATATGACTTGGATATAAGGATTACTATAGGCACAAAATTAAATAAGACCATGAATATGCACGAAGTCCAAATGACCTATTGCCGAGATAACATAGCGGCTATGTGGGGGCCTGCAGAGCCTCATACGGGAGTTCAAATCTCCCTCTCGGCTTTTCTATTTTGTAACTGCTCACCAAGTTTTAATACGCATTTTGCTATGTCCCCCGGGCAATGAAAGAAAAGGTTTTGAAGGTCCTTTTAGACCGTGGAACATTAGTGGAGCCAGATGCTTCTGATTATATACTTGCACAGACTAACCCAGTCAAGTTCATCAAAGACTATTTGGAAGGCCGGGAGAATATACCGTTAATACTTTCTCTGGAAGATGTTCGAGTCACAGAATCTGTTCTGGATTTTGAAGAAGAAATTATTGAATCAGAGAAACCTGCCGAGCAAATTGCACAAAAGCAGCTGGAAAAGCCAGAAGAGCCAAAACCAAGATCATATGCTGATGATGCAGACTTTCATGTGATAATGGACATTACTGGCTCCAGCACCTGCGACGGTTCAATTGAAAATTTCACCAATTACTTCAGGGATAGATTCAGAACATTACGGCGAATCATAAAGAGCCATATTGAGATGAGCGGGCCAGTGCAAATTAAGAAAGTAAGATTTTTCGACAGGGACACGAAAATAATAGGTATGGTTGTGGATGTTCAGAAAACAAAAAATGGACATCTGGGTGTCACAATTGAAGATGATACTGGCGAGCTGTTTGTGCTAATTCACAAGGATAGCGACCTAATGTCAGAAATGACTCTTAAGAATGAAGTAATCTTGAAGGACGAGGTTATAGGAT
Source organism: Methanomassiliicoccales archaeon (assembly GCA_030612505.1). Taxonomy (GTDB): domain Archaea; phylum Thermoplasmatota; class Thermoplasmata; order SG8-5; family SG8-5; genus JAGLQM01. The sequence continues at coordinate 5,743 of JAUWNU010000114.1, forward strand.
TCGTGGGAAAGGTTAGTAGTAATTCACGAGGTTCTGGCTCAGACAATAAGAGTGCAATGTTCATACCATCCAGCATTCACAGGCCAAGAATTCCAGTTGCCAGGGGCCAGAGACGGGCCAGTAAGGATATTGAAGTTGTGTTTATTTCAGATGTGCATGTTGGCAGCTCTCATTTTCTTCCTGAGGCCTGGGGAAGGTTCATGGAATGGATAAACAGCCCAGAAGCTGGTAAGGTGAAATATGTGGTTGTTGCCGGAGATATGGTTGATGGTATAGGCGTTTATCCAAATCAGGAGAAAGAGTTAACAATTCCAGATATTTTCAAGCAATATGAGGAGCTGGCCAGAATAATGGAGCCCATACCCAAGCATATTAAAATCATCATGCAACCTGGCAATCACGATGCTGTTAGGCCTGCGGAACCACAACCGGCAATTTCTGAAAAGTACCAAGAATATTTTGGAAAAAATTTTGAATTCATTGGAAATCCATGTTATTTTAGCATAGCTGGCATTGAAATTTTATCCTATCACGGAAAAAGCATTGACGACCTTGTAGCTACCATACCTGGAGTAGAGTATGACAATCCGATCCCGCCTATGCTGGAGATGTTGAAAAGAAGACATATGGCAATAAGCTATGGCGCAAAGACCCCGCTTGCCCCGGAAGCAAAAGACTACATGATTATCAATCCAGTGCCAGACATTTTCGTTACTGGCCATGTTCACCGTACTGCAGTTCACAAACAGGCAGGCATAACACTCATCAATGCTTCGGCCTGGCAGAGCCAAACTCCGTTCCAGAAAATGCATAATTTCCATCCAGATGCAGGAAAGATTATTGTAATAAATCTAAAGACTGGCCAGTATAAGATTCATAATTTTATGGAAGAAAGAAAAGAAAAAAATTAAATGCCGACGGGGTCGGCACTTAAAAAAAAATAATTAGATTACTGTTTCGGTGGTCAGGAAATACCCTTCGGCTGAACTTATGGTTAGGGTATCTCCAGAAGATATGGCTGATGCCGATACAACAATCTTCATGCCTGGGCTGTAATGAAGTGTGTCTGCTGTGGTTCCGCTGTATTCCCATGCTGTGCCATTGTACCATGCTACTGGTGCCCCATTTCCTGCATAGATTATGGCGCTGTCTATAATTCCAATAGCATTGTTGTGGTCGAGAGAGAATAGGGTTCCCTCAACCATGGCCCCATCCGGGGCACTGGAAACAAGCAATGTAACGCTTGTTGTTGTGTGGCCGCTCTTATTCAAACCCAGAGGCGAAACAATCGTTTCGGTGGGGGTCATTCCTATCACCATGACGTACAGCACCGCAGCCAGTACCACGGTGATGGCCACCATGAGGATTGTCGCAATAACCGGCGACACTCCTTCGTTTTCCTTCCAAATTCTTTTCATGTTATGTCCTCCTGCAGGTTTTGCCTGCATGATAAGGTTTGTCACGATTTCTTATATACCTATTCTTGACATGTAAAGTTTTAAGCAGGCCGGAGGAATTATTGGGTGCATGGCGCGGAAGAGGCTGGTCACTGTGGAAGAGGCGATTTTACTGCATCTTCATGATTATTCAAGATATGGGCCAGACGATACCGTGCCAATGGAGCTGGCACAGGCAGGTATTTCCCAAAGCCTGGGTGTCCGCAGAAGCCATGTTTCAATATCACTAGATACTGCCAAGAC
>JAUWNU010000145.1 GCA_030612505.1 Methanomassiliicoccales archaeon
ACTTCCCCTGGTAACCAGGTCTATTCTCCTCCCAAACATATCCTGAAGATAGAAATAGAGGCCCATCAGGTTGGAAAAGGTCTCACGGCCTTCTTCGAACTCCACCAGTAGGTCAATATCGCTTTCTTTTTTTGCATCTCCCCTTACAACCGAGCCAAACAGCCCAATTCTCTTGACCCCGAATGTTCTCACTGTGCTCAAATTATTTGCGAGTTTAGATGATATTTCTGCCTTTACTTCCGATGCATTTTCACTCAATTTTTGCACTTCCCTGATTGTACTCAGTATCTAATAATGGGCGCACAACCTAAAATACTTTTCGTTGGTGATTGGTTTATGCGAAACAAAACAAAAAAGATTGAAAATGAAGATGAGAATGAAGAATCTCCATTAAGACCTTAAGAAGTGGGGTATGAACCCTATACTTTCGGAGACCTTTCCTTACCCTATTTATACTGTTAATCACAATCCATTTAATACATGAGTCCTTTGCACCGCAAATTTGACATTGACATCATATTCACGCTTGTCAAATCTGCGTCTCACCTAACTTTGTTTCTTAGTAAAGTTTTAATAACCAAAGTTAGGTTGCAGATTAGCTTTCTATTATTGGAAGGGGGAGGCATTAATTGCCTGAATTAGCCAGTGCACCATTGCAAGAAAAATGGGAGGAATTCCTAGGCCAATACGGTTACGACAAGAAGATAGCCAGCATTGCGTCTATCTACCCCGAAGAGCGCAGTGTATATGTCTTATTTGCTGATGTGGAGCATTTTGATATTGATATGGCTGATGAACTTCTCAAATCCCCTACAAAAGCCATAAAGGCCGGAGAAGATGCAATTTACCAGATAGCAAAAATGGCCCAGACCATAGAAGAGGGCGCTATCATTCATATGAGAATCAAGGACATTCCCACAGATTTGCGTGTGGGCATCCGTGACATAAGGTCAAAGCATATGAGCCAGTTTATTTCTGTTGAAGGCCTGGTTCGGAAGGCCAATGAGGTTCGTCCAAGAGTAGAAAATGCAGCATTCAAGTGCCTGAGATGCGGCCATATCACCACAATATTCCAGGAGGAGTCAATGATACGCGAACCCATGGAATGTGCCAAGGATGAAAGCGGTGGAGGCGGCTGCGGAAGGGTAGCTGGCTCAACCAAATTTAAGCTTGATAAGGAATTATCCACTTTCATTGATACCGAAAAGATAGAAATTCAGGAGAGGCCAGAAGGTCTGGAAGGCGGTGCGCAACCTCAATCTCTTACTGCCTATGTGGAAGACGATATTGCAGGCAAAATATTTCCAGGTGCCAGAATTGTAATAAACGGTATTCTGGACAGCCGAATGCGGCATAAGGGCTCTCAGGGTCAGACAACCTTCGATATATTCTTGAATGTCAATTGCATAGAGTACATGGAGGCCGATGCCTTTGATATTGAGGTTTCCGAGGAGGAGATGGCCCAGATAGAGGAGCTATCCAGGGACCCAAATGTGGTTGAGACCATTAGGGATTCCATCTCACCTACTATTTTTGGCAATTTGTTTGAGAAGGAAGCTTTAGCCTTGCAGCTTTTCGGCGGCATCCCTAAGGAAATGCCTGATGGTACAAAGATTCGGGGTGACATCCATATCCTTCTTGTGGGTGATCCTGGTACAGCAAAATCTCAACTTTTGAGGTACATGTCAGATATCACGCCGCGAGGAATCTATGCATCAGGAAAATCATCCACTGGTGCGGGTCTCACTGCCGCGGCTGTGAAAGATGACTGGAGCGAAGGCCGCTGGACACTGGAGGCTGGAGTACTGGTGCTGGCAGATAAGGGATTAGCATGTATTGACGAACTGGACAAGATGTCGCCCCAGGACAGAAGCAGCATGCACGAGGCAATGGAGCAGCAGACAATCTCGGTTGCAAAGGCTGGAATAAATGCCACTCTACAGTCCAGATGTTCCCTGCTGGGTGCTGCAAATCCAAAATATGGCAGGTTCAGCGAACAGGAATACATTGCCGATCAGATTAACCTGCCTCCTACATTACTTTCCAGGTTTGATCTGATATTCCCGCTTATCGATAAGCCAGATGCCGTCGAGGATACGAAAATCGCAGATCATATTCTACGGTCTCATCTTATTGGCGAGCTTCGGAAGCGCTTCGAGCATGAAACCGATACTGACGAAGATTTCGATGCCGAGGAATATGCAAAATTGGATGATTCCCGCAAACCGCAAATTGAGCCAGAGCTGCTCAGAAAATATGTCTTTATTGCGAAAAAGCATAAATTCCCCATCCTCACGGAAGAGGCAATTGCCCGCTTGAAAGAGTACTATCTGGAGGTGCGAAAACTTGGAGAGTCCAACGAGGCTAAGTCTGTGCCCATAACCGCCAGGCAGCTTGAGGGTTTTGTCAGGGTAGCAGAGGCCAGTGCCCGGGCCCGGATGAGTGAAGAAGTAAACATTGATGATGCTGAACGTGCAATTCGTATTGTCAGGGAATATCTCCGCAGGGTAATTGGCCGTGGCGGCGATGAGCTGGAATGGGACACAGATTCCCTTTACACCGGAATTCCACAGAGCCAGCAGCAGAGACTCATGGCAATCAGGAGGATAATGAAGGACCTTCTGAAAGAGGACAGCCAGGGTTTCACAATGGCTGATGTGATACAGGAGGCAGAGGCCAATAATATTGGCGAGGACCGTGTGCGCACCATCTGGGAAAAGATGAGGAAAGAAGGAGACATCTTCCAATCTGACCGGAGGGATGGAGAACCACTCTACAAGTTCGCCCATGAGTTGTGATATCATGAAAAAAACTAATAACAATAATAGAATATTTTTTCATGGGCGGCCTACTGCAAAACAGGAGGCCTTATTATGATTATTGCGAAATTCCACAGGCAAGGCGGTGAAACATTGTTGGCTGCATGCGATTCTGAACTATTTGGCAAGTGCCTGGAAAGTGAAGATATAAAGCTGGATCTGGGGATTGAATTCTATAATGGCGAGAAAGTTGATGAGGATGAATTCTGCAGTATGCTTGCTCAGGCAACATCAGCCAATCTTGTTGGGCCCAAGTGCATTGAACTGGCTGTGAAAATGGAAATGGTGCATCCCGATGCAGTCTTGGAGATATGTGGTGTACCCCATGCTATGTTTATCAATATGTGAGGTTTTCTATGTTTTGCGTTGAATGTGGCTCAGAAGAAAAATTATACGGCGCTCTTTGCAGAGAATGCCTTTTATCCAAGGACCTGATTAATGCACCCAGCCATATAGAACTGGAGATGTGCCATGGCTGCGGTAATTTTTATGACCGGGGAAGATGGCAAAATATTGATTATGTTGAGCAGGCCAGCCGTATTCTCAAGGAACAGACAAAGACCCACAAGCAGATTGAGGACATCCACTGGGATATTCCAAAGTTCGAACCTGTGAAAGGTGAACACAGGGTCATATGCCAGGCAATTTCTACCATTGGTGATCAGGAGTTTGAACTGGACTTTGAAATTGGTGTCCGCATCAGGGTGCAAATGTGCCCCAGCTGTTCCAGGCAGAGCAGTGATTATTATGAGGCCATACTCCAACTTCGCAGGGACGGCGTTGCGTCCAAGGATGCGGAGATTGAATTGGCCATAGAAAATCAACAGATTTTGAATTATGTTGACAGCCTTGCTGGCAATGAGGATAATGCTTTTCTCACAAAATGGGGCGTAGTGCCAGGAGGCATGGATTATTACATAGGTTCAATTGTGCTTGCAAAAAATATTGCTGCCAGGATGAGAGAAGGCTATGGGGCAACCATCAAGGAATCAAACACTATGGTGGGAATGAAGGACGGCCAGGACCTTTATCGGTGGACAATTTTGGTGCGGCTTCCAAATCATGGGCGTGGGGATATTATTGCCTATGAGAAAAAGCTCTATCTTGTTGATGCAGTGAGCCGGAAAGTTCTCACACTCAAGGGTGTTGCCAAGGGTCAGATTTATAGAATTCAACCTGATGATTCTAAAATTAAACCAGTAGCCAAATATTCTCAGCTAATGGAGGCTGTTGTGGTGAGCCATGAGGCAAAGACAATCCAGGTGCTTGACCCAGAGAACTACAAGACCGTCACTGTTCTTCGACCGCCCTATCTCAAGCAAATCGGTGAAACTGTGCCAGTAGTTCGGTATGACGAGCAGCTGCATGCTGTTTGAAGCCTGGAAGAAAATATTGCCGCTATGGAGGGGGCAGTCCACTGTTCTCAAATAGTTATATAAACCATACTGTCCTTTATGTATTAGGTAAATTGTGAAATGGGTTTTTAATCCAATTCACGAAGATGGAGTAAACAAGGAGGATACACCATGGAAGATGGATATGTTAAAACCTACATCGAGGGTTTCGATGATAAATTGGAGGGAGGAATTCCAGAGGGCACCGTGATTCTGCTGGTTGGCCAGCCAGGAACAATGAAGTCATCAATCGCATTCAATATACTTTACAATGGTGCCAAGGAGAAGGGCACCAATGGATTATATATCACACTGGAACAGAGCTCAAAGAGCCTGGCCAAGCATAT
>JAUWNU010000156.1 GCA_030612505.1 Methanomassiliicoccales archaeon
CAATCTTTTAGAAAAATATGAGATTCCAGGCAATCCGAAATTCAAAGTCTTTAAAAATTCAGATGGAATCAAAGAATTCCTTGCAAAACTTGGCGAGTTCGTGATTAAAGATGAAGGGCTGTGCGGCGGCAAGGGCGTGAAGCTTTCGGGGGAACATCTGGCTAGCATTGAGGAAGGAGTTGATTATGCAATCTCTTGTATTGAAAAAAGCGGTGCCGTAGTTGTGGAGGAAAAGTTCATTGGAGAAGAATTCAGTCTGCAATGCCTCACTGACGGCGAGACCGTTATCGGTTCACCGCTGGCCCAGGACCATAAACGGCTTCTGGAAGGCGATAAAGGGCCAAATACCGGGGGCATGGGCTCATATTCAGATGCCAATCATTTACTGCCTTTCCTGACGCAGGATGATTATGACACGGCAATTCATATCACAAAGCGCGTATGCCAGGCACTGAAGCAGGAATGCGGCACTCCTTACAAGGGAGTAATGTACGGCGGTTTTATAGCCACAAAAGATGGAGTAAAACTCGTGGAATACAATGCCAGGTACGGCGACCCGGAAATCATGAACATACTGCCGCTGCTGGAAACAAGCCTTCTGGACATCTTCAAGGCTGTTATTGATGGTAATCTTTCCGAAGGCATGGCCAGGTATTCAAACAAAGCCACAGTTTGCAAGTATGTTGTTCCTGTTGGTTATGGTGTAAAATCCGAGGCTGGCTATTCCCTGGAAGTTGATGAAGAGGCCATTGAGGCAGCCGGAGCAAAGCTGTTTTACGCGGCGGTGGACCTGCGGGAAGACGGATTATACACAGGCACATCACGTTCACTGGGCATCATCGGAATCGGCGATAATCTTTCAGAGGCCGAGCAGAAGGCCGAAAAAGGTCTTGAGCATGTTAAAGGCCATATTTTCATGCGCCATGATATCGGGACGCCTGAAGCTATAGAAAGGAAAATTGAAAGATTAAAGGGAATCAGGGGTTATTAGTATTCTACAGTCCAGATTGTGTCCGCTGGTACATGCACCCAGTATCCTTTTCCGGGCTCCATAAGATAGGTTGGCCCAACCAGACTAATCAAATAAGGTGAACCTCCATCATAAACATCGACCTTGTCTGCGCCAGTGCCCCATAGGGAATTTGCCACAATATCAGGAGTCAAGGAAGGATAGCTGACAAGGTTCCAGCCAGCATAAAGAGGAATAATTGTATAATCCGGGATGTTGCCTCTTACTGCCAGATTCACGTCAGGCTCAGTTATCTTAATCCAGAATCCCATGGTGTTGTCGATGCTGGCCAGGTCATTGGTTGATGCTCCTGGGCGATAGGTTTTCCAGGTATCGTTCTTGTCAGTATTGTCATAATATTTTATAACATCCCATTGGCCATTGATAGAGGACAGCACGTTCGGAATCGACGTATTGACCTGTTCCAAAGGCAGGGAAATCAGGTTCCAACCTTCCTGCAAAGAAATAATATAAGTCGGTAGTACGGTGAAGTTCCAGGTATAATCCAAATGATTGCCTAAAATGTCATCGGCTACGATTCGGCAGGTGAAAAGACCCAGGTTGAATCCCGGACACTCATAAGAAATATTATAGCCGTATGTAATCGGTGTTAATGTATAAGCGACAGGAGTTCCATTCACATACAACTGAATAGTACTCTCATTCACGCCGGAAGAATCGGTTACGTGAATGGAGACATTTGTCCCCAGAGTATCTTTGTAGCTGCTTGGTGCTGGAGTTTCGTTGGAGTGGGATGGTTTTGTCAGATCAATAGTAGTAAGAGCCTTGATGCAGAAGTTTGCAGTGTGATTCCATTCCGGGGCTCCGAAACCGTAATCGTATAAATCCAGCCAGTTAGAACCATTTTTGTAATGGCTTTCATTGAGATTGGCCGCGGATATTATCACAGTTCCCCCCAATGTGTCTTTTTCTAATGGAGAAGTTGCATCCAATAATACAGATACCTCGGAAGTGCGGTCTATCGGATGGCCCCCACTGGAAAGTTGAACGTAAACGTGAAAGTCATCGTTTTGCTCGAAAAGCACATAGCTGTCCAAATCTATAGTATGAAAACCAGTGTAATTCAATGTTCCAGATTTAGAAGAAAGTTCGTCTAATAGCATTCCTCCTTCGAACCTGTCAAAGATTTTTACGGTATAGGCCACATTATCTGCAGCAGTAAAGAAACTCACTTCTGCCAGCGATTCGTTTTCTTCAGCGGTAAAGGTGTTAAACGCTTCTGTGCAATTGGGCATTGTATCGCGCCATCCATGGTAATCATGGTAGTATATGTTATTATAATTGGAAAGTTCGGCGTCCTGGAATGAAACAGCACCCATTTCTGGATGCTGACAGGCATGTTTGTCATAATATGAAATCCAGAAGTGGCCGTCCCCTTCTCCGCCCCAGGTTGACCCCCAGCTGTTCTTGCAGAGCCATGCGCCGGGCAGAGGGGCCTGTGTGATGCGCGCATCGTCCCATCCCTCAATGGCAATAGCGTGATTCGGGTCATAGCTAGTAGTTGGCGGCTGATAATGACTGTTCATTCCGTAGTTATAGAATCCACCGCCCCAGTACATACAGGTACCTATAGCTCCCTCGTTCATTATCGTGGTTTTTATTGTGTCAATATTGCTCAGATTCGCTCCCGCGACAAACCACTCTATGTCCCTTACGTAATAATAATGCCAACTGGAATTTGATCTGGGTGGAGCAACTGTGTAGGATTGACCATCTATGTCTCGCACAGCCCCCTCGCCGCGTGAGATATACGCAGATGCGACTCTGTAATCACCGCCATTATGGACGGCTAAGCCGTCACCAGTCGGGGGGATTGCGTCGTCATTGTTGTTTTGGTTGAAGCCATTCCACCAATCCAGATGATATTCTGCAAGATTTGGTTCACCTGTCTCTCCTTCGGTTTCCCAATTTTCAGTCATGAGAAGATTGCTCTCAATAGCTGCCATTGTCCCAAATGCCCAGCAAGTCCCACCTATCTGGTATTTGACCGAGGTGACGTAATCCTCTCCTGATACGTCACTCAAATCGAATACAATTGGAAGTGTCAATATTGTATTTTCATTTGTCCTGTTAATTATTTCGCTATTGGGATTGTTCCCTGATATATTGGGGGCAAGTGGCATCAATAGAATCATGGATATGATTGAAATGACAATACTCTTGCTCACGATGTTTAAGTGGTGATTCTTCAATGATTCATCTCCATGGTAGTCCCCTATTCGAATACTTCTGTTTGGCGTGGGTTATGTATCTCAGTATAATATGGAAATACCCTTCTATAAACATTTCTATTCATGATGATGTCTGTACTATCAAGAAACCTTGTGTACACTTGCACCATTGTACAATGTAAAAGGATATATTTTCATGAGGTATGATATTGGCACAGATGAAGCAATAAAACGAAAAATTGAGATCCATCCGAGGATAGACCTCAGATTAGGCACATTCAGGATATTGAGAGCTCATTTTTCTATATCTAGAACCTTATGGGTAATATGTGAATAATCATGATTGTTTATTATTGTCATGGTCTTTGTGGAGAACAGCAGGCTTCTTGTTTCTTTTGAGAATAATCCATATCTCTTATTGATATCTGCGATTTCCCCGCTACATTCTCTGAAATCCTCGAATGATTTGTACGGCACCAGAGAAACACCGTCCATCTCACCCGCTAGCATGAAAATAGGCTGATTATTATCCATCAATGTCCTGATTCCCTTTTCCTTTTTCTCTGATGAAATGTTCGTGTCA
>JAUWNU010000126.1 GCA_030612505.1 Methanomassiliicoccales archaeon
CGGAGAATAATATCCGGGTTTAAGGCCTTCAAGCACATTTCGCATGCCCTTTCGGATAAGTATCTCGCCTATGGGTGTCAGGCAGTCAGTTTTCGGTGCCATGATCTTAACTTTTTTAATGGCCTGGATAATAGAACGGCCCTCTTCCAGGCTCATTCGCTTTGGACTGCGGCTTTCCGGCACCCCGGCCTTATCGCAGATCTCCTTGGCAACCCTGGGACTTACCCTGGAAAACTCATTCACCAGGAACGCAGTAAGCTTCCGATGCTGGCTGGCCTTCCCCATGCTCATGAACTGGCCAAGTTCTATGCCTTCAGGATGCGGCTTTGATTCAACAGTTTCTTTAGGCAATTCATCGATAACTCTGCGAAGATTGATTATTCCTCCACTGGGGTCTTTAAAAATTATCTGGACATGTGGGTTCACTATTGCAGTTGCCCGTAAATATTCCAGAACAGACTGCTTGCCAGCAACATATCTTCCAGCCACAGTGATTTCAAACCTGGTCCCATGCTCTTTCCCCTCCCAGACCTTGAAATCTTCCTCCAAAATGTCCGGTCGATTTTTCTTGATATTAATGAGTAATCTTGCATAGTGAGCTACATCCTGATGTGCTGTTTTCGAAATAATATAGGCAGGCTTTCCAGTGGTCAACTGGCCGTACATAACAACCGCGGAAATTCCTATTCCTTGCTGACCTCTTGATTGCCGAATTGCATGAAATCTTGAGCCATAAAGCAGGCGGCCGAAGACATTTGCTATCTGGCGCTTCACAATGCCTGGCCCATTGTCCTCGATAATGATCTTGAACTCGCCCCTGTCCTTTTCCGTAATCTCGACATAGATATCAGGTAAAATTCTGGCTTCCTCGCAGGCATCCAGTGAATTGTCAACTCCTTCTTTTACAGCAGTGATCAATGCCTTAGTTAGCGAGTCAAACCCTAATATTTGCTTGTTCTTCTCGAAGAATTCAGCTATTGATATTTCTTTTTGTTGTTCAGCCAGCTTCTCTGCGATGTTTTTCATTCAATCACCTCGGGACAGGGCAAGGGCTCATACTTTGATGTAAAGCTGGCGAAATTCGCCTGTGCTCCCATGCGTGCCCCCTTCTACCCAGCCATAATCACACAACCATACTTAATCTTTAAGTTTGAGAACTAATTAGTATTCATCTAGTGAATCAATTTCTGTTCCCACCGATTAGAATGCCGGTGGCGACCACCCCTCCAGTCTGAAACATTGGAATTAATTGTTTAGGTGCTACGGGAGAATAGTTGGCTAGATGGTATAACTGAAACCCTAACGGATTTCAGTCCACTCATAACGAGGTATCGTTATTCGTACCGATGATATGCGAGAACCTCCCCGCCCTCACGGACGGGGCATCCGAATGGCCTTTTGTCACTCACTTGGTTAACAATTCCAGTACCCCGGGCTCACACCCGGGGCATGTTGTTTGCATCTGCGTGTAGCTTGGTTTTATCTGTCCAAATGCTTGGTTAACACTTTAAGAACCCCGCCCTCTTCAACTGAAAACCTCCGGTTCTCAGTCTCGCTCGCATTGCAAGCAAGCTCACACAGGCGGGGCATGCTGTTTGTATCAGCCAATGGTTTAATATCATCTGCCTATCCAATGATATTTTGCGTGGTAATAAATGATAAATCTGAGAACTGTTAAATACTATGCAGTATACACAACCCTAATATACCCCATCTGCTTTCGGGGATTACTTCCAGCACATTTCAAATATACTGGTGGCATAAATGATAACAGCTTACGATGTACCCACAGACAAGCTCATAGCGAGCCTTGCCGAAGAGATGAAGAAGACAGATTCAATCACACCCCCAGAGTGGTCCAGCCTAGTTAAGACAGGCGTTCACAGGGAGAAATCTCCTGACAAACCAGACTGGTGGTTCACCCGTGTTGCAGCGGTTCTGAGAAGGGTCTACATAGACGGCCCCATCGGAACAGAGCAGCTCAGTGCACATTTCGGCGGGCCAGTGGACCGCGGTTCCAAGCCATACCATGCATGGAGCGGCAGCAGGTCAATAATCAGACTTTCTCTGCAGCAATTGGAGGAAGCCGGCCTGGTTGTTACAAACAAGAACAAGGGACGTGCAATCTCACCCAAGGGTCAAAGTTTACTGGACAATACATCCCATGCCATCTTTAAGGAGCTGGTGAAGGACAATCCCAAACTGGCAAAATATGGCAAGTAAGGTGATATCCAGCATGTCAGATGACCAGGAGCTTGAAGAGATACGGCGCAAAAAGATTGAGGAACTCCAACAAGCGCAAGTATCTGATGAGGCCCAGGTCGCCCAAAAGGAGCAGTATGACCAACAGAGACAATCTGCCCTGAGGAAAATACTGACACCCGAGGCCAGGGAAAGAATGGCCAGATTGAGAATAGCAAGACCGGAATTCGCACAGGCCGTTGAGGACCAGCTGATAATGCTGGCAAAGTCCGGACAGCTGCATACGGTCATTGACGACGCAAATCTTCTCCTGATACTGGAGAAGCTTATCCCGGAGAAACGGGACATCACAATCAAAAGACGATAAGAGGGATACAATGGCAAGGAACAAACCAATGGCAAGAAAATTGAGGCTTAACGCAGCCACAAACAGTAATCGCCGAGTACCAGCCTGGGTCATACAGAAGACCAATAGGCGGTTCATGCGTCACCCAAAGCAGAGGCAATGGCGCAGAAGCAGATTGAAGCTCTAGGAGGGATAGCATGGCTGAGAAAGAGATTAATGAAGTTGAATATACCATACCCTTGAGGGCTCTTCAGAGATGCCCAAGGACCAAGAGGGCACCCAAGGCCATCAAACTTATCAAGGAATACGTGGCCAGGCACAGAAAGGCAGATATGGAAGATATCTGGATTGACAAGGAAGTTAATGAGCTAGTCTGGGCCAGGGGAATCGAAAAGCCACCTAACAAGATCACTTTGAAGGTTGCATGGATTGAAGACGAGGACCTGGTAGAGGTTCTTCTGCCAGATATTGATGATGAGTAATCTCATTATCATGAGGTAATCATATGCTGGGCAAAGGAAATATTCTTGGTAATCCCTATCTGGGAGTTTTCTGTTCGGCAAATGAGAATTTAGCAGTTATACCAATATCATCACCGCCGGAATTTCTGGAAATCGTTAAGAATAATTTACAAGTGGACAATGTTATCAAATTATCAGTGGACAGCAGCAGTACCATTGGCGCACTTATAAGATTTAATTCAAAAGGAGCAGTAGCCTCGCAGTTTATCTCCGAGGCCGAGATAAGCAAGATTCCAGATAATATTCCAGTCACGAAAATAGACCAGAAGTTCAATGCAATGGGAAATAATGTTCTGGCAAATGACAATGGCGCATTGGTTCACCCAAGCTTCAGCCCCGAAACAGTCAAAGATATCTCAGAGGCACTGGACGTTCCTGTGGAAAAGGGCACAATTGCCGGATACAAGACCGTAGGGTCTTCAGCAGTGGCAACCAATAAGGGCGTAATTGTGCACCCCCATACATCAACCTATGAGATGGAAGTTATTGAGAACATTCTGGGGTTCAAGCCGCAAATATGCACTGCAAATTATGGCACTGGCCAGGTGGGAGCCTGCATGATAGCCAATTCCAAGGGCGCAGTTACCGGGGAAGTTACTACTCCTATTGAGCTTGGAAGGATTGAGGAAGGGCTTGTCCTCTATTGAAATAATTAAAACATTACAAATTTACCTTGGGTAATCCTTAAACAAACAATACAAATACAAAGATTTATAATCTAATTTAACTCTATACTTTATTGGTGAGATAATGACATCTTCAGAATTAATGGAAGAATTAAAGATTATAAGGGAGGATTTACAATATATAAGAGAGCATATGGTAGATGTGGATATGATTCTCACTCCTGAAGAAGAGATACTGAACCAGAGTATAAATGAACTCAGAGAAGGTAAAACAACAAAGCTCCATGACAGCGTCCCACTCTTAGAGTGATTATCGTTCGGGCCTTCTTCCGGTGGCCCTCCCGATTGATTATCTAGTTCCTCTGTTTTTGATTGTTATCACTATTCTAAATGTCCATTAAAAGGGGTTCACTCCACCTTGGGGAGCCCTCACTTAAACAAAATCAAGCTAATAAAACTTCTCTGAAAACCAAGCATTGGAATATAAAATCGTTTGATTTATATACTCCCATCTACTTATTATTCCCCAATGAAGTCTAAGAAGAAAGACTCTCAAAATTTTAAATCCAAAAAGGATTTGCCAGATTTCTGGGGTACAAAAGATAACGGAAAGAAGCCACAGCACGGTTATTGGAACAGTAAAGAAAATAGAATCAAGGCCACCAGATGGCTTACGAAAACGCTAGGAAAAAAGCCAGATAAAATTATACAAAAAGACTTTATTTCACATGGATTGGTTGGTTTGCTGGCAGCATACAGCGATAAAAGGTGTGCAACATATGAAAAAGGAGAATTTTTTACATTTGATCCTGGCTATCTACTTCAATTCCCCTCGCCTGTAGAAAGAGCTCTTATTGAAGCGGGGTTCATTCCCAAAGAAAGCAAGGTTGCTGAAAAACAACTCAGCGGTGAAGGACGTCGGGGGAAATGGCAAAGTCGAGAGAATAGAATTTTGGCCATAAAATTCGTCGTTGAAGAAGTGGGCAACCCACGCAATGTCACGATTTGGGATTTTGAGGAACGCCGAATCAGTGCCCTTTTAACCTATTACAACAAGTCGGTTCTCGCAGCTCTCAAGGACGCTGGATACAACATTCATCCGTGGGAGCGGAGAAAAGTACCTGCAGGATTCTGGGAGAAGAAGAAAAATCGGATTGCCGCAACAATGTGGCTTGTGGCGAGGAAAGGTGGCAATTCGCGAAAGGTCGGGTACTGGGACTTCGTGGATGCTGGATTGCGAGGCATAATAACCATCACTGGCGGAGCACTTGAGGCATTGAACGAAGCAGGTTATAAAATCGCGCCGTGGATGGGTGTCGCCACCCCTAAAGGCACATGGGAGTTGAAGGAGAATAGAGTTGCAGCAATCAAATGGCTCATAGCCAAATCAATGATATATCCCACAAATCTCTCCATGAAGGACTTCAAGAGTCACGGCCTGGGAAGTTTAGCTACAGGTTATGGAATACATCGACTATTAACTGAAGCAGGCTATGATTTGAACCCATGGGAATGCAACCGCGCATCCCCAAATACATGGAGCAAAAAAGAGAACAGGATAGCTGCACTAAAATGGGTGCTGGCAGAAACACAAAAAGAACCAGCGCAGCTCACCCGCAAAGACTTTCTCTCGCGGAACTTGGGCTCGCTCATCAGAGAGCATGGCTTATATGGACTCGTGACCGAGGCTGGCTATAAACTTAGGCCATGGGATATGAGGGTTGCACCTAAAGGAACCTGGAAATCTAAGAAAAACAGGGTGGAGGCCGTGAAATGCCTGGTGGCAAAAAGGAGGAAAAAGCCATCGAATCTTACCAAAGAAGATTTCATTGACGGTGGTCTCAGAACACTCGTTGTAAAATATGAACCCAGCCACCTTCTAAAAGAGGCGGGCTATAACATAAAATCCTGACATGACTTAAAATTACACATGTGCGCTTCCCCTACGATTTCGCTCGGCGACAAGTGATAGAATAATAATATGTCAATCATAAACTCACCTGTTGAACCGAACCAATTTTGTCCACCTAGTTGAATGCGTCTCTATCATTATCTATCGGAGCATTCGACAATGATATGCCAGCAGAAAATCATAAACTTGAATACCATATGGCTCACAATATTCTCTCAGCAATTGTTGGATGCGCAGCATAGTAGAAAAATATTAAGCATCCGACGTGATTGAACTATATCCAGCATTGACAATCAAAGTCCCTGTAATTCCGTAATCATCAAACACGAAACAATGAGATTATGGAATTACAGGGAAAATACCCAAACTTCCTGCTCCTCAGGCAGATCATCTTTCGTCAGCTCTATCTCATTACCAACTTTGACAATTAAATCTTGATTGGCCAGTTCCAAGAATCCGTCCACCGGCGCTATTGAAAGCGATAGCCCGCCAACACGGAAATGCATTGGCACCACAACCCTTGGCTTTATCTCATTAATTACCTTCCAGGCACCTTCTGCGTCAAGTGTGAATGTTCCGCCTACCGGAATGAATAGAATATCAACTTCTCCAATCTGGCTTACCTGCTTTTCGTCCAGAAGCTCTCCTAAATCTCCCAGGTGACATATTTTCAAGTTATCAATCTCAAAATTGTACATGACATTCTCGCCACGCTTGGCTCCTTTCTCCTCATCATGGAAGCTTTCCACT
>JAUWNU010000086.1 GCA_030612505.1 Methanomassiliicoccales archaeon
CTTCGCTCATTGGGAGTTATTCCGCTTAATGCGAAGTTTCCGTCCTTCCCATCAATACAGAACTGCATGTGCCTCGGTAATAAAAACATTTCACAGCAACGCCCAGATATGCAGCTCTTCATAAACTTCCAATATCTTGCAATAGATAGGTGCATACGAGACAAAGCAATGGCAAACTATAGTATGCGCCGATGGCATGTAATCATATTCCAGTAAACACGAATGCCATACTGCTCGAAGCGATGTAGAAGTAATCGGTGAGCACAAATCAGACACCCTGCAGATTTAAGTGCTCGCCATGATTGAACAATCACACAGTATATTCAATCAAAAAATTCCGCAATCTCGTGCCTGACAGTCTACAACCAGAGGGATTGCGGTGGCAAAGCATTTTATACGGAATGTTTCTTATGCGGAGTTCCATCGGTGATATTATGGCACTTTGGCAAGGACGTTCAAAAAGAAAGAACACAGGCGGCCAGTACAGGCACTTCCGCGGCAAGAGAAAGTTTGAGATTGCTCCAGAATCCCAGTTTGCAGTAATCAGAGAAGAGGCAAACATGAAGGTTTACCGGACAAGGGGAAATAATAGCAAGGGCAGGCTGATGGCTGCAAACTTTGCTAATATTTTTGACCCCAAGACCGGTAAGAGCCACCATTCCAGAATTCTCACAGTGACTGAGAATCCTGCCAACCCAAACTTTGTCCAGCGTAATATCATCACCAAGGGTGCGCTTGTCCAGACAGAACTCGGCATTGCAAAAATAACCTCAAGGCCGGGCCAAGATTCTGTTGTGAACGCAGTATTGGTGGAGTAGGTTAGGTGCGCAAATGGTTCGAACTAGAACGGACCACATAATTCTATGGCCAAGTTATTTTGATTCCAGAAAGAAAAGAAGCAGCGGACGCCGGGTTCCCAAGGCACTGGCCGTGGAAAAACCCACCGTTGAAGAATTGTTCAAGGCAGTTTCATCATTGGAGCTTGAAGCAGTAATTCTGGAAAACAAGGCATATCCAAGTAACTGGTGGGAGTACGAGGGCTGTGTTTCAGTGGAAAAATCATTGCCAAAGACCGAATTAATAAGCAAGGTCGCGCCAAAGTTGAAGGCCATAAGAAATCAGTAACTTGCTAACGCTAATAATTATGTCAAATCATTGACACCTTCCTTCTTTTCATCAATCTTGAGGTGTCTTGACCTCGTCAACCAGTTTCCTGCCTGAGACCACATTATCAACCGAGTGAATCACTGCCCCTAGTTCAGTAAGGGAGGATTGTACAGCTTCAAAATCTATTGAGTGCCCTTCCATGGTTATCTTAATGCTCTCAGTATCCTGGTCAACCTCATCAAGTGTACAATTGACACCTGAAACTCCTTTTAGGTCAGCCAGTTTATTGCTTACATCTATTATAGAGGGGTTATGTGGTTTCAGCACATCCAGAACCAATCTTTTTACGTCGCTCAAAATAGCTCCCTGCCGTTATTGCATCATGCCGATGCAGTTATTGACACCAATATTGATGCCGTATTTTGGTTATATCAGGTCTAAGTATTTGAAATATTCGCTTTAACCCTCTAATAAATACATCTATTACAAGCTATTGTTATATAGTGGTTTGTTATACCCGGTGAATACCCGTGAGGGTATGGTGAGGAATTATGATACGTTTTGGTCCTTCTGGCATTCCCCTTTCTTGCAAAGGACGAACACTGAGAGATGGAATAGAAGATGTGCATACGCTTGGACTCACTGCGCTGGAGGTCCAGATAGTCAGAACCAATGTGGCAGACAGGTTTGCCACAGAGGATGATATTGGTCTTAAGCCCACCGAGATTGAAGATGAACTCATCATCGAAGTTCTTCATGGCACTGGCAAGAGCCGTAAAATTGTTCCATTGAATGAGCCAATCAAGAAAGGCGATTTAATTCTAACAATGATCAATCCCATAGCCAGGAATTACCAACACCTAAGGGAACTGGGAGAAATAGCAAAGAACTTGGATGTTATATTATCAGTTCACACCCCCTATTATATGGATCTTGTGGCAAACAATGACCTAACAGTGAGAAGCATAGAAAGCATTCGCTGGGCAGGAATATTGGCCCAGGCAATGAATGCTGAAATTGTTGTTACCCATCTGGGCATGTATGGTCCAAAGTATTCAGACGAGAAGACCAGAAAAGAAGCCATTGACGAAGCTACTGAAAATATTATGGAAAACATATCTTTGATTCAGGATTGGTATGATGAGTTTAAAATTAAAGTTCCACTTGGCTTAGAGACCAGTGGCCGTCAGGAAATTTTCGGGGACTTTGATGAGATAGTCAAGATATGTAATAAGGTGAAGGGTCCAGTACCAGTCATCAATTTCCCACATGTTCATGCCAGAGGCAATGGCGCATTAAAGAAAAAGGAAGATTTTCAGGAGCTTTTTGACAAGATAAAGAAGTTCACCAAGGGTAATTTCTACACTCATTTTTCAGGAGTGGAGCATGAGGATGGTAATGAGATAAGATACACGCCAATCAAGAAAGGCGATTTGAAATTTGAGCCGCTGGCCGAGTGCATTCTTGATAATGAATTTGACATGACTATTATTTCCGGTTCACCGCTTCTGGAACATGATGCAATGTACATGAAGGTTATTTTGGAACGTGTATTGGCCAAGAGAGAGGCAAAGGCAGAACGGCAGAAAATAAAGGATGCCGAGAAAGAGGCAGAGGATAAGGCCAAGGAAGAGAAAGAGAAAGAAGAGGCAAAGAAGAAAAAAGAGGCTGCGAAGAAATCTGCCTCAAAGAAAAAGGCACCTGCAAAGAAGAAAGAAGAAAAGAAGCCAGCAGCCAAAAAAGAAGCAGCTAAGAAGACTGAACCAAAGAAGAAAACCACTGCAAAGAAACCTGCTCCCAAAAAAGTAGATAAAAAACCGGAGCCAAAGAAAAAGGCCGCTAAGAAGAAAGCACTGCCTACGGTCAAAAAACCGAAAGCAGCCCCAGCAAAGAAAAAGAAGTGATAACTTGACACAAGCGGAAGACTATATCTTGAAAAGGGTGAAAGAATCCCTGGCAACAGAGCAGGATTCCGAGCGCCAATGTCTTATTGATAGTATTTTAGGAACAGAAAAAATATTCATCTACGGCGTTGGCAGATCCGGGACAGTGTGCAAGGCCTTTGCAATACGGCTTGTCCAGTTGGGTTTAAAAGTATTTTTCGTGGGGGAGACCATCACCCCAATTGTGGAAAAGGATAACTTGGTAATTATTGTTTCAAACACAGGAGAGACAATGTCGGCCATTCAGACAGCCAATATTGTCCGCAGATTAGGTGCAAAGGTTGTGGCAATAACTGCTAAAAAACACTCAAAGCTCGCACATGCAGCAAGTTCTGTAATTCACCTTGATGTTGGTGATGAGCCCGAAGATTCTAAATTAGCTCCTCTGGGAACTATATTTGAAATTACCGCCCTGGTGTTCCTTGACAGTTTGGTTCCAGAAATAATGAAAAAGATGGAGCAGAACGAGGCAAATATGCGCGCCCGCCATGCCATCTGGGTCTAGGCATCAGCGGGCTGATGCCGAGTGACCCCCTCCCACCCATTTTTGAAAGAATAACTCACTGTGAACTCTGGCGACATACATCCCTCCCACCCATATTTGAAAGAACAATTCACTAGGTGATGCCGAGTGACCCCCTCCCCGAGCAAACATTTACAAATATATCGAAGAAATGTTTGTGAGCCAGGGGAAAGGACTTCTCAAAATACACAGGCCTTACCCCGATGACCCAAAGTTTGAAAGAATAACTCACTGTGAACTCTGGCGACATACATCCCTCCCACCCAAAGTTTGAAAGAAACAACTCTCATTATAGCTCCGACGAAAAAATGTGAAGTTTTTTTTGGCTATTTATTATTCATTTATGAAAACATGAACTTTAAATATTCCAATCATGATAACTCTCTAGGTGATTATTATGGAAGAGAATCAACAGCCAATGCCTGAAAATGAAGGGAAAGTGCCAATATTGGAATTCCCCTCTGAAAATGATGAAAAAGCTATGCCCGGTGATATCAAAGATGAAATTCATGATGGCATGATTGATGTAAAATATCTTTCAAGAGCTAAACTAGGAGAGGGACTATCATTTGCTTCAATTATATTTGGCATATTTGCTATGATTTTCAGCTCCTTTGGATTTATGTCTGGTGGAGAGCTGGCTTTTATTGCACTACCCTGGGCCATGGCTGCCATGATTGCTGGGATTGTGGGTAATAAATATCAAAGATTGATATCAACCAAATTTGGATATGGAGTGGCCGGAGCCATACTTGGCCTGGCTTCCATAATTGCCACAATTACCATTGGATTTATGGCGTGGGGTTAAAAGTGAAATAATGAAAAAACAATATCCATATTTACTAATTCAAAAAAATCAAATTGGAATCATCAATACACCAACTATAGAGATAAAACCATTAAGAAAAATTGCATTATTATCAGTGTTCTTCGGATGCCTGGCGATTTCACTAAGCTGGCTTACTCTGGTAAATTATGGCGGATTTTATTATTTGGTCATTCTAATTACCATTGCTATTTTTGTGATTTTTCTGGGATTATTCTCTTCACTGGGTATTTTTTACAAGGGTACTGACAAAAGCTATTTTGGAGATGAGGTATTTGGCTTCTATGGCTTTTTATTGGGCCTGGCAGCAATAATCGTCTCCATTGTGATGTATTTCCTCGGTCAAGGTTTTTTATGGGGGTGATTTAGTCCAGAACAAGATAAATGCAGCGAAAAAAGCTATAAAAGTTATGGCTCTGTGTTTGACAATATCATTGATTATATCCAGCACTGCAGTAATAACCTGGGCAGAATCCGACCAGATGACTGCCTCACTCAGTATTTATCTTGATGTTTATTTGCTTGACGGTCCCGAGACCTTCTACCTCGTGATAAACAATGAAATAGTTGCCAGTGAGTTTAATATTAATATCTGGCGGGATTTTATTGCATTCAGGGACATTGAAGTTCCTGCAGGCGAGATATTGACAATATGGGTTGAAACTTCCAGTGGTATTATCTCATCTGTAGAAAATATTACAATGGAATACACAGTAATCGATAATATATCTCTTGAAATAGGCAATTATTCAAGAATATCTTTTGATATTATCGTTCCAACGACACCCTATATTCCAGAAGCAGAGTTGTATATTGACGGAGAAATCTATGAGACCGAAATCAAAATATTGCCCCGGCCAAAAATTGTGCGCACTGGCTCTATCTATTTAGAAATGGACAAAGAATATGATATTGAAATGATTTATGGCGATTTTACAGTGAGTAAAACAATATTTGTTGATAAGCGTGAACCAGGTGTTATTAGTTTGAATTAGGCTATTTCTTGACTTTCTTAAGCCCACCATAAGGGTCATCCCAAGTATCCCAGTAAACCTTGAACTGATGAATTTGGCCTATATTATCCCGGAGCAGAAACGCCTCCATCTGAAAGTTCAGCGGATCAATTACAATGGCTACCTGATGCGCACTCACAAAAATGCCGCCATGGGTCTTGATATCTGTTTCCGATAGAAAACATCCATAGCCAGGATGAGAATGGTACCATCCCACAACAACATAATCGAACCCTGAATCGTCCAGGCCTGCAAATAATTTTTCGAAACCCTTATCATCAAATTTTACTGAAACCGATGTCGCATCCAGATCCGTGGTCACTACATCCCGAATCAGCACATATTCCTGACCCTGCCAGGTTCTTACCTCGCCCAGGAGCAGTCCCATGACCTCCAGTTTCTTATCTCGATAGGCAAGTGCGTGATTTCTCATTTTAGCTTCCGCATGCTTGTTCACATATGCTATTATTCTGTCAGATGCAGGGTTTGTTCCCTTATGCCAGATATGTGAAACCGCGTTTTCTGGCGGTGCTTTTTCCAGTATCTCGCGCTTGGTCTCGGAAACAATATTAACCGACAATCTTCGGCCCCCTGTGCTCCCTTGCTGGCTGCTCTGCCGGGGAATATGGGCTGTCAATGAACTTTTCAGATGCCATCATACAGCTTTCCGTATCATATGGACTCATTGGATTTGGATTGGCCAGCAGACTTTCCACGCCCTTAATGAATCCCAGCAGATTCGAAGAAAAGTTCCAGCTGTCTAATAATTTCGTACAGACATAGCCACCATCCCTGGGCAGCATGATATTGGGATGGAAAATCGGAGTCTGCCAGCGCACTATTGGCTTTTCATATGGATATTCCTGTGTTATCACAATCCGTAATTGATGCTCTGCCCTGTCTGTTATTTTTCCTTTCACCAATACTGGCCCATAAACATCTCGCATTGCCACGTCCAGAGTAACAGGAAGTTCTGAAAAATGTTCGTCCGAACATTCGATGATGTAATTCAAATTATTTCGGCACATTGCCAGCTCGTTTATGAGTCTTGATTGCAGAACATTCATTGGTAATGCCATCTACTGGCCATCCGGCGGATGGGCACCGCCTTTTGCAGAAAGGCACCCGCCTTCAGGGTCTGGAATAAGCTCCACTATATCGTCATTGATCAACCCCATCTCTGCCACTGTTGCGCCGCCCCTGAGTAATGATTTGCCTTTTCTCAAAACATATGCACCAGCACTCATCCCCCAGTAGCCAGCTGCGCTCTCTATTATCTCATTTACAGTATTGTCGCCTTCCAGTTCCATGTCAACTGTGGAGCCTGACTCTGCGCTCCTAACCTTCACCCTTACGGACATATTCTCACCGGTTGGGGATATGAAATTCTATGTAAAAAGCTTGTCCCGGGTATTTTTTCGGGAAAACATATATACCCAACAAGCGAAACCCTAATACCAGGTCTTACCATGAACCATGACAACCACGATAAGGAATTGGAGGCTCTCCGAAAAAGGAGATTGGAAGAATTGAAGGCTGCTAGTGCCCAAGATACATCCGCTCCGGAAAGTAAGGAGGAATTAAAAATGAGTGAAACAGGCGCAGACTGGCCAGATAAGCCAGTGAGTGTTACAGACGGCGACTTTAAGGAATTTATTGGTAAATATCCATATGTTATAGTGGATTGCTGGGCACCATGGTGCGGACCATGCAGAATGCTTGGACCGGTAATTGATGAACTGGCTGGCGATTACAAAGGCAAAATTGTCTTTGCTAAGTTGAACACCGATGAAAATCAGGCAACTGCCATGGCCCATGAAATAATGAGCATACCCACACTTCTGTTCTTTAAGAATGGAGAACTAATTGACAAGACAATGGGCGCAATGCCAAAGGCCGCTCTTGAGCCAAAGATTCAGAGTCACCTTTAAGAAGAGTTGATAACATGGAAAAGATATACGACCTTGTAATAATTGGTGGAGCTTCAGCAGGATTTTCTGCTGGCATATATGCAGCCAGATCAGGATTGGATGCTATAATTCTCGATGAGGGAATGGGCGGCGGTCAGGCTGCAACTTCTCCCTGGATAGAAAATTATCCCGGTTATGAGGGAATAGGCGGCATGGACCTAATGATGAAGATGAAGGAGCATGCCGAGAAGAATTTACCTGTAGAGGTGGGGGTTCATGTGGAATCTGTTATTCAATCAGATAATATTTTTACCATCAATGCTGGTTCCAGAACCTTTCAATCAAAATCAGTAATATTTGCCACAGGAGCGAAGTACAAGAAAATCGGCGTTCCTGGGGAAGAAAAATTGACAGGCCGCGGGGTTTCCTACTGTGCCACATGTGATGGTGCTTTCTTCAAGGGCAAGAAAGTGGCAGTCATTGGTGGCGGAAACAATGGGTTAACAGAAGCCCTTCACCTGAAACATGTGGGTGCAGACGTGACACTTATCCATCGTCGGAATGAGCTTCGGGCAGAACAGGCTCTTCAGGACCAGCTGGTCAAGGAAGATATTAATAAGTTGCTCAATCGCGGTGTCCAGGAAATTTTAGGTGAAGATTTGGTTACTGGCATCAGGCTGAAAAATAATGCGACCGGTGAAATTGAGGATCATGATTTTCAGGGCATTTTCATCTCTGTAGGCGAGATTCCCAACACTGCATTGGCCACATCTTTGGGAGTGGAACTTCAGGATTCTGGTTATATCAAGGTAGATACAAAAATGAGAACCAATGTCCGGATGATTTATGCTGCCGGGGATGTGACTGGCGGCCTGCGGCAGGTTATTACTGCTGCTGCTGAAGGCGCTATTGCAGCCATGAGCGCATACAATGATGTAAAAATGCCATATTGGGTATAGTGCGGCAGTAAACTACCTGGCCATAAATGACCTGGCGTTCAGCTATGTGCGGTCGTAAAGTATAATAACCGCATTTCCCTTCAGATAATGGGTTGAGCATGGCTTTGGAAGTACCATACGTTTTTGCTGGCATAGGCACAATAATATTGCTGGGTTTTCTCGGCTCATTATTATTTGAACGTACCAAGATACCTGATATTCTGATTTTAATATTCATTGGCCTTTTCCTGGGCCCAATTTTGGGGTCTTTCGGCTATGAGGCAATTCCCGGCTCAATCCTGGATACTATTGCCCCATTATTTTCAGCATTAGCGCTTGTTATAATACTATTCGACGGCGGTCTGAACCTTAATCTGGAAAAGACAGTGCAGAAATTTGGAGTGGCCATGGTGCATACGAGCATAGCGTTCATCGGGACCATGTTCGTAACAGCAATGATATGCTTCTATTTTCTGAATATGGAACCCGTCATGGGCCTTCTACTTGGCTGTGTATTAGGTGGTGTCAGCAGTGCGGTGGTAATACCCATAATGGCCCGTGCCAATGTCAAGGAGGATACAAAAGTTCTACTCACCCTGGAATCTGTCCTGACAGACGTTCTTTGCATTGTAACTGCCTTGATACTTATTGAAGTACTCATAGGTGGGAGCCTTGACACTGGGGACATGATTCAGCAGCTTCTGACATCATTCGTTTTGGCGGCCTTCATTGCATTCCTTTTTGGTGTATTTTGGCTCTGGGTACTGAAGTGCCTGGAGGGTAAGCCATTCTCTTTCATGATAACAATTGCAGCGCTTCTTGTGCTCTATGCAATGACCGAGTTCATTCATGTCAGCGGTGCAATCGCAGCCCTTGTTTTTGGCCTTGTGCTGAGCAATAAGGATGAGATAGCCAGAATACTAAAAATTAAAGGAAGCTTTGTGTTCGATGAACATATCAAGCAGTTCCATTCTGAATTATCATTCCTCATCCGAACATTTTTCTTTGTCTATCTGGGCATAACCTTTGTCTTCTCAATAGGCTCAGGAAGCATTAGCAATCTTCCGGGGTTCCTCCCAGCTTGGCTTACCGACAATCCACTTTATGTGTTCATACTTCTATTGGGCATTATATTCATTGGCATATTCATAATGCGTTATATTGCAGCCACAGTTACAGTAAAATTACTGCCAGAATCCAAGGAGGACAAATCCTACATTTATGCAATGATACCAAGGGGGCTGGCTGCCGCGGTTCTTGCCCAATTACCATTCACAATTCCGGAGTTCTCTGATACTTTATCCAGTTATTACATTAAACTTTCTAGCTATGGAATTTATGTAGATAACGGCGTAACACAACTGGTAATCAAGGATTTATTTCTTACCATGGCCTTCATGATGATTGTTCTGACGGTCATTGTAACCACCATCGGTGTTTCAATCATAGAGCGCAAGCGTGCTTCAGGGCCAGATGAATCTGAGCCAAAGGATGAATGGGCTGATAAATCATTAACTTACAGAAAGGCCAAGGATGCCCACAAGACAACAAACTGGGAGAGAGAGGCTCCAATAAAACCCAAGCATAAGCCTGTAATTAAACAATCGCCCCCACCAAAACAGTTTACTCCAATCAAACAAGCATC
Organism: Methanomassiliicoccales archaeon; assembly: GCA_030612505.1. Lineage (GTDB taxonomy): Archaea > Thermoplasmatota > Thermoplasmata > SG8-5 > SG8-5 > JAGLQM01. The sequence continues at coordinate 9,906 of JAUWNU010000086.1, forward strand.
TCTGTCAAAGCAGTCAACTATTGTAAGGAAACATCCGCAACCAGCTAAGAAATATGTGCCAGCCACTCCAAAAGACCATCACCCATTGGTGAAAAGGGCCAGTGCCGCAAAGAAGGCCCCACCAAAGTTTGACAATCGGCCAAAGCGCCAGATTAAGAAGTGAGGGCTGTGTTTGATTATCTCTGATAAAGGGTCTGAGTTTTTATACAAAAGCGATAGGGTCTTTGTTTGGTTACCGTTAATAAGGGTCTATGCCAGGTTATCGTTAGTGAGGGTCTAGGGTCTGAGTTATTATTCAAAAGTAATAGGGTCTTTGTTTGGTTATCGTTAACAGAGGGTCTAAGTTTACATACAAAA
>JAUWNU010000018.1 GCA_030612505.1 Methanomassiliicoccales archaeon
TCCTTTTCTACAATATCAATACCCTTTGAACGCAGTTCCTGGACAAGTGATTTCGGGGGTAATGCCACTGCTGCAATTCCAAGTTTTAATATGAAGTTTGCATCCATATCTCCCCTGGGGCGCATGCACCCGATTCCAATGGCAGTTTTATCCGGTAATATTTCCCGGGCCAGCTTAAGGACTTCAGGCATTCGTACAGCTGCCTTTCCTGCGCCTTCAGAGGACATTAGCGCATTGAGAACTACAAAACCTGGCTCATGCTCTGCAAGCATTCGCAAAGCATTCTCTTCGCCAGAATCATTGCCAGCATCCAGTCCAACAGTTATGTGTGGAACCACTTTCAGCCCAGCTTTGTCAAATTCAGACAATGCCCTGTCAAAGTAATCCGGCTCCACTTCCAGGCCATAAACATTCTTCAGGGCCTCAGCAGAACCAACAATATCAAAAGAAATCACATCAATTTCTTTTCCAGAGAGCTTTGAAATATCACTCAAAGCAATAAGGCCAGTATGCAAGTTTACTGATATATTTAATTGGATTTTTATATTTTTAATAATATCTAAATATGGCAATATAGGTACTGCGCCGTTCTGGTCGCTGCCGCCGCTGATGAGCATGCCCTTGATTCCTGCTTTCTGGGATTTCAGGGCCAGTTCCCAGAGTTTCTCCGGTGTTTCCGCAGGTTCCATATGCTTTAAAAATCTTGCCAGGCAGTGCTGACACATTAGCTGGCAGGATTGGCCGGTGACTGAGACTGTAATGAAGTTTTGGCTGGGCCAGTATATGTTAATTGCCATCTCACACAACCCGTTTGAAGAGCTTTTCCAGCTCCTTCTGGGTAATTCTGATTATGGTCGGCCGTCCATGGGCGCAGTGGAACGGATTATCTATCTCATGAAGTTCTTCAACCAGCTTTGCCATTCTTTGCTGGCTTAATTTTTCTCCCGCACGAATTGAGGAATGGCATGCTATTAGATGTCGAATCTCGTCCCAGCGCTCCTCAATGTCCCTGGCCTTTCCGAGTTCTGCCAGTTCCTCTATTAGATCTCTGAGCCCGCTCTCGGATTCCAGATGCCCTGCAATTGACGGAACTGCCCGCACTAAGTAAGTATCCTTTCCGAAGGGCTCGATTTTAAACCCAAATTCCTCAATAATCGGGCGATAATGCTCCACAAGCTGGCTTTCCTTTTTTCCCAGGTTCAGTGGTATAGGTGTTATGAGCTTCTGCTGTGCCTTTTTTGCTTTCTTTGAATCCTTGAGCCTGTCTAAATTTATCCTTTCGTGAGCTGCATGCTGGTCGATAATAAGCAGGTCAGAACCGCTCTGTGCCAGTATGTAGGTGTTCAGTATCTGGCCCATCACTTTCATTTTGGGTATTGATTCTCCTTCTGGTATTGCCTCGGTCTCAATATCGTCCATTATCTGGGTCTGCGTTTGTGGTACTCTGGATGCTCTCTTCTTTTTTCCCTCAATAACTGACCTGTGTATGATGTCCTTTTGCCTTGGTTCTACATCAGGTATTATCTCGGTATTGCCCATTGCTCCTGCAACAGCCTTTGTAATGAATCTGGCAACTCTGCCTTCATCTGCAAATCTTACCTTCCGTTTGGTGGGATGCACATTGACATCCAGCACCTTGGGGTCAATGTCCAGCATAAGAACGCCCACTGGATGACGGTTCCTCATGAGCATTCCAGCATATCCCCTCTCAATTGCCTCGCTTATCTTTGGGCTGGCCACCGGGCGATTGTTAACAAATATAAACAAATCATTCTTTGTGGCCTTGGTGATTGTTGGTTTAGCCAGATGTCCGATTACTGTGATTCCCTCTTCTGTTTCCATGAACGAAACAATCTGCTTTGCCACCCTTCGGCCCATGATGTCGTTTATCCGGTCTGGCATGTTCTTTGCCCTTGGAACATTTATTACTTCCACACCATCATTGAGTAATTTGAATGCAATATCTGGATTGGCCAGTGCTCTTTCAGTCACTATCTGAATGATATGGCCCATTTCCACGCGGTCAGATTTAAGATACTTCAATCTGGCCGGATGTCCACTGAATAATTTCATAACAGAAATTGTTGTGCCAGTGTCCCTGCCTATCTGCTTCAGCGCACTCATTTTCCCCTTTTTCAGAGACACAAATTGCGCTGTACTGGCCCCTTTCTCCTTTGTTGAAACTTCGATATCCGCAACCGAGGCAATGCTGGACAATGCTTCGCCACGGAATCCCATGGTGGAAATCTTCTCCAGGTCATCAATATCAATAATTTTGCTGGTTGAATGCTGTATGAAGGCAATTTTCAAATTATCCGGATTCATTCCATGGCCATTGTCCACGATTTCTATCAGGGACTTGCCTGCATCCTGGATTCGTATGCGGATTTCAGTAGCATTTGCATCAATGGAATTTTCCACAAGTTCTTTCACTACGCTGGAAGGCCGTTCTATTACCTCGCCTGCAGCAATCTTGCTGATTGTTGATTCGTCCAGGATTCTTATCTGGCTCATGAGTCCTCCTCCAGCTTGTCCTTCAGCTCATGCAATTTATGAAGGGCCTGCATTGGTGTTAAGTGGTCTAAATCTAGTGCTTTCAGCTCATCTTTCAAAGGGTCTGGTTTACTAGCCATATCCTCGAACATTACCAGCTGGGTGTATGTGCGTTTTCTCTTTTTGGGCTTATCCTGGCTCATGTCCATGACTGCCTGTGCCTCAATATCTATGAGAAGCTTTTTCGCACGTTCAACAACTTCCCTGGGCATGCCAGCTAATTTTGCCACCTGAACTCCATAGCTGCGATTGGTACTGCCTGGAATTACTTTTCTCAAAAAGACAATATCATCTTTTTCCTCTTTGACTGCGATATTGTAATTTGTTACGCCGTCCAGTAGTTCTTCTAACTCGTTTAGTTGATGATAGTGAGTTGCAAAGATTGTTTTTGCGCCTACCTTCCTGGAATGCACATATTCTGCAACAGCCCAGGCAATGCTGAGACCGTCGAATGTGCTGGTTCCCCGACCAAGCTCATCAAGGAGTATCAAACTGCGCTTTGTGGCATTCTTTAGAATATCTGATACCTGGGTCATTTCCACCATGAATGTCGATTGACCACGGGTTAAATCATCGAATGCGCCTACTCTTGTGAACACCCGGTCAACACCCCCGAGCTTTGCAGACCTGGCAGGCACATAACCGCCCATCTGCGCCATTATCTGGATAAGGGCGATTTGACGCATATAAGTTGATTTACCAGCCATGTTTGGCCCTGTAAGAATAATCACCCGATTTCTCTTCATGTCAAATTTTATGTCATTGGGAATGAATGGCTCGGTGAGCGAACTTTCAACTACTGGATGTCTCCCGTCCATGATGTTTATTGAATCAGAGTCATCAATCTTCGGCCGAACATAATTATGAATGCTGGCAAGCTCGGTTTGAGAGCATAATGCATCAAGCTGGCCCAATGCCCTGGCAGTGCTCTGGAGCTGTTCTGAATGCTCTGCAATCTTATCTCGAACTATGCAGAATATCTCGAATTCCAGGGCTGTGCTTCGCTCATTTGCAGAGAGTATCTGGCTTTCCTTCTCTTTTAACTCGGGAGTAATAAACCTCTCGCAATTGGCCAGTGTCTGTTTCTTGGTGTATTCATCTGGCACTTTGTCAATATGTGCGATTCCCACCTCTATGAAGTAGCCAAAAACCCTGTTGTACTTGATCTTGAGGTTCTTGATGCCAGTTCGCTTTCTTTCTCCTTCCTCAAGACTAGCCATCCATTTGCCGCCGGAAGCGGACATGTCCCTGAGCTCATCAAGCTGTGAATCATAACCTTCCCGAATCATGCCACCATCACGAACACCCACCGGCGGCTCGTCAACAATAGCATTGTAAATTTCCGTTGTCATGTCATAGCATGGGTTCATATTTTTCTGTATCTGACTCAGGAATTTTGGCAGCTTACCTTCAAGAGCTTTAATCAGCACCGGAACGCTTTCCATTGTACTGCGTATGGCTGCTAGGTCCCGGGCATTGGCAGAACCATGAATGCTCCTAGCCAGCAGGCGCTCAAGGTCTCTTACCTCCTCAAGGTATTCCCGAAGTTCGGACTTCAACATTCGGTCATTGAAAAGATGCTCAATTGCGTCCAATCTTGATTCAATCTCCTTTGGGTCCATGAGCGGCTTGGAAAGCCAGTTCCGGAGAGTTCGGCTGCCCATAGGGGTAAGGGTGCGGTCCATCAACTGGAATAAAGTGCCAGTCTTTCCACCGTCCCGAATATTGTTGAATAATTCTAAATTACGCAGGGTTACGGAATCAAGCATCATGAAATCATTCATTTCATAATATCGAATCGTTCGTATCTGGGCAACACTTCCCTTCTGCATTTCCAGAAGGTATGCCAGTGTTGCTCCTGCAGCTATTATTGCCTGTGTGGATTCACCAATTTTTGAAGTGTCTGGGATATGCTCACTGAGAACCTGCCAGGCATTTTCCTTCTGGAATAGTTCAGGTTCGCCTTCGGTAACTGAACACGCTAATTCTCCTTCGGTAAGCTCATGAAATCCCTTGATCCCGATGTTTGGGCTTACCAGGCATTCTGCCGGGGCCAGGCGTACGAGTTCTGAGTGCAAAAGCCGCTTAGCGCTGACTCCTTCCATTTCAGTAACAAGGAATTCACCGGTGGAAACATCCACCGCTGCCAGTCCATACCCATTCTTGGCCTTGAATATTGTAACTAAAAAGTTATTTGCCTTGCCCTGGAGCATGGTATCTTCCAGCACAGTGCCAGGAGATACTACCCGCACAACATCACGCTTCACAATGCCCTTTGCTTTTTTCGGGTCCTCAACCTGCTCGCAGATTGCCACCTTGTAGCCTGCCTTCACCATCCTGTGAAGATAGGTGTCCAGCGCATGATATGGAATACCAGCCAGAGGCAATTTTTCGCCTTTAATTTTTCCCCTGGAAGTTAATGTGATGTCCAGCACTCTTGCCGTAATTACTGCATCATCGCCAAAGGTCTCATAAAAATCGCCCATTCTGAAGAATACTACTGTACCAGGGTATTGCGATTTAATTGCCTTGTATTGCTTAATCATCGGTGAATCATCTGGCAGTTTCGAACCTCCCGCCTCCAGAGAAACCTATAAAAGATATTAAATTGCCTATGTGAATTACTATTTGATTTCAAATGAAGAAACTTCTATGGTGGCTCATAGCTGGCTCCAAGGGCGGCATCAATCGCGCCCGTATGATTCATACGCTGAACGAAAGACCATACAATGCAAATCAGCTGGCAGAAGTTCTTGAACTGGATTATAAAACTGTTCGACACCACCTGAAGGTTCTGGAGAAGAACAGCGTCATAATATCACAGGGCGATAAGTATGGGGCAATTTACTTTCTGACGTCCATCATGGAAGAAAATTACACAATATTCGAAGAAATTTGGAGTCAAATTGGGCATAAATAGATAATATACAGATAACAATGAGGAGATAATATGGCAATACCTTTGATACCGACACTTGTGATGACCATCGAGGTCGTGAATATAGTTCTACTGCTTGGACTGCTTTATGTATATGTGGGAAGCTACCGAAAGGTCAAGAGCGAATTCACCATGGGCCTGATATTTTTTATTAGCGCGTTTCTAGTGAAGAGCGTCGTATTGCTGGCCACTCTTCGGCTTATATTCAGGTTCCTTGATGAGATTTCAGATACCAGAGGTGCGCCTATATTCCTGATACTGGTGAACCTTATTGAATGTGCTGGCCTTGTCATTCTGTTGAGAATAAGTTGGGAGTAATATGGCCGAAAAAGATAATCCAGAAGTAACAATCGTTTCAAAAGGTATCACTGTCAGCTATGGCCAGATTGTGGCTTTGGACAATTTTTCAGTTGATGTTCCCTCTGGAATAGTCGGCCTTCTTGGCCCCAATGGCGCTGGAAAGAGCACTTTCATTAAAGCGATTCTCGGATTACTTGTTCCTAACCGGGGAGTAATAAGAATCGCTGGCCATGACCCCATAGCCGAAAGCGTACTGGTTCGGGACATGATCGGTTATATGCCAGAACATGACTGCCTCATTGAAAATTTTACTGCCATTGATTTTGTCTCCTACATGGGCCAGATAAGCGGTATGAAAAAGCGTGATGCTATGCCCAGAAGCCATGAGATGCTGGACTTTGTAGGCATTGGCGAGGAACGTTATCGATTAATATCATCCTACTCAACTGGCATGAAGCAGCGGGTTAAACTTGCTCAAGCAATTGTTCATGATCCTAAAATTCTATTTCTGGACGAGCCAACAAATGGCATGGACCCACAGGGCCGGGAGGATATGCTGAATTTGATTAAGAAAATTTCCGATTCCGATAAATCAATCTTGGTTTCAACTCATATACTGGATGATATTGAAAAGGTAAGCGACCATGCAATGATAATTTCCAATGGCAAGCTAATAACCCAGGGCAATCTGGATAAACTTCTTGCTGGCAAGGAAAATCTCAAATATGTCCAGGTTCGAGGAAATGAGCCTGCCAGGTTGGATTTCGTAAAATTACTGAAAGATTCCTATGATGTTCGCTCTGTAACCCAGGAAAGCGGGCAGACAAGAATAGTGTTCATTAACACTGGAGATGGCAACTCAATTTTCAAACTCAGCCAGGAGGCGAATGTTCAACTCAGGGCATATTCGCCTGAAAGAGCAACTCTGGAAGATGTTTTCATCGGAGCCCTGGAAGAAAATGGAGGTAACTCTAATGGGAATTGACCCAATAGGTTACAAGCCCTGGAATGGCGAGAGAACTTCCAAGCTGGACCGCATGTTCATTATTTCCAAGACATTCTATATTCAAAAGCTGAAGTCCTGGTGGGTTCGCGGCTTTTTGATACTTGGGCTGTTCTTTTTGTTCCTGATCTCTATATTTGCATTCATCTTGCTACCTCATGATATGCTGGATGCCGGAGTTATACCCCTGTTGATGGGCAATGTTTTCTTTTTCATAATGTCTATACTTCTGGCTTCACTGATTTGCTCAGACTCCATTGCAGAAGATTTCAGAAGTAATTCATTCGTGCTGTATTTTTCCAGAGCAATGAAAACCGAAAGCTACCTGGCAAGCAAATTTGGAGGTACATTCATGGCACTGGCAATGTTCTGCTTTTTACCTCCTGTAATCATCGCTATTCTCATTGTTGGAACACAATCCGGTCCAGCCTATGGTGCAAGCCTGGGGGCCCTGGGATACACTATCATTGCTGGTTTTGTAACAACTTTCTTTTTCTTGCCTCTCGGTCTGCTCATCTCCAGCATGACAACAAGAAAATCATATGCCGCCGTAGGCATGTTCATGTCTATATTTTCACTATCCTTGATTGGTGCGATATTTTCTGATTTTGATTCTAACTGGATATTAATAGACACAAGCAGTCTTCTTATTATTTTTTATGACTGGCTATTCGGATTTGGAATTCCCAACAATATAGATGCAGGCCTATTCTCTGTCATGTTCTCTGGCTTCATAATCATTCCACTGGCTCTGCTTTATCTAAGGATTCACATGAAGGCGGTGGGGAAATGAAATTAAGCACCAGCGGATTTCATTTTAAGCATGCTGCGAAGCAGGGGGTTATATAATGAGCAGCCAGGCACCCCCTCCACTGCCTCCTGAGATATCCAACGATATTCCGCCATTGCCCATGTCCCATGGTGGACCACCACCTATTCCGACTGCGGCACATAACTCTCCGATAATACAGGCCAGCTTCCTTTCAAAGTGGTATGGGAATGTTATCGGTCTCAATGGTCTCAATGTGACAATCTCTGAAGGGATAACTGGCATTGTTGGGCCAAATGGCGCTGGCAAGAGTACATTCTTCAAGCTCATAATCGGAACCATCAAGTCAAATGCTGGAGACCTTTTTGTCATGGGCCAGCGTCCCTGGGGGAACTCGAGGCAGCTTGCAGATATCGGTTTTTGCCCGGATTATGAATTTCTGCCGCTGGATATGACTGGTCAGCAGTATCTTGAGTTCCTGGGCGGCCTGCATGCCATGGATAAATCAAGTCTTGATAAACGTATTTCCGAGGTAACTGGCATTGTGAAAATGACCAAGGACATGAACAGAAAGATGGGCGGCTACAGCAAGGGAATGAAACAGCGATTGAAGATTGCTGGTGCACTCTTGCACAGTCCAAAATTGCTTTTACTGGATGAGCCTCTCAGCGGTCTGGACCCTCTGGCCAGGCGGGATATAATCCTGCTAATTAAGAGATTAAATAAGGATTATGGTCACACTATCATTGTCAGCAGCCATGTGCTTCATGAAATAGAGCGTATGACACATAATATTGTGCTGATTTACAAGGGCCGGGCAGTTGCCAGCGGTGAGATATCCCAGATACGAAATTTGATAAGCCAGCATCCGCATAATATTATAGTCGAAGGATACAAGATGAATGAACTGGCCAAGGCACTGGTTGATAAGGATTATACTGTTTCTGTTGGATATAATGAAAATAGATTCAGCTTATCGGTCCGGGTAACCCGGCCAGATGACTTCTTTAATGATATGCCTGAACTTTTAGAGCAGACTGGCTCCAAGATTGAACGAATGTACAGTGAAGATGATAATCTTGAGTCTGTATTCAAGTATCTGGTTGGGTGGTGAAATGAGTCTGAATGCTTATGTTTCAGGAATACTGGCAATCTTCAAATACTCCACCCGAAAAATATTGCTGAACAAGCGCTGGGTCATTACGCTTCTAATGGCGCTTCTTGTGGCCGGTATAATGGGCTATGCTGGCTCCTTCGAAGGGGATGCACTTGACGGCGGCTCTGCACTCATGGATATGCTTATTCTTTCATTCATAATGCCAATAATCGCCATGATCTACGGCGCTTCATTAATTCGTAATGAAATCGAGGACAAGAGCATCACCCAGGTGATTACTGCTCCCCTTGACCGGAGTATTTCTTATTTGGGCTATTACCTTTCGCTGGCTGTCTCACTTTCCCTGATTATGATTTTCATTAATCTCGTGGGATGGTTGGCCTTCTTTGCCCAGAAGGGAATTAACGGCGATGCCCTGGGAATACTAGGTGCCATGATTGGTCTTTCAGTCATTGGCTCACTGGTCTATTCAGCCCTTTTCCAGCTGACTGGCACAGTATTCAAGCGGCCTATTTACTTTGGCCTGTTCTTCGCATTCATCTGGGAAGGATTTATCGGCTCAATTCCCGGTGCAATAGGCAGTTACACCATCAAACATTTCATCCGTTCAATAGGTGCTGGCTGGATTGATTATGGTGAACTGGCAAACTATAATGCGGCTTCTGCTGCCTCTGCATTTCTTACTCTTATTGCGATAACTATGGCCTGTTTGGTTATGGGGGCATTTATATTCAGGGAAAAAGAATATCCATAACTTTAGGGTCTAAGTTATTATTCAAAGATATAGGGTCTTTGTTTGTATTCATGTACAAAGGGTCTACTGCTATCAGGTTCCATCTGATAGCAGAAGGGTCTAGGGACAATTAATGTGGCCGATGAACTAAAGTTCCACTCATCTATTGTCTAGGTTTCCAGCCAAACTTAAACCCTAGCCCCTTACTAACGATAACCAAACACAGCCCCTCACTAACAATAACCAAATATAGCCCCTAGCCCCTGATACAAATATGAACTAAATAGGACTCAATTTGGGTGTAATTCTGGAAAATCAGTATTAATAACCTCGGCCTAAAATGAATTGTCAAAAGAAAACGACACAGGAGGAAAAAAACATGAACAAAATGATAATCGCCGGAATACTTGCGGCTGCGGTTCTGTTCTCCGGCCTTGGCATTATGGCCATGGCCCAGGAGGATGACCTAATGACCCGGGGAGAGCTGGATGAATTCACATTGACCCAGGGTGTTTCCGAAGACCCGAATGCCCAGTATCTTCTCACCCAGGAGCAGATAGAGACCATGAGAACCACTGCCCAGGAACTAAGAGATGAACATGCAACCAGGACAGAAATCCGTGAGACAGTTCAGGCAATGGCCAGTGAATATGTGCAGGAAAATCTTGAATCCTATGGACTAACTGAGGAAGAAATAGCCGAGATACAGGCCAAGATGACCGAACTAATGGATAAAATGCTTGAGGTTCGAGAAACTGCTCATGACCTATGGGGGCAGGATATGAACCGCCAGGATATTCGTGAGGAGATCCAGCCACTAATGGACGAAGCCCAGGAAATAAGGGCCGAGCTCAAGGACATGCTTGACCAGTACGGAATCCTACCGCCTGAAATTGGACATCCAGGAATGGGTGGAGGCCCCCATGGCCAGAATCGACATGGAATGGGAGAAGGCTGTGAAGGTGAAGGACGTCAGAACAGGCACGGAGGATTCGGCGGATTTGGCGATCCAAGACCGTAATCCGATTCAATTGGATATTCCCATATAGGAACCAATAGGGCAGCTTCCCACCGGCTGCCCTCCCTTTATTTTAAAAAACGATCATAAATCTGGGCTATTTTGGGTATGATTCTGGTAAATCTTTATATATGAAAATTCATATCGATATGAATAATATGAAAAATATGCGGTGATGAGATGAAACACATGAGCAATGGTATTCAGATGTTTGGAACAGTCAAGGTCGGTGAACGAGGCCAGGTAGTCATTCCCAAAGAGGCAAGAGAGATATTTGACATCAATCAGGGAGACCTCCTTATGGTTGTTGGAAATGAGCATATGGGTCATTTGGCATTGATAAAGGCAGATACCATGAAGGAATTTGCAAGGAAAATTTTGGATGGACTGGGCGAAGCCTAATTGAATAGAACTGGAGGATTATTATGAACAAAGAAATAGCAATTAGAATAGAGAACCTAAGCAAGGAATATGTCAAGGGCGTGAAAGTTCTTGATAATATATCCTTCGATATAATGAAGGGTGATATTGTAGGTTATCTGGGGCCCAATGGCTCTGGTAAAACTACCACCATCAAGATATTGACAAATCTTCTTACCCCCACATCTGGTAAGGCATTTATCAATGGTATTGATGCGACAAAAAATCCCAAGAAAGCTCTTTGCTCGGTAGGTGCGCTCATCGAGGTACCTGGCATTTACGATTATTTAACGCCGAATGACCTGCTTGCTTATTTTGGAAAAATTAGAGGAATGGACAAAAAGAAGATAGGCGAAATAATCTCTGAAGTCCTAACCAAGGTGAAACTCCAGGACTGGCAGTATAAGAAAATAGGTTCTTTCAGCACTGGAATGCAGAGGCGCCTGGCAATTGCAAATTCAATTCTCCATGAACCTGAAATTTTGATACTGGATGAGCCAGTTATCGGCCTTGATCCAAAGGGAATCAAGGACATTCGGGATATGATAAAGCAGTTCCAGAAGGACGGCATAACCACTTTGCTCAGCTCTCATCTGATGCATGAGGTCAGCGCAACATGCGATAAAGTGATTTTTCTCGATGGTTCCAAGATACTGGACTATGCCACAGTGGATGAAATAAAATCCAGAATGGTTGCCAAATCCATCACAATTAGATTCATTGACACAGTTACTCCAGAACTCCTGGCCCAGATAAATGCCATGGAACAAGTAAGCAACATTGACAGAAAGAATGGAGATGTAATCATTGGCTTTGATGGCCGTGATGAGACCAGCCACAATATACTGGCTCAACTCATGAAGCAGGGAAATAAGATTGCTTCATTTGCTCCTGAAGAGGCAAACCTGGAAGATTTCTATGTTTCTGTCATGAGCGATGAGAAGGGGGTGTCCAGCTAATGTCTTTCAAGGATGATTTTTGCACTGACATTAACCATGTTTATCTGAACACGCTATTTGAATTAAAAAAGCACTGGAAAAAGAATCGAATAATTCTAGTTTCATTGCTAGCTATCGCTTTACCACTCTTATTCTATGCGATACCACCATTGCTTGGCAGCGATTATTCAGATACCGCAAATGGATTTGCCAGTTCCAATCTCGCATTCATAACATTGATGATAATCATTTCAGCGGCAATGTTTACTGGTGATTCTATATCCAGTGAGTTCGAGAACCGCACTGGCCTGATGCTATTTCCCACACCTCAACGTCAAAATTCCATATTTGTGGGCAAGTATATTGCCTCATTATTGGCCACCTGGCTGGCTGTTATGCTGTACTATCTTGTAACCTTGATTGCCATTGGCCAGATATATGGATTTGACCAGGTCTCCATGGAATTCGGACAGAGCTTTTTTCTGGCCTTGCTGTACTCGGCCAGTGCTGTGAGCCTGATTTATTTCTTCAGTTCAGTGATGAAACGATCTATCACATCTACACTGATCGGATTCTTCGCCCTGATGATGATTCTGCCAATAGTATCACTGGTGCTGACCCTGGGTGATGTAGACCCATGGTTCATTATCACACATTCGGCAGACCTGATAACCGATGTTCTGGGTGCTTCCACCACTAGTTTTGGATCTGCTAGTCATGGCGGACCTATGAGTGGCCTTGCTGACTTTTCTCCTGATTTCTATGTAGGCATTGAGGTTATGACTGCATATGCCATTGGATTCTTTGTGGCTGGCCTAGGTATTGCCAATAGAAAGAAAATGGAGGGATGAAAATGGCAAAATATGATGTAATCAAAACACTGGCACTCATGGCGTTACTCTTTGGTTTTATGCTTATGCCTGTAGCCAGCGCCCAGCAGATGGAACCACCAATGCAGATGCCTGCTCCAGAGTTGGAAGTGACAGCAATCGAGCTCTCAAACACCGATGCCATAGAAGGCCAGGAAGTCACAATCTCCATAACAATAGAGAACATGAACTCCACAATGGCAGTGGATAATATCACGCTCTCACTGTACCTGGATTATGAGATATTGCAGAACTTTACAGATATTTCCCTGGACGGCGCAGAATCCGCCACCTATGAATTCATCTGGGACTCGGAATCCGGCACACACAATGTAAGCGCAATGTTGGTTATTGATGAGATGCCGCTTCCAGATACTCAGATAAGCGAGGAACTGGTAGTTGACCTTGGTGATATTGGCTCAATATTTATCGCCCTGGTGGTGCTGATGCTGGCTGTGCTGATAGTAATCACTCTGCCAAGCCTGTTTGCTGCAATGCGGAAATAAACAATTAATGGGCAGAGTTCGCTCTGCCCCATTTTAACCCATAACTTTTATTATACCAGAGTCTTTTCACAAACCATGAGACTCTTTCAGGTCTTGACAATCGCATTGGCCGTTCTAATGCTGGCTTCAATAGCCCAGGCCCAGTCCATCGAAGAACCCAGGTTCGTGAATAAGTTCCTTGATGAATTCAGCACCCCATCAATCGTGCCTGGCCAGTCCGGTGTTTTTTCATTGACTGTAAATCATCCTGATGCCTTCAATCTCACCAGCCCAATGGAGAATGCCAGTCTTTCAATTTCCATATATCATTATGCCACCCTGGAGGAATCCCTTGACGTATCTGATATTGATAATCCCCCTGGAATTGTGGAGTCCAATGGAGAACCAAACATGATTGTGGAATGCGGGGATATTCAACCTGGCAATGGATATTCTGTGGAATTTACAATAGATACAGAGAGGAGCACGCCTCATGGTTCATATTTCAGCCAGTCAACCTATTTCGTGCGGTTCAATCTAACTTTCACATATGAAAACGTGACTTACACAATGGTCTCAAGGGGCCATTTTGATGATGCTATGTGGTATCATCTTACTGAGACCGAGACCGGAGCAGGAGAGATAAATCAGACCTATCTTGCAGAACTGGGCTATGATGGAATTATTCCTGATTCTGCTTTTTCCCTAAAAATTCCCATACCCCGATGGCCTTTCTATGCACTTGTGGTTTTGACTGCCTTTGTGGGTTTCCTGGCTTTTGCATCCTATGTTCTTGACAATCCTGGAGCATATCCGAAAATTGAGGTTCGTTTACTTCGCATTAGTGGTAAGCTGGATATCCACAGGCGCAATATTTTGAAAAAGCTTAGGCGCCAGGGTCCAGGGTCTAGGGACTAGGGTCCAGGAAAATTAATGAGGCTGGTGAACCAAAATCAGGGTCTAGGGTTCAGGGTCCACCGCTATCAGACTCAATCTGATAGCAGAAGGGTCTAGGGAAAATTAATGAGGCTGGTGAACCGAAGTCTAGTTCATTTATTGTCCGGGGCATCCAGTCAAATACTAGACCCTAGACCCTCACTAACGATAACTAAACATAGACCCTATTCCTTTTGTATGAAAACTTAGACCCTCTCTAACGATAACCATACATAGACCCTTACTAACGATAACTAAACATAGACCCTATACCCTAAATATATTAGCAGCACAAAATATAAATACTCCTGCTTTAATGCTCTCCTAAGGTGAACAATGTTAGACATGGACATTATGCTCTTTGACTTTCTGCCCAAGATTATGCTGTCGATCTTTTGCGGCAGTCTTATCGGCTTCGAGAGGGAGCTCAAGGACAAACCAGCTGGCATTCGAACATATATGCTTATCAGCACCGGCGCTACAATGTTCACGCTCATTGGTGTTTATTTTGCAGAGCAATACCAGGGCACTGCAGACCCTCTGAGAGTTGCTGCCCAGATAGTCACCGGCGTCGGTTTCCTGGGTGCCGGAACAATCATGTTTTCCAGGGGCAGAATAAGCGGCCTCACAAGTGCAGCAGCCATCTGGCTTTCAGCGTCCATTGGAATGGCCATTGGTGTTGGCTTTCATATTTTTTCGGTCATAGTAGTTTTGCTGGCAGTTGTAACAATGGTGTTCCTGGGCAGAATCGAGCGCACACTTGGAAATAAAGGCAAGAAAAGATACAAGTTCAGGGTATCTGGTCCCTCTGTAATTGTCGAGCAGTTCCAGGATATGATATACAAATCACCCAGCAAGTTCACCATATTGGAGATGGATTCAGTTGATAATGAGGAAAGGGTCGTTGTTGCTGGCTATCTCTCCAGAATCGAAAAGCGCAGTTTCCTGAAGGCTCTCAGGAAGCTTAATTGCAATTACAAGTTATACGATGATTAATCATCAATCAGACAATTGGTATGAGCTTGATATTTGGTGCACCTTTTTCCACATCATTGACAATTCCATATATCATGGTCTTTGGCTTCACACCATAGATGCACGGACACTTGTCTATGCTAATGATTTTGAAATACGTGTCTGCCATGTTCATTATCTCCTGGGTCAGCCGTAATCCTGGTTTCAGAATACCTATTCCCAAATCTTTGGAAATTTTAATCTTCGCTACTGCATCAAGCAAATGCTGTATGGCCACCTCGCCGCCTCTGAGATATTCCAGAGTATCGAAACCTGTGAATTCCATTATTGGCTTGTTCTGGGGGCCTCTGAGGAACTCCTGATTGCTCTTCCAGGTTCTCAGTGCTTCATCTGCATTCCTTGTGCCCAGGGCCATGATATAGGGCGCTGAGCTGCTGCTTGTGAAATAGTCTGCTATGCGAATATGATTGTCAAACTGTTCATCGGGAATGAACTTCACAAGGTCTTTCTTCATGGATTCTGCATGGTCTCCTCCAGTCAGCACCGCGAAGACTCCGCGGTCACTAGCTATGAAGTTCAACAGTATAGGCACAACTATTGAGTGATATTCCTCGCTCGACACATTTTCGTCAATCTCAATGACATTGTAACTACCAGCGTCATAACCGCCGCCAACAAGAGCATCCAGGTCTTCGATTCCTGTGCTGTATTGGTTGTCCACATCTGGCATGGCTGACCATGGCTTAATGTCTCCCTCATACATCTTGAACTGGTCAAAGCTATTGAACCTGCCTTCATTGAGGGTGATAAGGTATGATGGTTGAAGTATCTGGGTGCCTCTGAGTTTTTCTAAAACAACTCTTCTGGTTCGTCTGCCATCCCTGGATTTGAAATCCAACTTCACAACACCATCAACCAGATATTCCAGAGTCCTTTCCTCTTTGTTCTCCTGAACAAACACTATATCTGAATTAGAACCCTCAACCAAATCCTTCTGGATGCAAGTGACCAATTCTTCATCGTCAATACTGTATTTGTTTGTGATGCCCTCAATGCTGTCAATGATTATCATGGATTTATCTGGCAAATTTCCTTCTATCTGGTCATAAATTCTTTCTAGCTCAGGCATCCTGTTCCTTTCCAGAAGTACAGTTAATCTTGTCCTGTCAACCTTTGATGGCGGTGAAAGCGGTTCATCACTAACGCTCCTAAGAAAATCTCTGGCACTGCTGAGTTTCTCTACTGTGTCAATATCAAGCGGTTCTTCATCGTTTTCTGAATGAAGATGCTGAAGTAGAATTCTACTGGCATCGATGATACGGTTGCGCATCTCTTCCTTCTCAAGCCATGGAAATTGCCTGAACAATGCCTGGTCAGAAACCCTGCTGGACAGGTAGAAGCTTTTCTGGGGATCTGCAAGGTCCTCAAGAAGTTGTAATGCAAGGGTGGTTTTTCCGGAACCAGCACTTCCTTTTATAAGCAGGGAACGGCCGCCAGCCTTTCCAAAGAAGATTCTGATTTCACTGGGTATCGAAATATGATTGGAATTAGGTTTATTCATTTTGCATCACCCCCCTTATTCTAGTATCTGCATCTTTCGCCTTCTTGTCCAGTTCTGCCTTGTCCATGGTCTTGCTCATGAGAACAAGTATTGCCTTATTGCCCAGGCTCCTGGTTATCAATGTGCCATGCTCATCTGCCTCGATTGTAACTTTTCTGGGTTTTTCCCAGCCAGAGCCAGTATATATGACCTCCGAGGCTCCGAAAATAGTGGCTGAGAGGGTGGCAATGGTCTCGGCTGATGTGCCATTTGGCAGATGCCAGGCTATAGGCGCTCCACTTCTAGTAATAACTGCGGAAATCTCAACTCCTTGCTCACTCGCAAGAGCATCTAGCTCTTTTGTCAAATCTGCCACTATAGACATAATGCTGCCCCCTTTGGTGCAATGTATATATGACATTTTCGTTATATAAGAGTTCTTATAGATTGCTGGGTTTTAGTGAAAATAGGTCGAGAACCCCACAGTCTTTAGGCTGTGGATGAATCGACCATTTACACGAATATAGCAAGAAAATACCTGCCATACACCGTACATATGCAAGCATAGAAAATCAAAGTCATTTAGACTTTGATAAATTAGGTGTATGGCCTATAAAGGTAAACATACAGTCACAAAGGAACTGGCAACTATTCTGTAAACACAGAAACGCCAGCTCCTTTAGGGGCTGGTAGTTTACTATATCATCCCCGCCCTCCACAGCTGAAACCCTTCGGCTTTCAGCCTACTTCACACGAAATATCGTGTTCACAGACGGGGCATGCTGCTTGAATTAGTTGATGTCTGCTTTAATCTGTCCTTCTGCTTGGAGGGTTCTTATAGATTGCTAGCTAATACCTAATCTCAAATCCATGAAACTCGCCAGTGTAATCTTCCCAGGATATCTCGGTCGAGTCTACCCTGGCATGGGGCTGGGATCCCCGGCACCAGTTTATTGCTTCTTTGACAAGTTCTTCTTTTCCCTCGAATACTGCCTCAACGGAGTCATCTGGGAGATTTTTAACCCATCCAGTGAGTCCCAAATCATTTGCCTTTCCATGGGTATTGGCCCGGAACCAGACTCCCTGGACCCTGCCTGCAAATATCACGTGGGCACGAATGTTCATGATGCATGAATTGGATTTTGAGTCTAAAAAGATTTCCACAACCAAGACGCTTTTCGGTTGGCTGGTGTGGTTTGACATCCCCGCCCTTACGGATGGGGTTTTCGAATATTTGCTATTGGTGTTTCTGAATGAACGAAATTGAATAAAAATATTTCATTTCATGGCCTCCCCGCCCCTGGACTTGGTCCGTGATTGCTTCGGCCTGCGCCTCGCAACCGTGCACCGTCCTGGATGACTTCGTCATAGCCAGTCCGGTTCCGGCGGGGCATCCATTACTCCGGCATAATAGCCGTCGGAATTCTCTCCTTATTGGCCATTAAAAAGGATAGCCAGTCGTTCATAAACCACTCATTTAATTAACGTATAAAAAACCCCGGGCTTACTCCCGGGGCATGTTGCTTTAATCTGTTTGTAGTTTGGTTTTATCTGTCCATTCGTTTGGTTTACGCTTTAAAAACCCCGCCCTCCACAGCTGAAATCCTTCGGCTTTCAGCCTCCTTCACACGAAGTGCTCACAGGCGGGGTTTTCAAAGATACAAATTAAAATTGGGTTGTATGCCGGTGGCGACCACATCCCCACCCTTACGGATGGGGTTTTCAAAGTTTGAAAGAAAAAGAATAACTTGTCACTTGCTTGGTTTACGCTTTAAAAACCCCGCCCTCACGGACGGGGCATGCTGCTTGAATCCGTTGATGTCTACTATAATCTGTCCACCCGTTTAGATTTCTCTTAGTTTTCGCTCATTTCAATAAGAAACTTTTTATATATAGGATATAGTTATGGATGACATATTGTAGGCATGTATATGTCCGCGATTTTATTAATATGGCAGGTGAATGGATGAGTTCCATTGTAAAAGAGGTATTAGCCCGTTCCGGTTCAGAGGTGTCCCAGCAGGATGCCCCAACCGATTACCGTGTAGGAGGACAAAACTCCCAGGACGAGGAATTAGAACGCATACTGGCAGGTCTTAAAACTAATATTAAGATTATCGGGTGCGGCGGCGGAGGAAGCAACACAATTGACAGGCTTGTTGAGTCTGGCATACTAGGTGCTGAACTCTATGCACTCAATACAGATGCCCAGCATCTTCTTACAGTGCATGCTCCTCATAAAATTCTCATTGGCAGACGATCCACCAAGGGACTGGGTGCAGGTGCATTGCCCCAGGTTGGAGAAGAGGCAGCCAGAGAGGCCGATGAAGAGATTAGAGCCGCATTGACCGGCGCTGATATTGTCTTCATTACATGCGGTCTTGGCGGCGGAACAGGCACTGGCGCAGCACCATATGTGGCAAGCATTGCCAAGGAAATGGGCGCACTGGCCATTGCCATTTGCACATCACCTTTCAGGGCAGAAGGCTCAATCCGTATGGAGAATGCCGAGTATGGTCTTGAGAAGCTGAGACACGTTGCAGACACAGTTATAGTTATTCCAAACGACAAGCTCATAGACTTGGTACCCAGACTTTCCATAAATGCAGCATTCAAGGTTGCAGATGAAGTTCTTATGAGATCCATAAAAGGTATCACAGAGGTTGTGACCAAGCCTGGACTTGTCAACCTGGACTTCAATGATATCAGGACAATCATGCGCGGCGGCGGCGTTGCCATGATAGGTCTTGGCGAGAGCGAGGGCGAGGATAGAGCAGTCGAAGCAGTTAATGAAGCTATTGATTCACCGCTCATAGATGTGGATGTCTCAGAGGCCACTGGTGCATTGATAAATGTTACCGGAGGACCGGACATGTCAGTTGCCGAAGCCGAGCAGGTTGCAGAGGTTGTTCAGAGTAGGATAAGTTCAAATGCCAGAATAATCTGGGGTGCCGCAGTGGACCCTGAACTTGAAGGCATGATCAGAGTAATGATTGTCATAACTGGCGTTAAATCGAACCAGATGTTCAGCAGGGAAAGCGTAAGGAGGGACAAGGATATAGGTGTAGACCTTATCCATTAGGCCTTAAGAAAAACACAGGTGAGCATATGGTCGATATAGTCGAAGAATCATGGAACATACAGCGTCGTATCGAGAACCGGGCCAAGAATTTGGGCAAGGGCAAGTACGGTAGAGTATTGAAGATGGCCAGAAAGCCAGAAACTGACGAATATGTGAAGGTACTGCAGATAACCAGTCTCGGGCTTTTCCTTATGGGCGGCCTAGGCTTTCTAATTTACCTTATCTGGGTAGCATTGGGATTGTTATAAACATGGAGGTATTTTTATGTCCTTACTCGAAGATATAAATGATGATGAACCAGAAATTGAAGATGAAGAATCTCCGTTCAAGTCAGCAGACTCCAGGCAGCTTAATCTGATATGCGACGGCGATAAGCAGAGAACAATCACAACTGGCATTACATCTGATTACAATATCAAAGTAATTTATGACGGCTCAAAGTCTGATACAATCAAACTCTCAGTGAATATTTTCACATCAGCCAGTCTCGGTGAACATGCAGCCGAGTGGATAATTGAGGTTCAGCAAAAAGGCGAGAAAAATCCCTGGGAGGTCACCAGGACCAGTATCATGGACAAGGAAGTAAAATTCCAGCCAAATGAGACCATAGACCTGGTGCTGAAAGTTACCTCACCAAAGGGTGCTAGATATGGAGACACCATTAATGTTGCATTGATGGCCACATCTGTTTCTGACCCTGCGCTGAACAGCACTATCCAGACAGCCACAACAGCAAAGCAGTCTGTACTGGCAATAAAGACACAGATAGGTCATGAAAGGGCTGTTGCAGACACATTGAGTTCCAGAGCCACAGACATTGGCGTTCTATCCATACTATGCCCTGCGCCATTGCGCGGGTATGTTCTTGTAGAGGCAATGAACACCGACCGCCTGGATGAGGTTGTGCGGAGCATCAAGCGGGCCCGTGGTATAGTCCAGGGTGAAATGAAGATTGAGGAAATTGAACATTACCTTACCCCGAAGCCGCTGGTATCAGGCATTGTGGAAGGCGATATTGTTGAGCTCATTGCAGGACCGTTCAAGGGTGAGAAAGCCCGTGTCCAGAATATTGATGAGCCAAAGGAAGAAATTACAGTCGAATTATTCGAGGCACTAGTGCCAATCCCGGTTACTATCAAGGGCGATAGTGTACGAGTTCTAGAAAAGGAGAAGTGAACAAATGGCAGAAGTTGTAGAAGTGCTTGTTGACGGGGGAAAAGCCACAGCCGGTCCACCATTGGGCCCGGTGCTGGGTCCCATGCAAGTAAATGTAGTAGAGATAGTCAGCGCAATCAATGAAAAAACAAAGGCATTCGATGGAATGAAGGTGCCAGTCAAGATCACAATCGACCCAAAGACAAAGGCATTTGAAATATCTGTGGGAACGCCGCCAACCAGCGCCCTGGTAATGAAGGAACTGGGACTGGACAAGGCATCTGGCGAGAATCGTCAGGTATTTGCAGGCGACATGACCGTGGAGCAGCTCATCAAGGTTGCCAATATGAAGGAAACTTCCATTCTTGGCAAAGATTTGAAAAACAGGTGCATGGAAGTTTCTGGAACCTGTGTCTCAATGGGCATCAAAATTAAAGGTCTGGACCCGAAAGTTGCTCAGGCCGATATGAAGGCAGGTAAGTGGGACAAGGATTTTGAGTAAACGGAAACCATTATAAACTCGGCCGGAAATTACTGGCAGAGTGGAAGAAATGAAACTGGCAGCCTTAGCTTTCGTATGTTTTATTCTATTGTTAGGCATGCCTTTTTCTTGCTCAAATGCTGATGCACAAGAGCCACCAATTAATGATTATGAATTGAAAATAGAGGTAGATTATTTTCCAGGAAAGTTAACTGACGATATTATTGATGCTTTTCAATTTTGTGAAAATTATTTCGAAGATAGAGACATATCAGTGGAAATTATGTATGATAGTCCAAATAATGAAATCTTAAATAGAAGTTCTTACCTTGATTGGGAAGACTGGAGAGAAATAGAAAGGGAATATCATGATTATCCAACTTCACATGTATATTTTCTTGTTGCTCAACGAATGCCAGGCCAGTGGATTGGTGGCTCTGCTTGTGCGTATTATGGTGCAGGTATCAGCTTAGAAACAGTCTATAACGATCCTGGGAATATACGTTTTATTATTATGCATGAGATAGGTCATTGTATAGGCATTGGTCTTCATGATGACACAGATGGTGAGGTATACTCAAGCTCTGGATTTATGAGACGTGCAAATATTGGCTACCCTGGAGTCAATAATAGTTTTGTAACAGAATATGACGAGGATGATTGGAATGATGCATTTGCAATGGATGGTGCTTTTGGAAATACACCATGGCTTAGTGCAAGAATTTGGAATAGTTTTTCAATAATTGGTGAAATATATGACAATAGAACCGACATACATGGACGAGTATTCGATGAAAATGGAATTGGAATAAATGGAACAATCACTCTAAGTCCGGTTGATAATATTGGCAATGAATATGGTTCGGTTCTCTTTAATGGCCATTTTGATTTCCGAGTGCCGCCTAACAACTACACTATGATAGCTTCTCCATATTATGAAGATTATAGTGTAGAAGTTGGCAAAATTAATGTATCTGAGAGAGAGAATCTCGAATTAGGTAATTTAACAATGACCAGAAATTCTCAATTCAATCCTCCTCAATCCAATCCTCCTCAATCCAACCCATTATTTTATTTAGTTTCATTTGTTATTGTTTCTTCGATATTATTATTTGGTGTTTTTGTTAAGATTAGAAAAAGTAAATCCTCCTAGGGAAAAGAATCCATTGAAAGGAGAAATTATATAATGTCTCGATTCTTAGAGTCCACTATGAGGGGGGCAGTCCAAATATACCTTACACAAGTTATTAAAGGTGTTTGTGCATTCGTCTAACGAGGATAAACGGATGGAAGAGAAATCGAGAACAAAAAAAGCAGCAGTAATTCTATTGTTAGCTATAGCAATCATCATGCTCCTTTTTGTTTTCATATTAAGTTCTGGCAAAACTGTCGAAATGAATATTGACGAATGGTTTCTCGAAGATCGTAGTTGGAATGATAGTTATATTGCTAGAAATCCTGATTTTCCAACTTTAAATGCAGGAGATACTGTTCAGCTCACTGGTGAAATCACCGAAATAAGAACAGTTGATGGAGAATATACATGGATTCGATTATATAGTCCTCAATCTGGTGCAAATCTTCCTGGGGGAAATCCATTCGATTATCCTTTCATTGGAAATATCACTGGCAACTATTCTTCAGGAGATAATATTACAATCACATTCAGTATTGTAAAAGATACTATTGGTGGAGTAAGTGGCGAATATATTGCGGAGTGTAATTATCCTCAAGTATCTGGATTATATGGAATGTCAGAAGAAGTTATCACAAAGAATTGACTCTAATTATTTGGATACTTATGTATCTAATCGCCTGAGTCTCCTGTTGATGTGCAAGACGAGAGTACGAAGTCCGAAACATAAACATTCAAATAGCCTATTGAGATTCACCTTCGGTGGCTAAAATGGGTTACACCATAGCAGAAAAAATATTGATGCGTGCCAGCGGTTCCAATCATGTGGAGCCAGGCGAGATAGTGAATGCCAGGGTTGACATTGCCATGAGTCATGACAATGCTGCCTTAGTTTCCAAGATTTTTAAAGAAATTGGCGTGGAGAAAGTGTGGGATGCCAATCGGATAATAATACCAATTGACCACAGGGTTCCTGCCAATAATATTAAAACCGCCGAGGGCCACAAGGCAATTCGTGAATTTGCCAGAAGCCAGAATATCAAGCATTTCTATGATGTCAGGGAAGGTGTGTGTCACCAGATAATGCCTGAGTTCGGCCACGTTGTGCCAGGCGATTTAATTGCCGGAACTGATTCTCACACCACCACCTATGGAGCACTGGGAGCCTTTTCCACCGGAATCGGAGCAACGGAGATGGCAGCGGTCTGGGCCACCGGAGAACTTTGGCTGAAGGTTCCAGAGACCTACAAGATCAAATTAACTGGCAGCCTGAAAGAACATGTTTTCTCAAAGGATATTATACTGCATATCTGCGGCCAGCTAACTGCCGAAGGTGCCAATTACAAGGCCATAGAATATTATGGATCAGCCATTGATGAACTATCAGTTGGCGCAAGATTGACAATCACTAACATGTCCATGGAGATGGGCGCCAAGGCAGCTATTATAGAGCCGGACCAGAAGGTATTCGACTATCTCCACGGCCGGACTGACAAAGAATATAATGTTGTAAAAGCGGACCCTGATGCCAAGTATGAAAAAGAACTTGAATATGATGTAAGCCAGATAGGGCCAAAAATTGCCTGCCCACATGCAGTTGACAATGTGAAAGATGTGGAGGAAGTGGCTGGTACCAAGGTACATCAGGCAGTTTTAGGTTCATGTACAAACGGCAGAATCGAGGACCTCAAGGCCGGAGCAAGAATGCTTGATGGCAAAGATATTCATAAAGATGTAAGACTCATAGTTGCACCAGCATCCAGGCAGGTTTATCTGGATGCCATGGAAGAAGGCATTTTACAGAAATTCGTCAAGGCCGGAGGAATGGTCATCAATCCTGGCTGTGGTCCATGTCTAGGAGCCCATGAGGGTATTTTAGCAGCTGGCGAGAACTGCATTGCCTCTACAAATCGTAATTTCCAGGGAAGAATGGGCAGCACCGAAGCAGGCATTTACCTGGCCAGCCCGGCA
>JAUWNU010000032.1 GCA_030612505.1 Methanomassiliicoccales archaeon
AATATCTTCCACGCAAGGATATCAAGCTCCATCAGATTATGGCCAGGAACAACAGAGAATGTGTCTGGGCTGTGGACAGCAGATATTAGCTAGCTACAGCAATTGCCCCCATTGCGGAAGGTCAGCAGCAGAGGGACAGCAGGCGCCTCTGCCACCGGTGACCCAACCAGCTTATACTCCACCTCCGCCACCAGGTGCGCCACCAGTATATGCCCCTATACCTCCACCGGCCCAGAAAAAGGCAGGTCCAAGCAAGACTATGATTGTCTTACTTGTGATTATTGTAGTGGTGATAGCCAGTATTGCAATGGCAGTAATGTTTTCAGGAGTAATCAACCCATTTGGTGATGCAGTTGAAGTGTTCTCTGGAGACGTAATATCTGGCTCAATGCCTGGAGCTGGAACTGATGATCTGTATAAAATCGAACTAAGCCCAGGTGAAGTTGTCTATGCCCTCCTTACAGGAGATGGTGGAACAGACTTTGACCTATATGTCTATGAGAACGTGCTATTTTGGGATGAGTACATAATCACTAGCAGTGCTTCTGATACCAGCACCGAGGAAGTGGCCTTTGTTGCCTGGGAAACTGGATATTACATTCTGAATGTATATTCCTATGAGGGCAGCGGTGATTATACTCTAGATATTGAGATAACAGAGACAATAAGTCTGGATGACGGCGATAATTCCATATCATCTGCATACCCGCTGGACAGCGGGGACACAATCTCCGATGGCCTCAATGAGTACTATGACCAGGATGATTATTATTCAGTATATGTCAACCAGGGCGAGATACTCTATGCTTTCCTAGAGGTTCCAGTTCAGGCAGCAACGGATTTTGACCTGTACATATATGATTCATCAGGCAGCATTCTGGACATATCAGAAAATGCCTATGGAAACGAGGAACTCAGCATTTATGCAACTGTTGGAGATTATTACTATGTAAATGTCTGGGCATATGATGGCATTGGCATTTACTCGCTCTATGTGGAGACCTTTGCTGGTCCATCCTCTGACTCAAATAATGACCTGAACTCCGCTCAGGGAATATATGACGGAATATACTTCAGCGACACATTGAATGGATACGAGAATGTTGACACAGATGATTATTATTCAATATACCTCTATGCAGGCGATACAATAACAGCCATCATGACCGGCCCCGGGGATGCGGACTTTGACCTTTACATATATGATGAGGACGGAGATATTGTGGCCTACTCGGAGGAATACACTTCCTCGGAGACAATTGTTTATTCCGCTCCATATGAGGGCTATTATTATGTGAATCCATATGCATTTGATGGTGCCGGAACATATTCACTGAGCGTAAGCATCGGAGGCGGCGGCTCATCTGTCTATGCAAATGCTGGATACGATAGAACCGTAGGAACTGGCAGTAGCATATCATTTGATGGAACCGGCTCAAGCGGTCAAATATCATCATATGACTGGGACTTTGGTGATGGTTCAACAGGCACTGGCTCAATACCCAGCCACACATACAGCACAGCAGGCACATACACAGTTACACTGGTAGTTTCTGACGCAGTCAATACAGACTCTGACACTATAACTGTGACAGTTCAGGATGCTGATACAATGCAGAACAAGTATGCGGTGGTGATTCGAATCTCTGATTATCAGGGTGATGGTGACCTGAACTTCTGCGACGAGGATGCAGAGGCATGGGAGGCTTACTTGATTTCCCAGGGCTACACGGTTCACACGCTTATTGACAGCCAGGCAACAGCAGCCAATATCTATGATGAAATTGCATGGTTAGAAGCTCAGGAAGAGGCAGGCGATTATGTTGCGTTCTGCTTCTCCGGACACGGTTTCTATTCTGACAGGGACAGAGAGTCTGGTATCTGCGCTTGGAATGTTGAAGAACAGGAAGGCTGGATATATGACTCTGCCCTTGGTGATGCATTTGCTAACTTTGACAGTGACCACATGTTCATATTCTTTGATTCTTGCCACAGCGGTGGAATGGATAGTGTCGCAGGCTCTGGCCGCTATGTAAGCCAGACAGCAGGTCAGCTGGAATATGGTCTTGATGCACCAAAGCATGAGAACGGAATGTGGGTTCACTGGTTCCTGGAGTACGCAGTTCAGGACCTCGGATACACTGACCTTGTGCAGGCACATGATGTCGCAGCACCACTGGCAACCAATGATGCAGCAACCATCCAGAACCCAATGCACCCAGAGGAAGAATATTCTGGAACAAGCTTCTACTTGTAAAGGAATAGCCAGCCAGTAAAAAATAGGGTTCGGGAAGTTCCTGAACCCTTCCTTTTCTCTTATTTTTAATTTAACCCACCCCAGATGGATATCCCCCCCCTCGCCTACTCGGAACTGAATTATAACCAATCTTTTTATAGCGTTTTAGCTTGCCTCTGCATAGTGATATAATGGATCTTAAGACTCAATATTCCAGGGCATTTTTGAACCTGGACGATGACATGGGGGACCCGGAGACAATCAAAAAAGCATACGCTAAACTTGAAAATCTACCGGTGGATACAAAGGAACAGGCAGCTGCCTGGTTGGATGTTTGGAATGAAATAATGAGTGCTATTGGGGAGAGAATGGCTCGCGTTTATTTTGACATGACCAAGAACACGAAAGATGAAGATGCAGCAAAGGAATACGGCAGGCTGGCCAATGAGGTCATGCCCCTTGCCGAGGAACTTGATGAGGCAATGAAGAAACGTTTTTTGGCACTTCCAAAGGATTGGGTTCCTAAGGAATATGATATAGCCAGGCAGAACATCCAGTTGGCTGTTGAATTGTTCAGAAAGGAAAATCTACCTCTCATCTCCAAGGAAATGAACTTCCGCCAGGAATATCAACAAATTTCAGGAGCCTGGGAGACCGAATTCGAGGGTAAGAAAGTCACTCCATCAATGTTACGGCCATACCTGAAAAAGCCAGACCGTGCCATAAGAGAAAAAGCATGGCGCGCATCTGTTGGAATGCATCTGGCTGATAAAGAAAAATTAGATGTTTTATTCGATAAGATGCTGGAGAACCGCCAGCAAAAAGGAAAGAATGCTGGCTATGAGAATTTTATTGGGTTCCAGTACAAGAATATGCAGCGTTTGAGCTATGGTCCAGCAGATACAAAGGCCTTCAGGGATGCAATTCACAAGTATGTTGTTCCGGCTGTGAACAAGATAATAGCCAGGCGAATGGAAAAGCTGGGATTGGATTCCTTCCGGCCATGGGACTCAGGCGCAGACCCGGATGGCGCAGAACCTCCCAAGGTCTATGAGGACTTGCCAGACTTAAAAAAGAAGGCAGCTAGTGTTCTAACAAAGATTGACCCGGAGTTCGAGGAATCATTCTGGTTCATGGATAAAATGGGATACCTGGACCTGGAAAACAGGCCTGGAAAAGCACCAGGAGCATATTCAAATGACTTTGCAGAGGAGCGCACTGCACTTATCTTCGGAAATGCCGTTGGAACAAGTGGGGACTTTGACACTTTATTGCATGAGTCCGGCCATTCAATTCACACATTATCTTGCAGACATCTGCCTCTGCTGGCAAGGTCTTATCCATTAGAATTCGCAGAGGTTGCCTCAATGTCATTGGAGCTGCTTGCCAGGCCATACTGGAATCTGGTTTACAAGCCAGATGATGAAAAGCGCATAGGAATCGAGCAACTGGAAGATTTGCTTCTATTCTTGCCGTTCATGGCCATGCTTGATGAGTTCCAGGACTGGGTATATTCCAGTCCAGAAGGAGCAGACAGCAATGCCCGGGACAAATACTGGATTGGCCTTGCAGCCAAATACATGCCCCATGTTGATTATTCAGGCCTTGAGAAAGAACAAGCCAGGGGCTGGCAGTACCTCCATGTTTACGAAGTGCCGCTTTACTATATTGAATACGGAATAGCCCAGGTAGGCGCAATGCAGGTATTCGTGAACTCACTGGAGAACTATGACCAGGCAGTTAAGGATTACAAATATGCACTAACTCTCGGTACAACTGTCGGCCTGCCAGAACTCTTCGAGGCAGCCGGTGTGAAGTTCGTGTTGAAGCATCCGGACCAGCTGGAACGGGTGACAAACGAAGTAATGAAGCTAATCAACTTAGCTTAGCTTAAGAGGCTGATAGACCTGGCGTAATAGACTATCTAGCCAGATTCAGAAAGCGTTGAAAGATTGGGTTATCGAATAATTGTTCCCTCCGGGTTCACATCTCCTGCAATGTATTCTAAACGGTTCGCCACACCCTAAACCTAAAACAATCGCATGATACGCAAATTCTCCAAGTCTCAGTACGTAAACGCCTCGGAGAAAACAATTCTTACCAGTCAATAACCCAAACAGTATCCGCTGGGACGTGAACCCAGTATCCTTCGCCTGGCTGCATAACATAAGTTGGACCAACTTCCTTTATCAAATACGGCTCAGACGAATTAAAAACTTCAACCCTTGTTGCGCCAGTTCCAAAGAAAGCGTTCGCTACAGTCTCAGTATTTTGAGTAGGATATCCGACAAGGTTCCAGCCAGCGTAAAGCGAAATACTTGTGGAACTCGTAATATTTCCCCGAACAGTAAGAGTCACATCAGACTCTGTAACATTAATCCAGAAACCCATAGTGTTATCGATATTAGCCAGGTCATTGGTCGATGCTCCAACTCGGTAAGTCTTCCAGGGGTCGTCCTTGTCTGTATTGTCATAATATTTTACAACGTCCCACTGACCACTGATAGAGGTTAGCACACTAGGAATTGAAGTATTGACCTGTTCCAAAGGCACAGAAATCAAATTCCAGCCTTCCTGCAATTGAATATCATACAATGCCAGAACAGTAAAGTTCCAGGTATAATCCAATGTATTACTGCAATTGTCATCTGCTACAATTCGACACTCGACAACTCCGGGGTCGAATCCAGGAGATATCCAGGAAACGTTATAGCCGTCAGTAATCGGTGTTATAGTGTGGACTACAAGGCTTCCATTAATCCATAATTGAATCGTGCTTTCGTTTACACCAGAAGAGTCGGTCACGTGAACTGAAACATTGGTTCCAGGTGCGTCCTTGTAGCTGTCTGGAAGCGGGGTCTCGTTGGTGTGGGTTGGTGGTGAAGTGTCGGGGAAGTCTGGGAAGCGTTTGTAGTAGATTTCTCGGTTGCCATCACGCCATTCTGTCCAGATTATATGTTTGTAATCATCCACGACCGTAATTTTTGGTTCACTTGAATTATTTCCTTCATTATAGGTTAGTCTCGTTTGAGGTTCCCAACTTATGCCTCCATTTGTGGAGTTCATGTAATAAACTTCTGTTGTTCCATCAATATTCCAATCATGCCACACAATATGAACATCATTTCCATTTACAGTTAAATCAGAAAGATAACAGTTGTTGGTGTCGACAATCAATTTTTCAGAAGACCATGTAGCTCCATAATCTGTTGAATTAATGTAATATATTTTATAAATCGGTCCTGGCCAGACCTCTTTTACCCATGCAACGTGAATGTTAGAATCTTCCATTTCAAAATAGTAGTCGTGGACTCCACTAAACGTCAATCTTCTTTCCAGACCTATATTTCCCAAACCATCCTCCCAAGTGGCACCGTTATCTTTTGAAATCATAAAATATATCTCGAAATCTCCATTTCTTTCATCCATCCATGCAACTGAAATATTACTACCATTACCAGATATTTTTGGTGCAGTCACAACGCTTGGTGAAAATGTGATTCTACGGTCTTGATCCGCCCCTAGGCCATCATCAAAAGCTATTCCCCCATCCAAACTGCGACGGTAGTAAACCTCTCCATCTGTCCCATCTCGTTCATCATACCATGCTATATGAACATTTGAAGAATTTACAAAGTTCTGAGGAGCATATGCGTTAACTCCATCTGAACTTATTCTTTTTATTGTGTTCCAAGTATCACCATTATCTGTAGAATTTCGATAATAAATGCCATTCCAACCTAACTGGTCTTCCCACACCACATGAATATTATTCTCTGATAAAACGATATCAGGAAGCTTAGCTAAATCCGCACTGCTCCCAAGGGTCATGTTCTGGCTCCATGTTACCCCTGCGTCAGTTGATTTCGTGTAAATAATTTCCCTTGTTGATGCTGTGTTACGACGCCAGGCAAGATGGATGTTGTCATTATTTATAGCGATAGCGGGTTCAGTATCTCTTAGTGAATAATTGCTGATGTTGATGTCGTCACTCCATCCAACAGGTATCCCATTAGTTTCATCAATTGAATTTCTGCTCATGCCAATCGGAGCCATAATCATCGAAAGCAGTAAAACTCCAATTATTGTCAATGAACATATACGTATTCTCACCAACTTCATCAATAAACCTATCTCTCTCCCCCTACATAAATTTATTGCTAATTACCGATTATATCACTTTTTGCCATGCTAAAAAGTATCAACGCAAGGGCTAAATATCCATAAATCCATTATGTTTCACCCTGAAATATATTCAGAAAGGGAGAGGAGGAAGATTAAATGAAATCTAGAAGGTTGACAAGCGTGGTTATGA
Organism: Methanomassiliicoccales archaeon; assembly: GCA_030612505.1. Lineage (GTDB taxonomy): Archaea > Thermoplasmatota > Thermoplasmata > SG8-5 > SG8-5 > JAGLQM01. The sequence continues at coordinate 6,552 of JAUWNU010000032.1, forward strand.
GTTTTTTGATAATATTTTCGGCATTGACAGCGATGAATTTTACAAGCATGAACGTCCTTGCAGAGTATCATGATGAAGATTGGGAAATTACAGACCATCAATGGCGTGAAAATGTAAATATTACTCTTGATGAATGTAACTTGGTTATAAAATATGGCGGGACACTTACGTTCAACAACAGTGTAAATCTATCGATAATTAATCCCGCACCACCAACGAGGTATGGAATCACAATCGAAGCAGGTGGTAAATTCGAAATAAATAGCAATAGTGCAAATACTAAAATTATATCCGGTTCAACCCCAGTATCTAGGACATACTCCTTCACAAACTCCGGCACCATCGACTTCCTCGGCGCAACCGTGGAGCGGGTCTATGGAAACCCAGATGCCAAGAGCACGACAGGAGGTATCAGGAATCTGGCGGGGAGTGTTTGTAATTTGACGAATTGTAATATTATGGATGCGGATACGCATTCGTTATTTGTTAACGGGACGTCTGGGAGTGGTGCTGTCGAACTCAACATAAAGAATACCGAAATCACGAATACTACCAGTGGTGTTTTGGATGGGACTGGTATCTGGATTAAGGGGAATGTAGATGTGGAAATTGATAATGTCACTATTGAAGGCATAAAAAATGAAGGAATAAAATGTGAGGATGCAAATAATGTTTCAATTACAAATAGCACAATAGAGGATGTAGATGAATCTGCATATTGCATTCGTCTCAATAACGCAAATAATACTATGATAAGAGATAATGCAATTTCTGGAGGATATATGGGGATTTATCTTGAAATTAATTCATCTTATAATACAATTACGTGCAATAATGTTTCAAATACTAATTGTACTGGCATATATCTAGATGATGACGTATATGATAATGGAACACCACCCAATAATAACACAATAACCAACAATTCTTGTTGGAATAACGAATACTGTGGAATTGAGCAAACAGTTTCAAATGATAATGTAATCAGCAACAACATTTGCGGATTAAATAGAGTAGGTGTAGGTTTATGTGGGTCAAAAAACACTGTTATTTCAAATAATATCTTGGATTACAACACTAATGCCCATGAGGGTGAGAATTGTGGTATTTACCTTACAGAATGTAGTAATACTACCGTTTTTAACAATTCTTGTGTGGGTAATGAACGCGGAATTCAAATGGATGGGCATTGTAACGACACAGTTACTTACAATAATTGCTCTATGAATAGTGAATATGGCATCTATCTTGATCGTACATCAAACAATACCATTAGCAATAACGATTGCTCAGATAATGGCTATGGCTTATACATGCTAAGTTCTTCTAATCTAGGCCAAAGTATTGGTAATTTCATCACCAATAACACATTTTCAGGAAATGATTATGGTGTATATATTGAAGAATATTCTCATAACAATTTTATTTACCACAATAACATCCTATCAAACACAGACCAGTCACTTGACGATGGCACAGATAATAGCTGGGACAATGGCTACCCTTCAGGAGGTAATTATTGGTCTGATTACAATGGTGTTGATGTAAAGTATGGCTCAAATCAAAATACCGATGGAGCCGATGGTATCGGTGACTCACCCTATGATATTACAGGCAGTGCCTCCGAAGAAGACAATTACCCACTCATGGGCCCAATAATTGATGGCCGATTCATGAAACCGTCGTTCAGGATAGATTCAGACAATGATTTCGATACAAAATCTTGGATTGCACCTACAGGAGATGGAACAGTAAATAATCCATGGGTAATTGAGAGCTATTACATAGATGGTACTGGGGAAGGTTGCTGTGTTTACATTGGCAATACCACAGAATACTTTAAAATTGATAATTGCAAACTATATGATGCATCAGGCAACTCTGGCACTTATTTTTGGAATTCTGGATTGACTCTTTATAATAGCATATATGGCCAGGTAAGCAATATTAATTCAGATTCTTCTTATTATGGAATTCTATTATGTGATTCAGATGACAATAAGATAGATAATTCCACTTTATCAAACAACAATCATGGAATTTATCTTGCAGAAGAATCAGATTCAAATACCATAGAATACAACCAAGTAACATCGAACACCGAAGATGGTATTATTATTGACGGATCGGATGAGAACACAGTGAACAATAATGTTGTCAGTTCGAATATTAAGGGCGTTTTTATTAATGATGCAGAGGATAACACAATAACCAACAACATTTTCAATTCGAACGAATATGGTTTGTATAGTGAAGATTCTTACTACAACACTGTCAGAAATAATAATTTCACAACTAACACCGAGTATGGCTTATATATAAATGGAGATTCAAATAATAATGAGATATATCATAACAATATAATCAATAATACGAATCAATCGCATGACAGTGGAACTAATAATGCCTGGGACAATGGATATCCATCTGGTGGTAACTACTGGGATAATTACACTGGAGTCGATGTAAAATATGGATTTTATCAGAATTTAAATGGTGCAGATGGTTTTGGAGATTCGGATTTTATCACTGCTGGCTCAGCAGGTTCAACAGATAATTATCCTCTCATGGGCCCGATTGTTGATGGCCGGTTCATGAAGCCATCGTTCAGAATAGATTCTGACTCCGATTTTGACACAAAATCTTGGATTGCACCTTCTGGAAGTGGGACTGAAAATGACCCATGGGTAATCGAAAATTATTACATAAACGGCACTGGAGAAGGATATTGTGCATACGTTGGAAACACTACTGATTACTTCGTAATTCGAAATTGTAAGATGTCTGGCGCAAGTGATGGAACATTAGACCCATATTTTGAAGATAGTGGGGTAATCTTATACAACCTTGAAAATGGCACAATTGAGGACAATACCATCACATCACATGACTTCATTGGAATTTATTTGTCTTCCGCAGACAATAATGTTATTGAAAACAATATTGTCAACACTAATGCGGTAATGGGAATTGGCCTTGATCAGTCCGATGGTAATGAAATCAAAAATAATACGGTCAATTCCAATGATGAATTAGGTATATACCTAGCAGGCAGCAACTATAATGAATTTGATGGCAACATTATAACCTCCAATGCTGATGTTGGAATATATTTTGATGATGGTTCAGATCACAATAAGATATCTAATAATACAATAAAATCGAACGGATATGGAATCTATCTCACAAATTCCAATTACATCAACATAACAGCCAACAACATAAGTGAGAATGAATACGGTATCTACATTGAAGCCTCGAATTGGAGCAACATCACATACAATGATATAACAGACAATGACGACTATGGCGTGTATTTAGATGCGGACACACATAACATCACCATATATCACAATAATTTCATTGGCAATACGGCGAATGGTGAGGACCAAGCCTATGATGATGGAACCGACAATTCATGGGATGCTGGCAGCACAATCGGCGGTAATTATTGGAGTGATTATGCGGAACCATATGATATTGATGGGGCTGCAAACGAATCTGATGATTACCCATTTAATGAGGAAGATGGCTGGGAGTAATAAATTGAGAGGAGCAGGCCAATGGCCTGCTTCATGCGCCAGTTAATTTGTTTGCGCACATCTTGCAATGCTCCTTATCCGGCTCGTTCATGGTCCCACACCTTCCGCACTTGACCATTGGCCTATGCTCTACCCTGGGTGCGTCCTTGCTCTGCCTAATAACCACATTATGCTGGACATACTTAACTTCCCTGTGAGTAGGCATAGGCTCGGATCTTTTTCTTGTGCCATAGCCTATTTCGAAGAGGCTTTTCTTCTCTCTGAGCAATTGCCCGCAAATGATAGCCAACACTGTGAGAACAAAATAAATAATCGAATCCATGAACTCAAGATAGGCCACTATTAACCCGGCAATGACGCTGAATGCTGAGATTAGAAAGACAATGAAAACACCATTTTTTCTGCCCCATTCCTTAAATGTGGCAAAGCCCAGGCCCAGTGGAAAGCATAAAATCCCCAGGAAAGCCAGTATCGCTCCAAAGATTGTCCAAAGCCCTCCAAGTGCAGCCAGCTCATCTCCCAGGGCACCGCCAGTGCCAGAAACATCCTCGCCAGCATTCACAATTCCCAATCCTAGATATATGGCGAAAATGCCTATTGTGAACATGAAAATCGTTAGGCCAGTTAATCCCTGCTTCATGATTAGTGAATGATGTTCGAGATATTTATTGATTTGTCAGGGGCGAAAGTCTTATTATTGGTTTTGTTACTAATTGGTTAGCTGGGAATGAAATTGAATGACAATAAAGAATGATAAACTGAGAGTATATGTGACATTAGGTTTTCTAATCACAATAATGATTACTGGCTTGATTTCCATTTATCTTGAAAATTATTCTTATACTCTACTGATTATTTTATCTATATTAGGCTTTTCTTATATAATGGCTAGATTTTATAGTGACGAAGAAGAGGCTATAAAAAAGAGGAAATTCCTAAGAGATATTCTAGCTGTTGTTTGTGTAATTTCCTTGAGTTTCAATATCTTAATTCCAACAAATTATGCAGTTTCCTCAAACAACAGTACTATTGTCTGGCTTGTTCTTTTCATTCCATTGATGATTGCCTCATTGTTTGGTCTTTATAAGCTTGAAGGTTTTGATTTTGCCATTATTGAAGAATAATTATTCCACAACAATAGCCATTGGGTTGGATGCCGATGGCGACCACCTCCCCGCCCTCCACAGCTGAAACCCTTCGGCTTTCAGCCTCCTTCACACGAAGTATCGTGTTCACGGACGGGGAATCCAAAGTTTGAAAGAAAAAAAATCGTGTCACCTCTCCCGTTCTGAACAAACGGGAGGTACAACCCCGCCCTCTACAGCTGAAACCCTTCGGTTTTCAGCCTAATTCACGCGAAGTATCGCGTTCACAGACGGGGCATGATGAAGTTAGCCCTCGTTGGTTGCGGCCGCATATTATCACCATGTTTTTCAGCATTTAGAAAATCCGCAGCTCTTGCAGGTCAAGCATCCCTCAATGAACTCAATGGGGGAGCCGCATTCCGGGCATTCCGGTCTAAAGCCATGGTCTATCTTTGGTATGCTCCCAATCGCTTGCCCCTTCATTGCCTGATGTTTCTCTATTGACTTGCCGATTGCATCGGAGCAAGATAATATCTTATCTGGGCCCAGGGTTCTTTCGGGACAGCGTATTCCCTTGAGCTGCTCGATTATATGAAGCGAGTCTATACCTGAACGCAGCGCCAGGGATGTCAACCTGCTTATTGCCTCGGTCATGCTTGCGGCACATCCGCCGGTCTTTCCCATTCTGGCAAATATCTCGAATAGGTCTTTTTCATCCTCGTTGATAGTTACATAGAGATAGCCGCAGCCGGTGATCATCCTGTGGGTTGCACCCTGTGTCATCATTGGTCTTGGCCTTGGCTTTAATTTACCGTTAGCATCAACCTGAACATCAAATAATTTTGTCTGGACAGCCAATGATTCGCCGGCACTTTCCTTCTTAGTGCCAGATTCTAAAACCTGCAGACCGCGGCATCCGTCCCTGTAAACTGTTATGCCCCTGCAGCCAGAGTCATATGCCATGACATATATCTTGGCAATTTCCTCTTTTGTGGCATCATTGTTCAGGTTCACGGTCTTGGAAACCGCATTGTCAGTATGCTTCTGGAAGGCTGCCTGCATGTACACGTGTCCTTCTGGTGTCACTTCATGGGCAGTCATGAATAACTCTTTCAAATCAGCAGGGAAACCGGGAATTCCAGATACAGTGCCAGACTCCACAATTGCTTCTTTCAGCTCATCGGTGTAAATGCCGCGTTCTGTGCATATCTCCTCGAATAGTGGGTGAACATAATGCAATGCATCATTGTCCATGACTGTTTTCACATAAGCTATAGAATAAATTGGCTCAATTCCACTTGAACAATCTGCTATCATGGATATTGTACCAGTTGGCGCAATGGTGGTAATTGTTGCGTTCCTCACAGGCTCGGAATCCTTGTATATGCTCTCGGGGTAATTGGGGAATTCTCCTCTATCTTTTGCCAGTTCCTGGGATGCCTTGCGCCCCCGTTCCTGAATGAACTTCATTATCTTCTTGGCCAGCTTGTGAGAGTCAGCAGATTCATAGGGTATGCCCATGCGCAATAGCATGTCTGCCCATCCCATGATGCCAAGTCCGATCTTTCGATTGCCTTTGGTCATTTCCTCAATTTCTGGAAGAGGGTATTTATTCATGTCTATTACATCGTCCAGGAATCTCACTGCCAGGTCCACTACCTCGCCTAGGCGGTCCCAGTTCACATCACCGTCAATCATCATATTGCTGAGATTGATTGAGCCAAGATTGCAGGATTCATAGGGCAAAAGTGGCTGTTCACCGCAATTGTGAACCTTAATTCCATTGGCATCAAACATATTGGTACCAGGCACCTGGACATCATAAACATTCTCGGTGGTTTCTGGCACCAGGGATTCCACTGTAGCTGTGAACCTTTCCCTGTTCAATTTTCTTCTATATGATGACAGGGCATTGTCAAGTCTCATGGCTTTTCCAGTATGGGAAAATCCTATAATATCTCTGAACCTGGCCATGTTCTCTCCAGATATGGCAAGCTCATGCTGTGATCTGGTCTGATATTGCTTCATTCCTCCCTTGCCGTCTGGAAGCAGGCTGGTTCCGGCCTTTCTCCGGTTGGAATAGAGCCTGGAAACCATGCCGAGCCTCAGCAGCATCCTCTGGACTGCTTTCAAAGATTGAATATTGGATTGGGCCAGTCTTATGCTGACCCCCTTTGATTGAGAGCCCTGTACCGAACCGTCAGCATCGAAGAAACCTCTCAGGAATCCGGCATAGAAATCTGAAGAGCATTTTTCCAGCGATTCAGTAATGTATTTGTTGCCCGGAGACATACCCAGTTCAAGGGCCAGTGCCTTCACACTGCCCAGTACCAGCCTGTGTTCTTTCCGTCCAGATACTTTCATCCAGCCAGCGAAATCGCTCCTGTGTGAAAGCGTCCTTGCGGCCTCCAGGGCATATTCCATGATTCCTTCATGTCCTTTGTCCTCCCAGACAGAGATTACTGCCTTATCTGCCTTGAGTGTCCCGTCACCCACCAGAAGTCCCATCAGATAACCTTCCCCGGTGCTGCCCTTTCCGAGCCAGGTTCGGTTATTACTGTGGTCATTGAGGACTATTTTTTCGCCAGGCTTCAATTCGCCGGCCTTGCGCCAGAACGTGCTAATGCTATGTCGGTTCATCCTCTCAACACATCTGATTGGGTGATCCTCTGTGAGCCTGAGTTCGTAACCTTCCCTTGTGTTCAGCCTGAAGACCTTCTTTGTTGCTGTCTTGAAGAAACCTTGCTGGCCTGTACGATAATCATGGCCGTCTATTCTGGCATCGAATGGCGTTCCCAGCAGGTCAAGGACCTTGCATGGGCCATGTTCGGTATGCACCCATGTATTGCCTGCCACACAGGGATTCGTGCTCTCGATATCACCGATCTTTGGCGTTGGATTGTCCTTGTTTAATTTGTCTATGAAAACCATGCCTGGGTCTCCGGTCTTCCAGGCTCCAGCACTAATTTTATCAAATATTTCCACAGCATTCAGAGTGCCTTGCTTCTTGCCGGAATGCGGGTTTATCAGGTCATACTCTCCTTCTGCCTTCACAGCTTTCATGAACTTGTCTGTTATTGCCACGGAAATATTAAAATTCGTCATTACGCTGAGGTCTTCTTTACAGCTAATAAACTCCAGAATATCTGGATGGTCAACCCGCAAAATCCCCATATTGGCCCCACGGCGCGTCCCACCTTGTTTTATGGCCTCTGTGGCTGCATTGAACACCTTCATGAAGGATATTGGGCCGCTGCTGACTCCCCTGGTGCTCATGACAAAGTCATTCTTTGGCCTCAATCTTGAGAATGAAAATCCTGTCCCGCCGCCGCTCTTGTGGATAAGTGCAGCATGTTTTAGCGTATCAAATATGCTTTCCATGGAATCGTCCACAGGCAGCACAAAACAAGCAGATAATTGCTGGATGTCCCTACCAGCATTCATGAGTGTGGGAGAGTTGGGTAAAAAGTCCAGTGAAACCATTAGATTGTAATACTTATTTTCAATAGTTTTTATGTCTTTTTTATTCATGCCATAATTGGCCTCAGCAGAGGCAATATTCTTGGCTACCCTGCGGAACATATCTTGTGGTCTTTCGATTAATTCACCGGCATCGTCCCGGGCCAAATAGCGGCGTTCCAGTACAGCCAGAGCATTGTCACTTAGTTTCATACGTGCACTCTCCCAGGAGATAGGCAAGCCTCATTACAACACATGGAAATTCGAGCATCCCACTCCCTTGTCATAGGGCATGAAATCGGGGGGTATAAACATTGCGCCTGCTACAAATTTTATGGCATTAAAATGGCCAGTATTATGTCTGATTTTCTTACTCAATAACAATGGCAACATTCGAACGCACAGGGGCTCCGGCAGTGTCCGCGAGTTTTTTCTTTGTGGCTGCGAACTGCGCCGGCTCACCTTACGCAAAGAAAAAATTCGGAAAACAAGCCTTCGGTGAAAACTATCACCTCAGGGAGAATACTCCAGGTGAGCATGCTCGTTCTCGCAACGCTGGCGTTCAATAAACGCCAGTAATATTATTCTATAACAATTGCCACATTACTTCTAACTGGAGCTCCGGCAGTATCCGCTACCGGCTGACATTTAGTGCGCATCAAATAAGCTAGAGGCTTATAATCCACCTCAGTAAAACACTCAAAATTGCCCATGCCCTTGGATATGATGAAGTCTGCCGACTCAAGAGCATTTCTCAAATTATCTGACATGTTCCAGAACGGAAAACCAACAGCAAAATCATCTGTTGATACGATTTTATCAACCTGCTTGTCCAGTCCAAGTTCATAGGCATCCTCAACGGTTACATCGGTGAGAATTGCCTGGCCTTTGACTATGAGAGTTATTTCCACATCTAGCTTGCGAATTTGCTCCAGTAAAAGCTGGTCAAAGATTATCTCGCCGGCATTGTCCGGCATGAACACAATTCTCTCGGATTGCTGGATAAGCTCTTTCATGCGTTCAGTATGGTCAATGAAAAGGTCATCTTTCAGCAGTTCATCGAAGTGATTCAGCAAATATCCTGGCTCATCAAGTTTTTTATCAATTCCATAATCAAGAACATTGCCGGTTATTGCGCAGAGAACTGCTGCCCGGAACGGATTATCCGATGATTCAACGAACTCCTTCGCCCGGGGGTACAGCTCCAGTGCCTGGGCATTAGATTTTTCCTTTAGTTTCAGATAAGGATCCGTGCCAAGCATATCATAGGCTTTCTTGTGAACCTTGGTTGCGCATTCTGAGGATGCCACACCATTGTAGATGTTCTCACCCAGTACTTTCGTACATTCGGACATAATTTCCATTGCCCTGGAAGGGTCAACCTCATTAATTTCCATTAGAATTCGGCGGGTTATGCAAGGGACACATTCGGCGCGCATTTTCATAGGGACTGGAACAATCTATGACTATTAACGTTTTTCAATGTTTTCGAAGTGTTTGATACAATCATAAAAATTTCAGAAGTTCATCAATTGTTATCCCGGTATCTTTCAATATCGCTCTTAAAGTTCCTCTGGCGATTTCTTTATGATTTGGTATTGTCAGCGGCCTTTTTGTCGAATGTCTCAGATGGATATGGCTGCCCTTTTGGTCTCTGACATAATAACCTAATTTACATAATGCTTTAACAAGTTCTGTCCCTGATACAATAGGGAGTTTGTTCATAATGATACAGCAACCGTTGTTTGTTTGACATTGGCATTTTCTGTGATTGGGATTCCTTCCTCTGCCAAGGCACTTAGATGAAGTTCAATAGCCTCTTTTATGTTCTCTCTGGTTTCTTCCTCTGTCTTTCCCTGTGAGATACATCCAGGCAGAGAGGGGACGGTTGCTACATAATAGCCATCTTCATCTTTCTCGATTAGAACTTTAAAGTTCATTCTCATACACCAATACATCATTAGTTTTTCAGGATTATAAATCTATTGGTCTTCTTAAAAAGCCCCATAAATAGCCAAAGCTCGCTGGAGATATAATTCTTGGTAGGATTGGCAGCAAGTCTTCTATTGCCAGGCCGTACTTGATTATTGGCCGATAAATCTTTAATCATGGATGGACATGATTAGGTGTCTTAGTTCGAAGGGTGATACACATAGAGAACCACACAGAAGGGGAAGAGCCACCAAATGATATAATGGAAAAGATTGGCAAATATTCATTTTATATTGCATTTTTAGCGATTATCTTCAATCCACTTACAGTTGCTTTAGTTTTTAGAATAGGAATGGCTGTCTATCTTTGTCTTATAATGTATCCAATTTTATTTATTATCACATTAGCACTTGCATTACTGGCTAGAAGAACAGACGATGGAAAATTTAGCATAGTTGTTTCAACCGCAATGTTGATTATCAGTGCTTATTTCACTCTTAATTTTCTTTTCAATCCACCATATATTCCATAATTGTGTATACCAAAATAATATAGATTTTTCAGGGCAATAAACCTATTGCAGAACCCCGATTTCCGTCAACTTTTCCGGAAGATACTTATCAGTAACAAAGTCCAATCCATACTTGGCCAGTGCCTGCTGTTCTGCTTTTTTGCCCAACTTCAGCATCAGGTCAATCTCATCTCGCCAGAATCTGTCTTTAAATCTGGGGTCAGTCTTTTCCGAATGCAGGGCCTTAATGTCCTGGGCATTCAATTTATCAGTTGGCAGATCATAATTTAGAATATCAGTGGCAGTAATTCCAACATACATTGCAGATGGGGTTGCCAGATACTCGGAGATATGTGCTGTCTTGATGGCTCCAAATGCGATTGATGAATAGATCCGATAGCTCCATGGGTCACAGTCAGTGAACACCACCAATGGCAGGTCCATTTCCTCGTTAAGGCGTTTCATGAAACGCCGAGTTGAACGTGCTGGCTGCCCTTTTAAATGCAGGATTACAGCATTATAATCCTCGTCAAAGCCATTTTCAACCAGCCTGTCGAACATACCGCCGGTCTCACATGCGATAATGAAGTCTGCGTCACAATCCAGCAGATTAATTTTGTCGGTTTCCACATTGTATGGAATGCCATAGCCAGAGTCTCCAACATCGTCCCGGAGATTGATGCGCTTTTTCTCGCCTTTACGATTGGTTTCCTCAAGTGTGATATTGCCGATTACCCTGGCTCCATCCTCTTCTGGCCGGAGCTTGAAATCCTCACGCATGCACGCTGTAACAATCTCCAAATCTTCAGCCAGATTATTGGATTCATCCTGGGAGCCGAACTTTGCATTGCCCCAGCCCTCGGAAATATAATACATCTCCCTGAGTGTGCTGGATTTCTGATTCTTAACCATGTCCTGGATGAACTCCAGCATGTACATTGTTCTCAGAAGCATGTACGCGCCTTTCATTTTTTTGGCAGAGCGCACACCTTTCATGTTCCCGTATTTCCACACGCCTTTTCTTGGAGCAAATTGAATATTCTTTTTGGAGCGCAGAGGTATCTGCATGCTCGGAACTTGACCTTTCTCAATTTGATTGTAAATATCATCTGCAATCTTGTAAAGCTCTTCCACAGCAATGTGATGTCTCTCTTCATTCTTCATCGGAAATCACCTCGGTTTCCTCGTCATAATCCATGCCATTGCCATTATCGTCATCTTCCATGTCAAGCTCATCATATTCTTCATCTTCAAATGCGAAAAGTGAATGCTGGCCCTTCTCATCCAGGTCCCAATCTCCAGGCAATGGTTCGGCGCCTATGACATGGGTGGGATTAATATCACTGACATAAACATCAAAATCTCCAAGCTCGTTCTTGTCCAACCCGGACAGTTCAAATGAGATAGTAAACATCTCGGTACTGGGAATTGCCTTGAGCTTCCATGTGATTTTATCGCCCTTAATTTCATTTGGTTCCGGGTTGAAACGCTTTTTGTCAATGGCACTGGCTGGTAGTATTGTGTGAACATTGAGCTTGCGCTTAATTGCCATATAATTGTAAATGTGAATTTCTACCTTGTGCCGTTTTTTATCATACTCGATTTTCTCATCAATCCAGATAACGTTCATGATGCTTGTGACTGTCTTTCCCAGTTTAGGCACTGGCTTGCCTACAATGGCTGCTGCTTTTTCTGCTATTTCCGGAATAAGGATCTGCACGATGTCAAACTTTTCCTGGGTCTTTGCCCGTTTGGCCTTCTTGCCCAGATGAATTTTAAGCTTTCTAGCGGAAAGTCGTAAAGCTCTCTCAATCTCCTCGCGGATTGGAGTCATATTGGCTATTGCATCCTTTGCCTCTGAAGTGAATGGCAGCTGGGTGGAAGCTACATGAACCAGAATTATTGCAGGTCCGAAGGGAATTCCTTTACCGCCGCGCTGCTCCAGCCCATAACGGCGCCAGTCTACGCCGGCAATGGCCTTTGTTATGACATCGGAACCCTGCTGGTACAGCAGCGGAACCCGGTTTCCAAATCGCAGTATCTCGACTTGTTGATCTTTTGGAAGTTCGCCGCCGTAAACAATGCCAACCTCCACCTGAAATGGATGGCCTGAGTAGACCTTGGGGTCTCTGGTCACAGGCGGTGCATAATATCCCGGTTTCAACCCCTCAAGCACATTTCGCATGCCCTTTCGGATAAGTGTCTCGCCAATAGGTGTCAGGCAATCAGTTTTTGGAGCCATAATTTTGACATTTTTAATGGCCATGATAATTGCACGCCCTTCTTCCAGGCTCATGCGCTTTGGGCTTCGGCTTTCCGGAACTCCGGCCTTATCGCAAATCTCCTTTGC
>JAUWNU010000022.1 GCA_030612505.1 Methanomassiliicoccales archaeon
TATCATTTTCAGGACTTTTGACTGCGGCTCTTAATTTATCCTATTCAATTGAGGATGTTTCCTATTCAATTCAGGAAACTGCATTTTCCATGCTGGTTGAAGTAACCGAACGGGCAATGGCACATCTTGGTAAAGACCAGGTTCTCCTTGGAGGCGGTGTTGTTCGTAATAAACGGCTTGTTGAGATGGTTGAGATCATGTGTCAGGAGCGCCACGCTAAATCCTATGTTCCGCCGCCGGCATTATGCTCTGATAATGGAGCAATGATTGCCTGGACCGGCCTGGTCATGAACAATGCAGGCATCTCCATGGAACTTCATGAGACTGGAGTGAATCAGAAATTTCGCACAGATGATGTTGATATTATCTGGATTTAAATCCAATTGGATAAAGTGAGATTCCGCTTGATTTGTAATTATAATTTACATAAGTACATATTTATTAGATTCGAGAATACTATTATGATATATAGTGGAAACAATTATATACAAACAAATGCTATTTGTACTATATGAGTGGTCTGGGGAGACAGCTAACAGAGAAGGAGAGAAACACCTTCTGTGCTCTTGTTAAAAATCCAACTATGAATGACAGGGAGCTTTCAGAGATAACTGGCAACAACCTTTCAACCATAACTGCAATAAGGCGCAGGCTGGAGGGTGCTGACTATTACTTTAAAGTCAGAATTCCAATGGTCCAGTATATTGGTGCGGAACTTTTAACCATTGCATATGGGGAACTGGATAGTTCAGCAGCAAGAAAGAAGCGGAATGAATTATGTGATAAATATGCTAAGGATCATGACAATGTTTTTCTTTTTATCTCGTCTGATGATTTTGGCATATTGATGACCATATCCAGGAATTACACTGAGGTAAAGAGGGACGTTGATGATCTGCAGCATTTTCTCAGTACAAACAAGATGAACCGTGGAAAATCATGGCAGTATGTGATGTTTCCATTTGAGGTATCCAGTCTGATAAATTATTTCGATTTTTCATATGCATTAAACCATCTGATATGCAATGTGCCCTACAAGGTACCAGATATAGATTTGAAATACAAAAAATACGAACAACGAAACCTCACCAATAAAGAAAAAGTGGCCTTGATTGGCCTGGTGGAGTTCCCATCCTTGCCTGACAATGCAATTGCCAAGAAGGTTGACGTGTCAAGGCAGACGCTTTCAAACATGCGCCAGCGTTTCCTGGACGACGGTTTGATCCACGAAGTCAATATTCCTGATTTGAAAATACTGAATGGTATACTGGTATTTTCACATATGTTGTTCAACCCGGATTGTATGCTGGAGGACCGGAAGGCCGGCGTAAAGATGGTTCTGGAAGGCTCGCCTGCGGTTTTCGTGGTAAGCGGAAGTTTCGAATCAACACTTATTCATATAGTGGCTAGCTATGAGGATTTCAGTGCCTATAAGAACAATATAATCTCTTACTATGCCAGCAAGAAATTTTTGAGGGGAGAAGGAAATATCCATCTCATGCCTGTGAACACTTTGAAAATACATAAGAAATTTGATTTCTCAGGAATTTTGAAGAACCTTCTCAACAATGATTGAGATTACATTATAGAAACCTGTTTAATAAGGGCTCCTCCATCCTTTGGGGTGGGGAGCCCTCAGTCGCTTATAACAGAGTCAACTTCGCGCCTGAGCAGATTTATCTGGTAGTCATCCATGGTTGAGGGGTTCACAGACAAGAGCATAATAGAACGGTTTATTGCCACCTGGTCTCTGAGTGACTGGATTAGTTTAAGAACTGTAATGAAATTATTGTTTGTTATTAAATATTCTATGCCATCCAGAAGAATAATGCCTCCCTGGCTGCTTAGGAACTCTTCCAGTGAAAGGCTTAGCTTTTCCAGATCTTTTGGTCTAACAGCATCCTCCTTTGCAACATTAGATAACCATAGAATAGGTGTATCACCAAGCTGGTATCTTTCCCTTATCTTTTCCGGGAAGGTCCTGGTGACACAGAAGCCTGGTATGCCCTCATCAATACTTTCTTTGAAGAGCTGATAGGTTCTGACAGACCTTTCTTCAGGTATAAGATATGTGAAACTGTTTATGAGTTTAACCTTTTTCTTTTCTGGTTCTTCAGTAATTACTGGAGCCGGAATAGGTACTGGAACCGGTACTGGAATAGGCACAGGAATTGGAACTTGCTGAACTGCCGGTTCAGGTTTTACCGGTGTTTGTTCAATCTCTGGCTCGGGTTTTACCAGTGTCTGCTCGATCATCGATTCTTCTTCAATAACTGGCTTGGGTTCTTGCTGGATTTCTGGCTCCACAGGAACTTCCACATGTGGCTCAGGTTCTTCGACAACAGGTTCTGGCGTAGGTTCCTCTGACTTTGATTCTTCTTCAACAACAGGCTCCGGTTTTTCGATCGGTTCAGGTTCCTCCTGAGTTTGCTCTATCTCTTTCTTCGCTTTCAGAAGTTTTTTATTATTTGGAGACGTTTCAAGACCTTGATTGACAATTATCAATGCCTCTTTTTCCCTGCCAGCATCTTTGAGAGTCATTGCCTTTGAATAGAGAAGTTTTGAATCATCAGGTTGCTTTTTCAGTTTCTTTTCCAGTGCATCAAGTGTTGCCATATGCTTTTCTCTGCTGCGTGCTTCCTCTTCATCCTCGGACACAAAACGAACACCACATCTATCGCAGATGGCTGTTTCAGCTGGCACAATGGCATTGCACAAGGAGCACATTTTGGTCTCCTCGGTTGAAAGTTTCTGAACAATACGTCTGGCAGTAACCTTTCCAATGCCTTTTATTTGACGCAGGTCGTTCTCACTGGCATTCTCCAGTTTCTCCATTGAATCATAACCATCATTGTAAAGGATCTTGGCAATGGAATGCTTGATTTCAAAGGCCTCTGCCATGGCATCAATGCTGCGGTCCCTATCAGAGCCAATTATCTCGCCTTTGGTTGCAGTCTCTGAGGTGTCAGATTCTTCAATTTTCTCAGAAAGGGTATCTGTTTCTTCATGTATATTTTCTTCTTCTACTTTCTGCGGAGGCAGTTCCTCATCAGGGATTTCGATTTCCTCTAGTGTAGGGACAAAAATACCCCTCTTTTTATCGGGCTCAATAGTATCGGTTGATTTAATAGAGTCCACTTCAATGAATCCCGCATCATCTTCAGCAATTGAACTCATTATTTCCGAAGTAATCATATCTTCTGGACTTGGCTCTTCCTCATAATCTCCGGCTGCCATCTGAACAATGGTATCTTCTGGCTCTATTGGTTTATCTTCGGCCTTTGGTTTCTTTCTTACCTTGACCTTCTCGTGGACTATTTCCTCTTCTTCGTATTCTTCTTCATAGGAAATATCTTCGTCTTCAATGGCAAAGCCACCTACAAGTTCCACGTCTATATCATCGTCACCAACAAGGTCCTTGCCGCAGCGTTGACAGTTGGTAACGCCAGGCTCAACAATTCCATCACAAAGTGGGCATCTCTGATCCTCATCTGCCTGTCTGAGACCTTCTGGTGTTTCGAAATACTCTTTAATTTTTCTTAATTTGGAATGGCTCATTCCTGGAATCTTTAGTAATAATTCTCGTTCTGTTTCCATGAATATCTGGCTATCAATAATCCCTGCCTCAACAATGGCAAGTGCCAGTTCATGATTAACTTCTTTTATGCCTGAAAACTCGTCCATGGATTTCTTGATATTGAGAGATGTAATTCCAATTGTTACTGTTTCAAATTCAATTGGCCATTCAACAGCATAATCGTCAGCATCACCTAGTTTCTCAACAATCTCCATCTCATTGGTCCTTGTGGCATCTGCAATCTTTTCAAGCCATTCATCAAGCATAGCAAGCAAGTCATCGCTCATGACAATACTGAGTTTTATGAATTCTTCAGGGTCAAGGTTCATCTCCTTCCTCATCTCCTGGATACGGCGCATAATCTGTCTTGCAAAGCCTTCCGCAGTGAGGTCCTCGTCAATTGTTGTATCAAAATACATGATACCATCTGGGAAATTCTTGGACACAACACCTTCTGGAAGTTTGGTCTCGAAGTGTACCATCTCCGGGAGGATTCGAACGGTCTGGCCCTCTATTCCAATGATATATTCTCCTGAATCGATTTTCTCTTTAATTTCCTTTGCCGGCAAAACCTTCAGCATTCGGGCGATTTTACTTTCCCATTGTTTGTATGCCTTTCCTATAACATTTGGATTAGGCACTACAATGAGTTCCTGACCTGCCCATTCCTGATTCTCTGGAACAAGCTCAAGTTCCTTAACATTGGCCTGTTTTTTGATTATGTCTTTGAACATATTGACAGCATCGGAAACAGCATCACTGGAAGCCGCAATGGTCATTGTCCTTACAGGCCATCTTGTTTGAAGTCCATTCACCTGCCTGAGCTTGTTTGCAGTGTTTACAATGGTTCTGGCAGTGGCCATGTTCTTTTCCATACCCTCTGCAAGCCTTGTTACATCCACCTCTGGCCATGGAACCATGCTGACACTAAGCTCGGTACCATCTAGTTCCTGATAGATTGCCTCGGAAATATAAGGTATGATAGGTGATGATATGATTGCCAGTCTGATGAGAACAGTTTGAAGAGCCATGAATGCCGCTTCTTTCTCCGGTGGCCTGTCTTCCTGCCACATTCTTTCACGAATAATTTTGATATACCATCTGGATAAGTCTTCGGTAATAAATTTCTCAATGAGCTGGCATGCGATATGAGTATTATAAGCATCCATTTCTTTTTTAACATCATTTGTGAGGCTCTCAACCCTGGAAATCAACCACTGGTCCTCTGGCTTGAAATCTTTTTTAATCTTATTGTACTTCTTTGCCTTGGGGTTCCAGTCATCCATACTCATGTATGTGGCCGCGAATACGTAGGAATTCCAGAAAATATTCAGGGTTCTGTGGGCTCTTTTCACATTATCCGGGTTGAATTTTGCGCTGGCCCACGGTTCCATTCCAAGAAGATAAAATCGCAGCGCGTCAACTCCATAAAGCGCAGTTGTAGAATTCGGGTCAGCATAATCTGACTCACTAAGTGCCATTGAATGGCCTTCTTCATCATACAGCCAGCCATGAACTAATGCTTTCTTGAATGGCATTTTATTGAACAGCATAACACTGGTGCTCATTTGAGTATGGAACCAGCCTTTTGTTTGTCCCTGGCCTTCTGCAATGATATCTGCAGGCCAAGCATCTTTGAATGCCTTTTTCTTTCTGGGATATCCAAGCTGTGCCCAGGAAGCTGTGCTTGAATCGAACCAGACATCCACAATGTCCGGCACTCTCTTCATTAATCCGCCGCATTTGGGACATTCCAGGTTGATATTGTCAATCCATGGCCTGTGAAGATTCATGCCTTCTTCCCATGAACTGGCTGTCTTGAGCTTCTTGAGGCTTCCCACAACCTCCACATGGCCACAAACATCAGTAATGCACTCCCAGACAGGCATTGGTGTTCCCCAGTATCTTTGTCTGGAGATGCACCAGTCATTGGCCTTGAGTATCCAATCATGTTGTCTGGCCATGTAATCCTCAGGGAGCCAGGTAGTTCCCTTCAGTGTCTTGAGCATGACATCCTTGACATCATTAACCCGGAGGAACCATTGTTCCGTGGCCCTATGTATGATAGGGGATTCACATCGCCAGCAATGTCCGAAAGTATGCTCTTCCATTGAATCATGAAGTACGAATCTGATATTTTTGAGGTCTGCCAGAATGCTCTTATTAGTCTCCTCAACCTTCTGACTAGCATATTTGATTCCAACCTCGGTGGTGAAAACACCTCTCTCGTCAACAGGTGAAAATAGAGGTAGGCCTAATTCCATGCCTACTTCATAATCATAATTCCCGAAGCCAGGAGACAGGTAAACAGCACCGGTATGACTGTCATGCACTGAGTCCATACAGAGTATCTTGTGTGCCCATTCCTCCGCTACTGATTTGTGGAACTGGATATCTGCCATTAGCGGGTGGAAAAATTCCAATCCTTCAAGCTCACTGCCCTTGAGCGTGTCAATTATCTCATAGGCCTCAATATTTGTAATGCCAGCAATTTCTTCAACTCTATCTTCTAAAACTATTATCGTACTTTTTCTGCCGCCCTGGCGTATTGCAACCCTGGCATATATCAAATCAGGATTAACCACCACAGCCAATGCCCCGGCGAATGTCCAGGGGGTAGTGGTCCAGACAATGATATACTCATCTCTGCGGCCCTTGATTGGAATTCGAAGATAGGTAGAATGACCATTTTTCTGCCTGTAGACTATCTCTCCCTGGGCTAATGGTGTCTCACATCTTGGGCACCAGCCAGTGACCATCTTTGTCTTGCGCAAAAGATCCTTTTGATGTGCCTTTTTAATTGACCACCACACACTTTCAATATATGCGGAATCTGCCGTTTGAAAGGGATTCTCCCAGTCCATCCAGATTCCCAGGTTCATGAAACGTTCAGTTAAATTGTTTCGAAAGTCTTCTGCATAATCACTACAGGTTTCAACAAATCTCTCAACACCCAGTTCCTCTATATCCTTCTTATTGGTGATTCCCAACATTTCTTCAACTTTAACTTCGATTGGAAGGCCGTGCATATCATAACCTGGCTTGTCCATGACATTAAAGCCTTGAGCTCGCTGAAATCTTAATATTGAATCCTTGATTATTTTGTTTCTGGCCAATCCCATATGGAACTTTCCAGCAGTGAAGGGCGGCCCATCAACAAAATAAAACTTTTTGCCTTCAATACGTAATTTTTTTGTGCGCTTGTAGGCATGAGTTTTTACCCAGAAATCATTAATCCTCTCGGTAAGAGCAACTGGGTCATATCCTTTGTCTGGTGGCCTTATTCTCAATTATGTCCCCTCTTATTACAACTATATATGTTATATGTGGGTTAATATAACTCTGGGTTAAAAAGTTGATGGTAAATTTAATGTTAAAAAAGAAGCTGCACGAACTAATCCTGTGTAATTTTACCAATCCACAGTCCAGGTCGAATCAGCTGGCACATGCACCCAGTACCCTTCACCAGGCTTCATCACATACGTTGCTTCAACTTCTTTAATCAGATAGGGTTCTGTGGCATTGAAAACTTCCACCCTGTCCACGCCAGTTCCCCACAGAGCGTTCGCTACGATTTCGGTTGTTTGAGTGGGGTAGCCTACAAGGTTCCAACCGGCATAAAGAGGAATATTTGTTGACACTGGAATAGTTCCACTAACTGTGAGATTCACATTCGGTTCAGTAATATTAATCCAGAAACCCATTGTATTGTCGATGCCACCCAGGTCATTGGTTGATGCTCCAACACGATAAGTCTTCCAGGGGTCGGCCTTGTCTGTATTGTCATAATATTTCAAAACGTTCCATTGACCGCTTATAGAGGCCAGCACACTCGGAATCGAAGTATCGACCTGTTCCAAAGGAAGAGAAATTAAATTCCAGCCCTCCTGCAATTGAATCTCATACAATGCCAGCACTGTGAAATTCCATGAATAATCCAGCGTATTACTGCAATTGTCATCTGCTACAATTCGGCATTCTACAACTCCTAGCTCGAATCCAGGGGATATCCAGGAAACGTTATAGCCGTCAGTAATCTGTGTTATTGTGTGGACTACAAGACTTCCATTAATCCATAATTGAATAGTGCTTTCGTTCACACCAGATAGGTCTGTAACCCAGATCGAAATCACTGGTGTAGTGTTTGATATGATGCTAGCATCTTGAGGAAATTCATTTGAATGAGTTGGTGTCCGATCCAGAAGAAGCGCTATCGGAACATGGCAACATTCAACGTTACTAGTTGGGCCAACATACAAACCACCCGAATAAAACCCCTCAGGGGTATCCACTGGGAAATCCCATGTAAGATTGAAGTTTCGCTGAGTGTTTGCTGGCATGAAACTGGGATCTAGATCTTCCACCCCAAAGATGGTCGCATTTATCAACATTGATATTTCCATATCAAAATGCCCGCCTTGTTCTCCTCCAGAGATCACGCCAGTGGTGTCAAATCCCAATACCTTGATTATATAGGAACCATCAGGAGGATATTCCCAATGCACTCTCTCATCGGCGTCCCAATCCGCGTCGTACATCCACTTGGGAGGGTATTCAAATAAACCGCTATCATCAACTTCATCGAGATTTAGGATTCCATCTCCGTTCATATCTCTGAACACGGCCAGATCCAGGTCAGATGAATCATCATGACCAAGTATATGAACATCCAGCATCTTGCAATCCGTAATGTTCAGATGTTTGGTATACGAACCCCACATCATCCACTCGCCCCAATTCGGGAAATTCCACCATTCTTCATAATCCTGGGCGATTTCTAAATCAGTAAAGTAGCCTGTGTCGTCATCGCTCATAAAATATGTAACCAGTGTATCAAGGTCGTCCAGATCCATGGTTGTGCTGACAGTTACAGGTACCTCCCCTTGCAAACTATTAGTCGAAATATCGATTGGGTACGGTTCAATAGACATTGTTCCGATGGTGCAGTTAAACGGTTCGGAACCCGAATTGCTGCCGAGAATTATGTTTCTTATCATGATAAGGTTCAGTCCTGTTGTTAGTTCGACAGAGATAGTCTCCCTGGATGAATTGGTTGTCGAATCAAATCGATCTACCGGCTCACTTCCGCCCTTATAATTGAGAGTGTAAGGTCCATATCTCGCCTGGTCTTCATAAGATGCTTTATCTATCGACCCTTTGCCATAGACAAGGACGTCTATGTCAGACAGGGGATTCAGCCATTTAACATCAATTATCAATCTTTGACCGTTCCCAGTTGGCGTAGAATCAGGAATGTCGACAAAATAATATCGCCAATCGCCCGTGTATGGCCTCTGCAGTGTTCCAGGTGGATAATTGGCCATATCATAATCACAGCCACCAAATGTCTTTGAGTTATTGTACAGTCCTTCCCAATCAGGCCATGAGTTTCCGATGGCGAAATTATCTCCCGATGAACCGACATTTATAAGAACCGGAATAGTAATTGAATTAGCGTAATATGTGTAGTTAACAGTTACATTTCCAATGAAAGTAGATATCAACAAAGAGTCAAAGGTGATGACACCCGCTATATGGTCAAGGTCGTAATCTACACCCTCATTAAGTGTTGCTCCGTCATACAATACCACTGAAGTCCCATCCACGATATTCGTATGGTCAAGACGATAAAATGGATTGGTAATTGGATTATACCACGAATAATTCGCCACTAGATATTCACCTGGTTGAAGTGCATCGGCAGGGTTCAAGATTATCGTACCGTTTGTGGGATACAATGTATAATTTGCACCTGTCAAAAGAAGTGGTGGTTCAACATATTCGAACCATGCATAAAATTCTGTTATGCCATAATTACCAAGTGGGTCGTCCCAATCCTCGTGGGTGAAGTTCACGTATCCTGTCATGGTGTCCACTGTGAACGGCGCAAGATCCGACGCATTATACACACTGTCCCCTAGCATGAGGAAAACCAGATATGTGTAATTTGTTATGTTCACATGTGGGAGATTGAAACCCCAAGGTGTCATTTCTGATCCATCTGGAGCATAGACTACGGTATCATTTGCAAACACACCATCCGGTCTCATTTTCCACATATCCGATACTCCGGTGACATTCCCATGAAGCAGGTTGGTAATCTGATCTGTCTGGGCGTTAACAGGATCATCAATGGAAGTGTATGTGGCCACATTGTGAATAGATTCGTTAACGACATTTTGTTCATTATGGTGTAATGAAATCGCACCCTCATAAGACCCCATTCCTGTTCCCATGGGGATAGAAACCGTGGCATCAAATGTTGCATCGCTGTTTCCATTGATTAATAACTCATCAGTATCCAATGATAACCAATCCCAATCCATTTTTTCGAAGAATTCTATCTTGAAGTTCCATTCAATATTTTCTTCTTTCATTGTTTCACTTATTGGATTAAGATGGATAACCAGGCCATCATGAATTCTGGATGCAGGATTTGTAATCCTGGTTTCCAGAACATTGGATATAACTCCATTGGATTCCATCATACTATAAGTTTCTGATATGACATTAAGGTCCTCGGGATAATACAATCCTTCGCTGGTTAGGCATGGGAAATATACGGGAAAGTCTGGATTGCCATTGAGATTACTGTTTGCCCCCTTTTCCCAATCCAATAGAGACAATCGATAGCTGTGATTTAATTTAGACTCATCCAGTTCACTGAATATTGCGAAATCGGTGTAGGCCGTAACACGAATCATACTTGCCCTTTCCCATAATCCTGGTGTTGCAGGGACAACATTCAATGGGGAGTTTTGGAATGAACCAGATAAATCAAGACCCGTTGGGCCATCTACAGCTGCAGAGTCTACCTTGTTCAGACCTGTTTCATTCAACCACATGACAATCTCACCTGGTGAATACCAATCAGTAGCATTTTTATCTGTTATTGGATAATAATAATTATCAATCGTATAATTAGTAAAATTATTTTCTCCAATTTTTGCAAATAATGTATCTGTTATGTTTACGGTTTCTGAAGAGCCACCATGATTGGAGAGGGTTACTGTTTCTTTGACACTATCTCCATCTTCTACCAGTGAAGCAAATCCTTCATAAGATAATCCTTCATAGTTCCCGGGAACCCAGAAATCATGAGAAGATGAAATACCATATGTATCAGTTGCCATGGCAACACTTCTATTTGCATTCAGAAAACCCGCACCTTGTGTGAGAATATCATACCCAACATCATCTGCGCCGGACATGAGCAGCCTTTTCGCGATTGAAGCACTTGGATATTCAGAATGCGTTTGGAAATATGCCTGGTATACTAAACTTGCGATACTTGAGGCAACAGCTGCTGAGTGATCAGATCCAATCATTGGTAGAAGGGATGTATATGCATCTGTCCCGTCGGGAACTGAGGCCAAAGGCAGATTGACAAAACCAGCATTAATCGCAACAACGTCTGGCTTGGGGATGCCCATTGCGGTCGGGCCCCTTGATGCCCTGGGCGGTACATCACCGAAGAAGTGATTTGAACCGCCTAAACCACCGCCTTGAGTTGTCGTCCATAAATTGTCAGTGGCAGACCCTACAGTTAGAACCCCTGGTGCTGCACCGGGTGCTGAAACAGTTCCATAGCCATAGCCATCATCACCTGCGCTCATTATGAAAAGTGCTTTCTCTTCTGCATAAATCATGGAAATATAATCTGCCATTCTTGAATAATCGTCCCATCCTGCTTCATATATTGAGGGATAATTAAAACCATTTACAACAATTTGAGCTTCGTCTCCAGTACCAATTAGCCCATCGTAGCCTTCCACAGCGAAATACCAGGAAGCTATGACATCGGACTTAGTTTTCTTTCCCCCAATTGGGATGATTTTCGCTCCAGGAGATAATCCCATTACTTCGTAGATATCCATATTGCCTTGGGAAACTAATCGAGAAGCCATTTGTGTTCCATGATTTGATTTAGCTTTGGTTATGGTATCGAAATCAAATTCACCCATAAAGGCTAATAAATCTCCATTTGTAGGTGTTTTATAGTTATCTTCATCGTTGAGTTCTTCTATTTCAACATATCGTTCTGAATAGGGGATAGGGGTCTTACCATCAGATATGAAATATAACATTCCAGCTGAGACATCAGGATAACCATCTGGCAGAGATTTGTTAGCAACATCGTTTGCATCTGCAGCGGTTCGATTAAAATTATCCAGCCAGGCTATTGGATTGTCTCTATCAACTATAACATCACTTGAATCAAAAACATGGTCATTATTCATGTCCAATATTACTTTATCATATACTGAGGCAGTTGTTGAATCCACAACCAGCATTCCTAGAGTACCATAAGATCTTTGTAGAATTTCTGAAGGATGAAATCCAAAATGGAAATTATTAGATTTACTTGTTATTCCATCAATTGTATAACTTCCAATTTCAACATATGCAAAATTGCCAAGAGATGTTGGATTAGTCTTTGTCATTGATTCGATGATATATGAATAATGAACTGTTACATCATCCCCGGCTGCAAGTGCGGTGGTAAAAGATATATTACCTGTAGCACTGTCTAGAGTATATTCAGAAGCAGCCAATGGAACATTTCCTTCAGGATTAGAATAGTCATAGTTTATGTAAATATCAACGGTTTCATTGAACCACATCCCAGTAACGGTCGAGAAAAATGGAGTCACAACTATGTTTGAATTTGCCAGTTGGGCATAGGTTTGGCCTCCTATAGCACCGTCAACGGCGGACTCATTTGCTATATGATGAACCCTGTCCACATTCACACCCGAATAGATTCCAAATCCACCATCTTCTTTAGTATTAAAATCATTATCAAATACTCCCTTATCTGCAGGTGATGTGTCCTGAGCATGAGTTTTATTATCACGTCCTACTGTAAATACTTCAAATGAAATAGCATCAGGATCACCGAAAGCTACCCTTGGAATGGCAAATTCATTGAAAAACATTATTCCCCATTGAAAACTCGCTTGATCGCCAGCAGTAACATATTCATAGGTAGCTGTAATCACATCTCCTGCAGAAATATCTGCTGTTTCAGCTATAGTCAATATCCTTTTATCAAGGATGTCCCCTTCAGAATAATTTCCTTCCATTGGCCACAAAACACCATCTTTGAATACTTGATATGAAAGTATTTCACTGAACGCAAAATTCATTGCACTAGTGAACGGTACAGAAGTTATAGTATCATCATAACTTGCTATAAGAACTTCATCTGTTACTTCCCATGTTATATTGTTTAGAGGTTGCTCGTCCCAGGAACCTGTTCCTTCATTCCATTTATTAAATGAAGCATTGTAAAGATATGGTGTGAATTCCTCATTCTTTTGGTTCCAAATCATGTCAGTATCTGCATATAATGCATAATCCGGTTTGTTCGCGGTGAATATCTCAGAAAGAATGCCGGTCGGATTATTCCAGACACTTGCCCTTCGATCAGTCGAACCCGTAATAAAATTCAAACCGTCCGGGCTGAAATCAACTGAATTTATAGGTAGAGTGCCATTTATCGTCTCAACTGGTGCTCCGAGATTATCCCTAATCGTAATTACTGGGGGGCTGTCAAATCCAGTGATGTATGTTCCACCCTCAACTGTTACTAAATTGACTCCAGATGGAGACCAAGCTACACCATAAATACTTGAACTGTAATTGGAAGCCACTGTTTCTGTTGTAATAATTTCGGTTGCAACATTCCATATTATTATTTCGCTCGGGTCAACATCCGTTCCACCCAAACTCACTGATGCCAGGATATCTCTCTGAGTAGGATGCCAAGCTAAATTTGTTATTTGTGTGTTATGTCCACTTGGAGCTGCAGGACCACCTAATGTGCGATTTATAGGTGCATAAAAATCACCATAAAAAGCATAGGTGGTATAATTATAAAAAGCATATATTTTCCAATATTCCTTTAATGGTGATAACCATGTGATTATGCAATCATTTACATTCATGGTGTAATTCGTGCCTTCCAATGCTTTGAATTTGGTTGACCCGATTCCATAATAAATAGTATAATCCTCTAAAACCTCTTCTGAATAATTTCCATATATCAGAGGGTACTGTCCGGTATCACCTTCGTTTGCTGGTCCATACACTTCTTCATTGAATACCTGCAATACTTGGGATGTTGTACCTAAATCAGTTAAATTATAAATCCTAACCGGGAAATAACTCCCATCTTTTACACCTAATCCAACTGCAATCCAGGGCTCAGTAGGGTGGAAAGCAACGGTATTAACATTATATCCACCGATGACATATATCTTACCGAAAATAGTCATTGAAGCAATATCAACGATATACACATATTGTTTTGTAGATACTGCCGCCCATGTACCATTTGGACTTATTGAAAGTGTTCCGGTTTTTGTAAATAGATCGTAAAACTCCTTTCCGGTAATGTCACCAGCTTCAAGATATCTCATTTTACCATCAAGATTTCCGGTAGTTACATCCCACAAATACATATCTGTGTTTTCAACACTAATTAATTTTGTACCATCTGGCGTCCAATCAAGAGAACGAGGGATATCAGTATGACCAAGAAGTGTATGTAATACCATGCCAGTACTTGTATCCCAAATTTTAATAGTCTTGTCCATTGAAGCTGATGCAAGCTTGGTGCCATCAGGACTATATTTCACATCCGTGACTGTATCACTATGGCTTGTAAGAGTGTTAACAAAGTTTCCGTATGGGTCAATGGTAGCAGTTCCCGAAGTCCCATTATCAACATCAATATATATTCCAATTGATGGATAATCATAAGCTCCATATGATTCTGGAGCTCGCTGGGGATATGTAGGTATTCCCATGTACCAATAGTTATCGTCTCTGGTCACATATGTATCTGTCAAATCGAAATCATATTTATTCCCACCATCAATGATTGAAGAATCAGCATTTCGTGGATCATTTCCATATTTTTCAGATTCTTCACCAAAATCATTGGTTCCATCTATTTCGATATTGTGTACCAAATCAAAAGGGCCTGAACCATGTCGAGAGGTATTTGCATACCATGTGCCAGCGGTATCATTATTTTGTAGAAAAGTCCTCATAGATCTTGGATCGAATGCTACTGGCCATCCGTAAAACGATGGTGTATATTCATATGTTGCGTTGATTATTTCACCATAAGCCAATGGTGTTGTAAAAGTAATATTTCCTGTAAGTAAATCTAAAGTAAAATCAGTAAAACTTGAAGAATTTTTTTCCAAGGTACATGAAATTATATTTTCATTCTTTAAAAATGCAGAGGTTTCACCACCAGATGCAATAATGACCATTTCTGCAATAACAAAAATATTGCCACTTACAGCCTGGGTCCCTTGTAAATCCATGTGTCCAAAATCTACCCCTGTATCAACAAGAGCTATTGTGGTTCCATTACCATAGTACCCATCTAACCAGACCTGAGATATCTGGTGCGCATCTTCAATATGGGAATTATTTTCTGATAAGATACTTTGTCCGGGATTACCAAATAGAGTGGGATCTGAAGGGAATATTGATTCATATTCTTCTGGAACTATTGATACCTCAGAAGGTATATCCTTTTCATTCGTCAAGGCTGTATCTGCATTTGGATTTGTTGTACTTTCATTGATTTCCTCAGAAGATATCTGTTCAACATAATTAATTCCTGTACCTAATGCACTAATAAGCATGCTTCCAATTACAAGAACGCACATAATTGTTTTTAAGACAACTCTCATATATCTCACCCATATACTGTTTTAGTAATAATTTGCACATATGATATTAGGTATAAATATCTTGTTATATTTGAATCCAGTTACATATTTATTTGACAACTGTATTGGAATATTAATACAACTATTTCCTATATAAATTACCAGATATAGGATAATATCGTCGATTGATACAATAATTACTAAATACAATAACATAATTCTGGAGAGTGTAAAGGTATAAATTTTAAAAAAGGTGACCTCTATGAAATCCAAAAATACAAACGATGTGAAATCAACAAAAAAAAAATCATTTAAAAAATGGGGTTCTGTATTCTGCGCCATTATTATCATAACTATTTTATTTTATTCGTTTGTATACGAAAAAGATGATGAGCCCCCCCCTATTGGAATAAACCTAGCAATGAGTTTTCCAGAGGATGAGGGAGCACATGAACAGATGTTGGAAATCTGGACATTCTCAGGATTTTTTAAAACAGCAGGGGGACACTCTTTCGGTTACCAAGTAAGTTATTTCAATAGTGGAATTCGTACGGTTGCATTCACCGATGAGAACAATCTAACCGGAAAAAAATATTACTCAAGCAGAAATTATCCAGATGATGTCCGCCAGCCATCTCTGAACATCGAAGCAAGCAATGAATCTTTGGACATATCATACAAAAATGGTTTAATCACTGATGCTTGGCAAGCAGTGGACTCAGACGAATACAATCTGAATAGCATCATGTTTGAAGGCTCTCAAGAATTGGTCCGGCTTAATGTCACTTTACAAAGTAGCAAAGACCCTGTCCTGCTGGGCGATGAGAATGGAAAGACATGGCTTAATGAATACGGTACTATTCACTCGTATTTTCAAAGTAAGATAGAGATTTCAGGTACAATATTGCTGCAAGATGTACAGTATAGTATTTCTGGTCAAGCATGGATTGAGCACTCTTGGGGCGATTGGTCAATATTCAATACAGAGACATGGAATGTTGTGCTGTCCAATGGCTATGAACTATATGTTTCAAAAATATACGACCAAAACAGTGAAATAATCCTTGAGCGCCATTACTTAGTTAATATGGATGGGAGTTTTGAACTGGATGTATATTCGGGTCTGGTTTCTTATTCAGATTTTAACAATATGAATTCAAGTGTCCAAAATCTAAAATACTGGCTTGATCCTACAGATTCCGCGGGGCAAAGGGCATATTCGCACTCGTGGAGGATTGTTTCAGAAAAAAATAATTATAATTTTACCTTAGAACCAACAGTGGATAATCAGAGGGCAGCAACGGCCTGGGCCGGAACATGCGAGGTTACTGGGTTTTTCAAAGGTAGATCTGTAACAGGAAATTGCTATGCTAATCTGGTGAAGTCTTACAGCTCCACACTTATGATTTCAGAAGTACATGATAATTTTCAGTCATTGGGAATTCCAAATGATCCCGTAACTGTTACGGCGGCCGTATCAGATAATTTACCCATATCTGATGTCACACTTTTTTATCGAATAGATAATGGAACTGAACAATCTTTGGATATGACCTTTGGAGAACTGGGATGGTATGTTACTATTCCTGGCCAAGCTCTCCAAACCGAGGTGGAATATTGGATTGTTGCAAAAGACCTCGCCGATAAAATGGAAGAATCAATTTCATACTTTTATAGGGTTGAAATTTAGCGATATAAGTATCATATATTCCAAAATGAAGGAACTTATATATATCTGTAAATCTATGGCCTATATTAGTCAAAGGTGTGTAGAGTAACAATGGGCAAACTTGTTATTACACACTTTAACCAAAACAAAGTTTAATGAAGTAGAGGAGGACGAAGAATGGAAAATGAACATTCAATGAAATTAGTGGGCAAAGTTATTGTGATTATGATTGCTCTGACTATGTTACTCCCTGTGGGAATCATTACCGCTGTTTCGCCAGGAATACCAAGTTATGACACTATCCTGGTAAACGCCGATGATGTACAATTACAGAGGATAGTAGCAAGCGGAGCAGAAGTACTAGTGGACTATAACAATGGCTATAGTCTTTTGAAAGTTAACAAAGGCAGTGGACAGCTAATAGCAGATGCTGGCATTGATGTGGATTTCATGGCTAATCATGCCACTATCAGACCAGGTGTTTCTGATATTGAATTTGATTGGACAGCAGGTGAGCCTGACATCCCTGAAAACCTTAGGGCACCAGCAGATTCGGATTCATACATAGTGCGCTTTATAGGTCCAATGCAACCAAGCTGGGGTGAATCTATTACTAACCTTGGCGGAACTGTGCATGCTGATGTGGCAGAGTTTGGATTCATTGTAAAGATGGACTCAGCTACAAAGGCAACTGTCAGTGATTTACCTTATGTATCATGGATTGGAAGTTACCATCCAGCATACAAGATATCATCTGCGATTTCTGAAAAGACCAGCGGTAATGTCATGGCTACCATCTTTGCGTTCGAAGGAACTGACATACCTGCCTTGGCCGCAGAACTCAGCAATATGGGTGCGACCGTGGGTCAATATGTCGCCAATGACCGGATCATCACTATTACAGTTGATAATTCATTGATTCCAGCAATCGCTTCACTATCAGAGATTGAACTGATGTATCCAGATGGGCCCGAATACTTGATGGACAGCAAAGCCAATCAGGTACACGAATCTGTAGGTGCCTGGTACCCAAGTTGGAGTGGTCTTCCTCAATCTTTGGATGGCAGTGGCGAGGTCATCGGAATCCAGGACTCTGGATTTGATGAAGGCGACCAGAACAATGGGCACTGCGATTTCTTTGACAGTCCTGCCGGTGATAGGATAATAAGATACACAGACCAAACAACAGCATCAGATCCTGACGGCTTGACTGGCGGAACGGCCCACGGAACTCACTGCGCAGGCATTGTTGCATCCGACGGCTGGTGCTGGGAGACACACCTCGGCGAATCTACCGTTGATAATATCTGGCATTTGGGAGAGGCTGGAGTCGCTCCACGTGCTCAACTCTCACTTGACGGTTGTGCACAAGGAGCCGGAATCGCTTCAAGCCCGGCATATTGGGACATCCAATATTCTGACGGCGCAAGGACCATGTCCAACTCCTATGGTTTGGACCCCGCCAACTACGGTGCTGGTTCGACCACTGTCGACAACCAAATGGAGGCTGACGACAGGATGATACTGTTCGCAGCGAGCAATGACGGACCTGCACCGGACACACTGAGTCCTGGTTCTCAGGCCAAGAATGGTCTCACCGTGGGCGCAAACCAGAATTTCAGACCGGACCAGACGGAATCTGATAACCCTAACGTGGTTGTAGGTTTCAGCAGCCGTGGGGGTACTTACAGCGATGAAAGGATAAAACCTGACCTTGTTGCTGTCGGAGCAGATGTCATTTCCACATTCAGCAGGGGCGAATGGGACTACAACGTCGGTTTTATCGGCAACCCTCAACCGAGCTTTATAATGGACGTTGATGAATACAACTACGTAACAGGGGGCCCAGGCCAGGATGGCAGACCGGACTACCAATACATGTCTGGAACATCAATGGCCTGTCCCATGGCCGCGGGCAACTACGCGCTTGTTCGCGAGTACCTGAGAGAGATAGAGGGAATTGCAGCCCCGCCTTCTGAATTGACAAAGGCAATGCTTATTAATGGCTGCGACAAGATGTCGGAAAAACTTTATGTGTATCCTGGATACGACCAGGGATGGGGACGAATAAACATCAAGAACTCACTGTTCCCAGATGCTCCGACTACTGTCCAATATGACACAAATACCTTTGGCGCCCCAGGAACATGGTCTCCGGCGGCCTGGCAATACAATGTTGTGTCCGATGTGGTTCCTTTAAAGATAACGCTTGTCTGGAAGGACACAAGTGGAATCTCTCTCAATAGAGATCTTGACTTGAAGGTTACCGCTCCGAACAATGATATTTTCTATGGAAACTCTTTCACTACAACCCCGGGCGGCCCATATTGGTCACAGGCTAATTCCCCTGCAAACAGGCCGGACGTAGGTCACTTAACTTACTATGATGGTGACAATAATGTCGAACAGGTCTGGATACCAGATCCAACTCAGTATAGTGTAACTCCAGGAACTCCAGGTGTATGGACAGTTGAAGTAATTGGTTACAGTATACCATCAGCTACACCATGTGGAATTGTAATGTGCGCGGATCTAGGCCCACAATCAAATTATGATGTGGTTATTACAACAGATTATCCAACCTCGATGCACCTGGTAGCAAACAGCCAGGTTGATTTCCCATTCAGGACAGCAAACTATGGAAACAATGCAGACAGCATTCTGATGGGTGATGATGGACCGTTCTCCATAAGCTACAGCCCGGTGAGTCCCTTCGCAATTGATTCTGGAGAATACCAGGATGCAGTTGCAACAATCTCCGCAGGAGCCATAGGCACTGGTGTATACACCTTCAAGCTGACAGGAACTTCACAGGGCGATCCTAGTGAATTTGCCAATCTTTTCCTGAGTGTAGAGGTTCTGGCAGAAAGATTGCCCACGTCGGTGGCTATTGCCAATGATGAAACGGGTGAGTTTGACCCGTCCATCGTGACATTCACTGACAATGGAGGAACCAGCCATATTATAGTGGTATACATCAAGGCCATGTCAAACGGCAACAGAGTATTCATTACCCATACAACACTGAATCCGGCCGATGGACAACCCATCGAACCATGGACAGAAGTGGAGATTGCTGCGCCATCGCCTGATTACAATGACCCGAACGACCTCAGGATTTATTGGATGCCCAGTGGAACATACCAGGACAGGGTAATGATCTGCTTTACCGGGGACAAAGTCGGTATCACGGACGATACGGAATCAACATCCTGGATAGCATATGCGAACAATGCAAATTACGGTGCTTGGACGACGGTAGAGATTGACCAGAACGGCGGCACCAGTGTTTACAATATTAAGAGAGTAAACTCGCTGGTACCGTTGGCCAGTGGAAACCAGTTTCTCTACATCTTCGAGCACCTGGACTATCTCACTCTAACAGGCAACCCCGTCGGTGTTGACACCCACGGCTACATCTCCAATGACGGAGGCGATACCTGGATTGACCAGGGAGAAATTACGCCCGCAGACGGTAACTTCTACTTCTTCCCGAATGCAGGACAATCCAAAAACCTGGGAACTGGTGAAGATGTTGCCTGGGTGTGGTTCTATTGGAGAACATCCTCCGGAAACGACAGGGATCTGCGTGTTCGTTTGTATGATCCAACCAATGGTTGGCAGGACGTAGCGGGAGACTTAAGTACCGATGTTTGGGACACATTGTATAATATACAGTTTCCGGCCTGCGTGCATGTTGATATTGCAGGAACAATGAGAAACATGGTTTCTGTTTGGAATGACGAGGGAGGCACTACCGGAACTCTTTGGACAACGTACATCGACGGTGACTTTGATGCAGCAAATCCCCCGGGAGACAGCACAATCGGTTGGGGCAATACCAAAGGACCTTTCGGCACTGTGGTATCAGACGCAACCTATATCAGACGACCTATATTGTGTATGGCTGGAACAGGAGACGGATATCAATGGGCTTCGTATTTGGAGGCATCAAATCCGTACGGTGTTCCGAACATAGACACTGTATGTTCTGACGACGGATTCGCAACGAGCACAACGTACACCGTAACCGCAGATGCCTATGCCAAGGGTCACCAGATGATGTCCGCTCTATCTCTGGGCGGAGACAATATGTACGAGGTATATCACTCCAGTCACGGAACTGTTCTGGATGTTGACTACAATATATATCTGACAATATTCCACTATGACTGGCCAAATGATCCAGATACAGAAGGACCGATAGCGATATCTGTAATCGCTAACTCGAACCCAGTAGAATTGGGCTACACATATGATATCAGCGCGAACATCGATGATATAAGTACAGGTTTCAGTGGAATCAACGATGCGGAATACTATGTAGGCCAAGTCTTTAACGGAGTACCAATAGAGCCTTCATGGAGCGGTGCTGAAAGCGGAACTGCAATGACAATGTCGGGTACAACTCAAACAGAGACTGGAACAGCACTTGCTGAAGATATACCACTTGGAGCCCAAATAGGAGATTATTTCTATGTCTGGGTAAGAGGCCAGGACGCAGGTTTGATTTGGGGAGATGGTGCATATGTTAAGGTGTATGTCACAGAAGGACTTCCACCACCCACAGTTGTGCTCACAAGTCCAACAGGACCCATAGAAAGCGGCACCATTACCATCGCCTGGAATGCAGATGATCCAACAGACCCACCTGAGACACTAGATATGCATATTGAATACAGTATAGATTCAGGAGCATCTTGGATTCCGATAACAAGTGGATTATTGAACGGTGTTGGCGGCTCTGGAACCTATGGCTGGACTCCAGCAGACCCAGATGGTGTGAACTACTTGGTTAGAGTAATAGCAATAAACTCTATCCCGCTTGGCGAAGTTGATGTGTCAGATACTTTCTCCATAGACAACATTGTTGATGACCAATGGCACTTCCAGCTGGAAGCAGAGGGCGTGTTCAAAGATCTGGACATGAAGCCGGTTGAGACCTTCCCGAATACTGCTTTCAGTGCAGGCCTGACCACTTCTGGCCTGGATTACCTGATAGATACCTGGGAAACGCCTGGAACATACACCGGTTCCATTGCAGGCCCATGGACATTCAATGTATATGGCTATGTGGACGAACCAGGAACGCTTGAAGCATATATGTACGCAGTAATCAAGGATGGTTCCGGTGTCGAGTTGTATGAAACTGTTAATGACAACGAGAATGTTGGTGGATTCCCAGCAAGCCACATGTTCACCTGGACAGATACTCCAGCTAGTGGATCTGTCACTGCCAACAGCATCAGAGTGGAGATATGGGTTAATGTTATCGTCGGCAGCGGTGGCTCAGGTCAAGATACGTACGTGCCCAATGACACAGAGTTCACAGCCACTTATTGGGATGTGGACACAATGCCGCCCGAAGGTACCGACCTGAACACAGAATATGCGATAACAGCGGCAGATGTATCATTCAGCGACGATACGAGATTCACCACTGTTGACCCTGGTGGCTGGGATGAGATATTCACATGGTGCGAGGTACAGATATCGACCGACCCTGCAATCATAACAAGCATTGATCTGACCTTCGAGGGTCAGGGTGACCTAGCAACAAGCTTCAACATGTGGCTATTGAGCAACTCCGGCGGCTGGGCCGCGACAGGAGCGACAATTGCCTGCCCCGCGGACACTGACGGAACACTGACCGACAGCATAACCACCAACTTTGCGGACTACATCATAGGCGGCGTGCTCACATGGGGTGTCTACTCCACTGATGATGAACTGATACGCATAGACTTCCTGGAAACTGTCATAAACTATGACATACCCTCTGCGGTGTTCAACATGGAGTATGATTACGAAACAACACAGTCTAATGTCGTACCTGCAATTGGAGGTGGAGAGGCCTATGACATAAACCTTTCGGCCTATTCGCCAGGTGAATGGGCATTCGTGTCCTTCCCCATTGACATCTCTGGACCTATCGGAACTGTTTTGGATGATTCCATATTCGGTGATGGTGGTACAACCTGGGATGCGGTGAAGTGGTATGATTCCTCAGACCCGGCAGACCCGTGGAAGACCTACAGGAACTCTCCATTAGAT
>JAUWNU010000080.1 GCA_030612505.1 Methanomassiliicoccales archaeon
TATCATTTCCGGTCTCACCTTTCAGCCATCTTTTCAGTATCTCTATATTCTGATTATCGAGGGGCTGATGATATTCTTGGTGTTTCCGGTACATCATTTTATTTGCCGTCCTTACACACAATATGGGTTTCACCATATATCAGGTTTAAGAAAAAACTTGTGAAAACTTGTGAAAGATTTTCTTAAACTTAGTGATGTGATATTCTTAGATATGCTCTATCGCATCACTTCAACTTCCACTGTACCTGTGCCATTGCAATTACTGCAGCTATCTCCACTAGCCAGTACTCCCGTACCTTTGCATTTGATGCAGACCTGCTGTTCCAATACAGTTACAAGTTTTACCATTGTGTGCACCTTTTTTTGACTCTATATACAGTACAGTATTAGCTTTCACAGTATATCACAGTAGTGAAAAATCTTGTGAAAAATAATGAAAATGTTCAAATGCATGCTTATTTTCTCATGCGGAATTTTATTTGAAAAAGAGGCTTCTTCCTTTTTGTGTTAATTCCAGGACTTTTTTATTACCTTTTGTCAATTCCACAACATATCCGTTAGCAATAAGACTTCGGACACGTTTTCTGAAAGTTGGCTTGCTTACGCCTAGCTCCGCGCCAATCTCGGAGAATGATGGCTTGATGCCAGAGCTATTCTTCTCATAAATTTTCTCGATAATTTCAAACTGTTCCTCGCTGGGCCTGGGGACCTGCCTTTGCTCTATCTCGCTCATCTCCTTCTGTATGAGATTTAGCTCTTCTTCACTAATGGTTGACGGGTCAATGGAGAGGATAACAACCTGCTCTTTCAGGTACACGATGTCCCGGAGATTGTAAAGGAAGGCTAATGTTTCTCTGAACCCATATTTGAATATGAGATAATCCAGCCTGTCTATCAGCACTGTGCTCCTTCCCTGAAGCTGAGCTATTTGCGAAATTAGATTATCAAAAAGAGATTCCTTTTCATCTGCCTTCTGGCCCAGCCAGATATGTTCAAATGGCCCTATCACAATTTTATGAAGGTCTTTCTTGGGTGTTCTGGAAATTATAAGGCCGGAATAGTCAATCTCAATAAGGTCCTTGAAAGCTTCTATTGATATCTCTGGCCTGAATTCTTTAACAAGGTAGGCTCTTCCGTCTTCCAGCAAAAATTTCATCTTTTTCCGTTTTATCTCGTCCTCGGTGAGCTTTCTGGCTGTGATGTCCGTGGTGATGATAAATTCGCTGATATTGGCTGCTTCCTTGCTGGTTGAGGTCCTGGTACGAACATAGCGTCTTGCCCCATCTTTCTGTTCTATCCAGAACTCCAGCTCTCCCAGGATTACGCCGGTCTTTTTTGCATTTTCCATTATCTTTTGCATTTGCTCTTTATCTTCCTGAATTATGAGGTCCAGAGTTGTCATATCCTTTAATTCTTCCCTGGAATATCCATATATCTCGCAAGCCCTTTCATTGATGAAAACGACTTCCCCATTCTCAATGATGGTCAGGCCGTCATGAATATTCTCGGCCATTCTCCTGAAACGCCCCTCGCTCTCGGTGAGTGCATCGATGTTTTGGGACCGCGTATATGCGATTGTTGCCTGATTAGCCAGAATTTTCATTTTTGAAAGATCATCATCATTAAATTTTCTTTCTTCTGCTATTACATTTATAATACCAACAAGCTGCCCCTCTACCATCATGGGCTCTGCTATTATAGATTGAAGATGATCCCTATCATTTTTAGTGCCTGGTATGTATCCCATGATTTTCTTTTTATCTTCCCCATAATTTGCATATGCGCCTTTCTTCTTTTTTGCTACCGTGCCAGTTAATCCTTCACCAGGCTTCAGCTTATGTTTCATGAATTTATCTTTTTCTCCCTCTGCATTGGTGTAATAAGGGACAAGCAGTTTTTCAAATTCATCCCATAGGTATATAGTTGAACATTCACCATCCAGAATGTTCCTTGCCTGTTCGGCAATGACAGAAATGACCTCTGCCAGGTCAGTGGAATCGGCAAGGGCAATTGTGCTTTCATAGAGCCCTCTGTAGATCTTCTCGGAAGCGATCAATGCTTCTCTGGCATGACTTTGTTCGGTAATGTCTTCCATGAGCGCCACCATTCCTATCTGTTTTTCATCTGCATCTTTTAGAGGAACAATGTTGAGGCTCACAGTGCAGTCCTTCCCCCAGAGGGAGCGGTATGCAATGCTCTCAACCTTGATTTTCTTTCCCTTTTTGAGACACTGGCTGAACAATTCGGAGAACCCTTGTTCTATCAGAGGTTCCATGGTAAGAACATTGAATTTTTTCGTCTTTCCTTCGTTTGGGCTTCCAAGCATTCCCAAGAGAGCTGGATTAGCCGTTAGAATATTCCCTTTCAGGTCTGTGGTAAGAATTCCCACCGGAGAATTATCGATTGTATTCTTGCTGAAATCCTTAAGTTTGATTATCTCTCTCTCTGCCATCTTGCGCTCGGTGAGGTCTCTGAGATAAACAAAATCCGCAGGCTGGCCATTGTAATCCATCACTGTAGCATTGACCTCCACCTGAATTCTGGTGCCGTCCTTCCTAATAAGAATTGTCTCGTACAATGCTGGCGCTTCCTCACCTCTCATTCTGGCCCCGAACAGCTTGGCAACATTTTCCCTGGCCTCGGGAGCAACATTCTCAATGAAAGGCCTTCCCACCTGCTCTTCAAGAGTATAGCCAGATAGTTT
Source organism: Methanomassiliicoccales archaeon (assembly GCA_030612505.1). Taxonomy (GTDB): domain Archaea; phylum Thermoplasmatota; class Thermoplasmata; order SG8-5; family SG8-5; genus JAGLQM01. The sequence continues at coordinate 2,705 of JAUWNU010000080.1, forward strand.
GACCAGCGCAGGGTTCATATATTCAACTTTTTCATTTTGAATAATCAGAATCCCATCATTGGCCCTTTCCACAAGTAATCGGTATTTATCCTCGGCAGCGATCAATGTCTCCATTATTTTCTTTCTTTCTGTGATGTCCCTGATTATGGTCATTATGCCCTCTGGTTCGCCGCTGTCATCATAAATCACCGAGCCGAGTATCTCCACCCAGCGCAGATTGCCCTTTGCTGTTCTTGCTCGAATCTCGAATATATCAATATCTTTCCCTTCCAGGGCTAATTTTATATTTTCATGAACCAAACCCAAATAATCTTTTTTAACATAGGAGCCAGCATTACTTTTCAAGACCTTGTTCATATCCGCTTCAAACAGTTCACCGAAAGCTATGTTCGCATACACTATGTTCATGTCAATGTCAAGGATGGCCACGGCATTCACCGAAGTTTCTACTGCCTGAATGAGCCGTCTAACTTCTTTCTCTGCTTTCACAAGCTGGCCAGTCCTCTCCTCCACAAGGTCCTCAAGATGCTCCTTGTACTCTTCCAGATGGGCTTCCACCTTCTTCTGCAGAGAGATATCAACAAAGCTGTCCAGAATGTATTCCTTATTTCCCAACTTGAATGTTGTGACTGATTTTTGGATAGGTATTTCCTTGCCCTTTGCAGTAAGCAAAATTCTTTCCATTGCATCCCCTTTCTGGCCCAGATCAAGAATAGGACATTTACCTACCTCTGAAGGGCAGATGAATTTATGGCAGATATTCCCAATAATGTTTTTCTTTGCGGTGCCAATCATTTCCAATGCCTTGTTATTGATATCAACTATCTCTCTTGTTTCTGTGTCGATAATTAAAATGCCGGTCTGGACACTGTCCCAGATGCTTCTGTGTCTTGTTTCACTTTCACTCAGGGCCATTTCTATGCCTTTCTGTTCTGTGATGTCCCTGACCGTTGCCTGGAGAACTTGCTCACCATCAAGGAAAAATACAGTGAGCCATACAGTAGCAGGAAAATCTTCACCGTTACTCCTTCTGTGAATCCATTCAAACTTGTTAACTCCTTTCTCGAAGGCAGTTGCAATTTGTTTGTCTGCCTCGGTTCTTGAGCTTTTACCATTTGCCTGTTTGGGAGGTGAAATCTCGGATGGATGAACCTTAGTAAACTCTTCCTTGGTCATGCCAAACATTTTCAGTGTTGCTTCATTGCAGTCCAAGAAATTTTTCTTACCCAGGGTCATAATTGCATCGGTTGAAGATTCAAAAAGAATCTTGTATTTTTCCATATATTCCTCAGAATTATCAATGCTGGCTTTTTTCTTCTTTTCACCTGATTTCTTCTTTGGCATAAGTTATATTCATCCCCAATCTTTCACTACTTTTCACATAATGTAATATGTGGGATAAATACCTTGTGATTATGATTTATAAATTCATTCAGTGAAAATGAGATATTGTTGACTACCATTTTGAAAAAAGTGTTAATCACTTTTTTCTGGGTTTTCTCATAACTACTTCATTATCTTGTTCGTATTTCAGACCGTTTCTTAGGGCTACTTCGGCCTTTTGTAACTCCCTACCCAAATAGCTGGCATGGTCAAAACGTGTGACTAAATCTTCCCTGGAAATGGTATGGCACAGTGCCTCGGCATTTGTTCCGCAGACAACCAGTCCAAGCTTGCCGGTTCCAACTTTTTTCTTGCTCTTCTCATCTTTAATAACAGACTCATAGAACTCAACCACGATCTCGCTGCGGCCCTGATCCAGAAAAATGACGAAAAATCCATGTGGATCCTTGGTCATTCGCTTGTGCTTTGTTGCCTCGATTGTTTCAACTTTCATGTGCAATCACTTCTCCTGCTCTCACCATGTTTTGAAGTTTCTCTCTTGCCACTTCAGGGGCCAAATGACGCAGGCCACAATCCGGGTCCAGCATCATCTTATGTTTACCAATAGAGTCAATCCCCCTTTTAACTCTTTCTAATATCTCTGGCATGCCTTCTGCAATATTAATATCCGAACGGACGCACCCAAAACCTATTGTCTGGGGGAAATCCATATCCGCCATCACATCAAGAAGCTCAGGGTGTGCAGCAAATTCATGGTCAAGAATATCCACATTCAGCTCAATAAGTTTTTCAAATATATTGCTTACGTCGCCGCAGACATGGAGGGCCCTTGGAATTTCCACCCCTGAAAATATAGTGGAAATTAGATTACTGGCATAATCAGGGTATTCAACTGAAAAGAACGGCTCATCAATTTGAAGGATATCAACTGTGCCTGCCAAAGCCCTGGCCTCGGCATTCAGGGCCTCAGCAAAACCCATTGCTGCCTTTTCAGTACTGCCATAATACTCGTCCTGGCAGGACATTGCCATTGTGAATGGTCCTGTGATAATGCCCTTCAGCATTGCCCGGCCACCCATAATCTCTTTGGCCAGCTTCTGGTCCTCCAGGGTTATTGGGCTGCCATGCTCAATATGGCCAATAATAACAGGTTTCTGGCGCATGCGAATACCTCCCAGCTTTGTTGCATATAATTTTATCATATCATTCCTGGTCTGGCCATCGGAGATTATGTCGATTCCTGCGGAGATTTGAGCCTCAACAGCTTCCTGAATGCTCTCTGCATAAGGATCCTGGCCAGTCTTGCAAAAATTGAATAAACTCTTCACATGGGGAGATGCAGGATAACTGCCTACCACTGTAGTAGTCAGTGGGGGAAAGTTCACTCCAGCTTCCTCCTTGGATGGTTTTCAGGCTGAGCCACGCCGAAATAATCCTCTGCACCCTCGGCAACAAACTTATCAATCATTGCCACAAATGGGAACACTGTGCCAGCATTTCTTATTGGCCCATAAACGCAGAAATCCGCACCCAGCATGACAGGGAGCGCGTTTGCTCCAGCATCACAGGTGAGATACTCTGCCTTATGCTCCTTTCTGTACTTCTTCATCCAGAGCCAGCTTTCCACAGTATTGTGAATTGCACACCCAGTTGGCAGGCCCCATTTGTTTTTCATCACTGGTATTGAACGTAGAGTTTCAGCAGCATTGTGGTCGAATGGTGTTGCTCCAGTGTCAAGAAGTATGTTCTTAATACCAAACTCATCAGCAAATTCCATTAATCCTTTTTCTATGTACCCAGCTCCAGATTCTATCATGTCTATTCTGCCGTCAACGGAAAAATCCTTGGGATTATAACCAAGCAAAATTGCGCAGCCAGGCGGATGTTCTCGAAGTACTTCCAGCTCTTCAGGTTCAGCTGCTAGATTAAAAGAATTCAGAATAATTCTATTGGAAATGCCAATCTCACTGGCATGTTTTAATGCGGTCTGGCGTATCTCTGATTCTGGAATATCAATTGAGAATGGCTGTTTTTCTGGTATTTCCTCAAGCACCAGGTCAATACGGCTGGCCATGTTCTCCTCATCTCCCAGGTAAATATCAATCACCGAGGGATTGCCAGTCATCTCTCCAAGTTCGTTCTGACGGCGTATGAATTCACGCACACCCTCCATTGCCTCTGCATCTGGCTCCCTGTATTTTTTACCGTAAAATACCGTGCCAAAAAGTGCGGTTGGCAGTTCTCCAGGCTGGCCTCCCAGCTTTAGGTCTCCGATTTCAATAATTTTCTGCTCTTTGGAAAAGCTCATCATGTTATCACTTCCATTTCTTCCACATCCAAATAAGGGTCAACCAGTAAATCCTTGTGCAAGGAGATTTTGCCAGAAAGCGATTTCATCTGGCTGGTCTTTTCTCGTTCAACAAATTGTACGACAATAGGCTGGCCGAAGGACGGCTTTTTCTCCGATGCTAGTTCATCAATCTTTGCCAGAATTTGTTCCTTGTCAGTAATATTAATCATATCAATTATTTCAACTTGCTTCTGAAATCGGGTGATTGCTTCCATTGGAATATTTTCAATATACGGAACTGCGCCTCTGGCATTTATTATCCTGCCATTCTCGTCAATTCCATTTACATGAAGTGACTGGATGCTCTGGCCGGAACGGTGGCCACGAACTTCCTCGCCGCATAGAATTAAATAACGGATATTAGGATTTGAGACCACATTGGCCACAATCTTTTCGATGCCCAGGTTCTCTGTCTTATGCTGGCCCCATATTGCAACCTTTTCCTTGGGAAAGTCAAAGCTGGAAGATAGTGTGTCTATGGCTATCTGGCTGTCCTTGCTGCCAATTATGAACTCTCCGCGCCAGGGGTATAACATCAAGGTACAGTCAGTAACTCTGGATATTAAAAATAATCGATTTCATATAGCGGTAGATTTATTAGTTCAATCTATCATTCTCATATGGAGTTTGGAGGCGAAGAGGATGAGAGACCTTGAATCAATTATGAAATTGACAGTGTTTATTATAGCAGCATGCCTGCTATTGCCAATGAGCGTATTATCCATGGAAACCGAGGATAATCAGATAATGTTGGGAGAGGGAACCTTCAGAATTGCTATGCAGGATGACCTTAAGACCACAAATCCGCTCACAGCTTCTGATTCCTGGACCTGGAATGTTCTGGAATGGCTATATGATGAACCAATGTACATAGAACCTGAAACCGGAGAAGTCATTCCCTTCATTGCTATTGGCTCAGCCAATTTATCCACAACCATTGATACAGGTGAGGTGGATTGGGCAGATTGTGAGATAGGAGTGTTTGAGTTCACACCAGAATCAGAATGGGGTACGTCCGTGCCCAGTAGCAGTATTGGTGAGGCTATAATATTCTATGACTTTACCAATGTAACCTTCCATGATGATGTCCAGATGGATATAAGGGACGTGATGTTCTCATTCCATGTGGCAGCCCAGGTTCCCGAATGGGCATCGGTTATGAACTGTCTCAAAGAGAATGGTGGTGGAGCTGGTTCTAATTATTCATCAACGAGCTGGCTGAATATTTTCAAGGTCTGGGAAAGCGGGGATCACATGCAAGCAGCCCTGAAATTCGTTCTTGAAGAACCATATGGTGATTTCTTTACTGACACACTATCTCCATTAGTACTTCCTTATCACATTTGGGGCTACACGGTCTCTGGCCAGGACATTGATGCTGCTGAGATATGGTGCGACCCAGGATACGCATATGGCACTTTTGATGCATGGAAATTAAGTGATGCCCAGGCATATGATAATAATCCCCCAATTGGAAGCGGCCCCTTTGAATTTGATTATTGGCAAGTTGGTCAAAAATCCAGTATAACAACATGGCCAGACCATTTTTACAAGCCAGGATATGCATATAATGATTATTGCCTGGATTCAAAAGGCGTAACCTATGCTCGGCTGGCAGGAATAGATGCCATGGAATTCAAGATATACAAGACAGCAGAAGCAGCAATTCTGGCATTGAAGAATAATGATATAGATTACATTGCCTGGCCTGTGCCGCCTACTTTTGTTCAGGAACTGAGCAATGAACCAGGCATCTCATTGCAATTCTCTCCAGACCCTGGTTTTGCTTATATGGCATATAATATGAGGCGAGAGTCTTTTGGATATGATGAAACAAAATCATTCCCCTATGCACCCGAGGATGACCTTGGAAAGCCTCTGAGACAAGCGATATCTCATTGTATTGACAAGGAAAAAATTGTGGATAGATTACTTCTGGGACTCGGTGTTGAAGGTGACGGGCCAGTGAGCCCATTTAGCAGCTGGTACAATGATTCTCTTCCACAATATGCCTTTGACCCTGATGAAGCCAAGATGATTCTGGACAATGCAGGGTATATGGATTATAATGGTGATGGTTGGAGACAAAATCCGGACGAAAGCCCCATAGGGAGCGGTACAGGGGGGCTCATTGAGATTCTGACCCCTGAGGCCAACTATGACCCTATCAGAGCCCAGGCAGGTCTCATGATTGCCTTCCAACTTCAGGACATAGGAATCTATGCGAATTCTGTGGCAATGGATTTCGGTTCTATTATAAATCGTATAGATGCGAGAGATTTTGACATGTATATTTTAGATTGGGACATTGAAAGCCAGCCTCCAAGTTACATGTATGAATATTTCCATTCCAGCACAGCACAGGCCGGTCAAAATTATCCTGCTTACATGAATGAATCATATGATGATGTAATAGACAATGCCACCATGACCGGCAATCAGACCGAAAGACTTCAACATGTCAAGGATGCCCAGGCATCTATTTCCCATGATTTGCCAATTGATGTTCTGTATTATCGGACTAATATCGAAGCATATCGTTCTGACAGATTTGTTGGCTGGGTAGTGGATGAATACGGTACGATATTCAACTGGCAAACCATTTTGAACCTTAGAAAGCCAGTATATCCCAGGCTTGAAGCATATTTTGTGTCTCCACCATCGGCTATTGAATCCAATTCAACGAATCAAATCACAATTCTGGTAAGGGATCAAAATACTACTGTGCCAGTAGAAGAGGCATGTGTAAAATTAGATTGTACAGATGGAGTTTTAAGCGTGACTGAAGCAAACACCACTTCTGCTGGAAAGGTAATCGTGACTTTCACTGCACCATATGTTCCTCCCGACAAACCTAATGGAACTAATGTGATAATTGAAATTGAAGAAGCAACAAAAGATGGATATGACCCGGCACCTCCTGAAATCATATTGATAACAGTTTATCCTGCCAGCGTTCCGTATCTTTCAGTATCCATTGCCATAGACCCAGACCATATTGACGATTATGACGGCTCCACATATGGCTTTACTTATGCAGTGGTCACGGTGGAGGACAGTAATGGTGACCCAGTGGAGAATGCAATAGTTGTTCTTTCAGATTCTCCGAATTTACTGGACATATCTCCAGTATCTGCCTTAACAGGTGTAGATGGAGAGGCAACTTTCACAATAACATCTCCTGATTTGCCGGATGATGATGATATGGTGGATGTGTTTGTTATAGATGTACTGGCAAATCTTACTGGGTATGAAGACGGGCATGCTTCTGCGAATTTGTGGATTCTTGACAGAGATAACACACCAACTCCTGTTACAGAAATTACTGCTGTTTCTGTAAACAATATCCTCAACACATCAGCCAGAGTAGTATGGAGCACTGATCAGCCAGGGGATAGTACGGTGAATTATTCCATTAATTCAGACCTGACATCAAATACGTCCATTCACAGTGCACCAATGACAATTGATCATGCTATTAACCTTGCAGGACTCACCCAGAACACTACGTATTACTATGAGGTCAGTTCATCTGATGATTATGGCAACTGGATAACAGATAATAATGGAAGTAATTATTATATGTTCACAACTCTTATTGATAATGAAACTTCGGAAGACAGTTCAACTCTTCCAAAAATAATCTCCTGCACTCCAGAAGGCATTGATGTCCCAGTGAATTCAGTGATATCAATATCTTTTGATAGTCCAATGAATAAATCTTCAGTGGAACTGTCATTTTCAATATCTCCGAATGTTGCTGGCTCTTTCTCTTGGGATACCAATGGAGCTGTAATGGCCTTCACACCATCTGCAAATCTCACAAAGAACACCACGTATGTAATTCTTATCGATAGCAGCATTGCGAAGGATTTGAATAACAATACACTGGATGGCAATGAGAATGATGTATCTGAAGGCTCTCCAAATGACGATTTCTCATGGTCATTCACCACCTGGCTTGATTATGATGATGATGGGCTTCCAGATTCAACGGACCCTGACGATGATAATGATGGAGTTCCAGATGATGAAGATGATTTCCCACTGGACGAGACCGAAACCACTGACACTGATGGGGATGGAACCGGTGACAATGCAGATGACGATGATGATAATGATGGCTTTCTGGATGAGTGGGAAGAGCACCTAGGCACCGACCCGTTGGATGACACAGAATCTCCACTGGACACAGATGGTGATGGCATTCCAGATCGTGATACACCCAATACAGAACTTAGGACGGATGATGACGATGATAATGACGACTTCCTGGATGAGTGGGAAGAGTTCCTAGGCAC